>JAIETE010000177.1 GCA_019745505.1 Candidatus Obscuribacterales bacterium | reverse complement strand
GCTGCCGGTCTTGAGCAGCTCGACGATTTCGGCGCCACCGTTGGCGGTGCGCTTGCTCATGGCTGCAAGGCGCTTGGGGGTGATCAGTTCGGTGACCGGAACGCCGTTGACCGTGCTGAAACGCGGCAGCGGCACCATCAGATCGCCGTGTCCACCCAGCACCATGGCGCGGATGTCCTCGGGGGAAACCTTCAGCTCGTCGGCGATGAATGACTGGAAGCGTGCGCTGTCCAGAACGCCGGCCATGCCGATGACGCGGCTCGTTGACACGCCGGTCTCTTTCCAGACCAGATAGGTCATCACGTCCAGCGGGTTGGACACGACGACGAAGATGGCGTTGGGAGAATAGCGGTGCGATTGGCGAGCAGCGGTTGCGACGATATTGGCATTGATCTTGAGCAGGTCGTCACGCGACATGCCCGGCTTGCGCGGGCTGCCGGCGGTAATGACGATGACCTGCGAATTGGCGGTGTCCTTGTAATCGGACGTGCCTTTGATTTTGGCGCTGCCGCCGGTGAGAGCGACTGCCTGCGTGAGGTCGAGCGCCTTGCCTTTGGCGGCTCCCTCGTTGATGTCGAGCATGACGACATCGCATAGGTTCTTTGTCGCCAGGTACTGTGCGACGGTGGCACCGACGTTGCCGGCACCTCCGATGATTGAAACTTTTGTCATGGAATTTCTCCGTTGGAGAGCTTGGGGCTTGGTTCCGCCCCAGGGCTGGGGACGCATTGCATGCGCCCTTTTGCCGGGGCGACGACGAGCGTTGCCCGCTTCGAATGAATTTGCAGAAGAACACAGACGCTGCGAAATTGCAGCGCCTGTGTCCGAGACTGTATTCGGATTAGAACCAGCTGGTCAGCCAGCGCCAGAAGCGAGCGAGCAGAGACTGATTGCGCACCGGGCTCGGGCGATCTTCGACCGGTCTGCCGAGCTTGCCGTTATTTGTGATGCCGGTATTGCCGATGCCTGTATTGCCGTTGCCTCCCGCAGGAGCGACACCATTGGTGGTATCGCGGCCGGCTTTGTCGTCGTGGGGCTTGTCGCCGCATGTGCCGCCCGACTTATCGCCTGCACCGCCCGACTTATCACCTGCACCCTTCTTGTCGCCGCAAGCGCAGCGCTTGCACTTGCAGTTGGGGTTTCGCTTGGCGGGAGGGGAACCTCCGTTTGCGTCCGGCTGCGAGGTGTTGCCGGCCGAATTGTTGTGTTTCGCTGCCTCTTGCTTGCGCCTGTCGCCGACATGGTTGAGAGCGGAGCCGGCCTTGAAGACGGCAATCTGCTCTTCAGTGAGCGTGTGGTTGGCGGTCAACTCGTCCGTGACTTCATCCGAGTGGATGATGTACACCTTCACAGGCTTGCCGACAGCCAGGTCCTTCAGCCCATGCACGCTGATGCGATCGTCCGCTCGGCGGATTAGATCGTAATGCGCCGGGTCGGAGAACGTCAGCGGAAGCACACCCTGCTGCTTGAGGTTGGTTTCGTGAATGCGCGCAAAGCTGCGTGCAATCACGACCTTGCAGCCGAGGAAGCGAGGCGACATGGCTGCGTGTTCGCGGCTGGAACCTTCACCGTAGTTCTGGTCGCCGATCACAACCCAGCCCAAGCCCTGCTTCTTGTACTCACGAGCGATGTCCGACAGCTTGCCGACAGTCGCCGTGTTGATGTTTTTGCCCATGCCGGGTTTTTCAGCAAAGGCGTTGTTGGCACCCAGGAACATGTTGTCCGAGATGCGATCGAGGTGACCGCGGTATTTCAGCCACGGTCCGGCCGGCGAGATGTGGTCGGTCGTGCACTTGCCCTGAGCCTTGAGCAGCACGGGCAACGCATCGAAAGTGTTCTCGCCGTCCCAGCGCGGGAAAGGATTGAGAATCTGCAGGCGGTCGCTCTTATCGCTGATGGCGATGGCGACAGGACCCGCAGCCCGTCCAGCTTCAGCATCGACGTAGCCGAGGTCGGCGTCGCTGATATTGCTGAAACCATTGACCGGCAATCCGCACTGCGGCGGGGGAGCCAGCTTGAACTTGCTGCCGTCGGCGGCGGTCAACTCGTCTTCAAGCGGGTTGAAGTCGAGCGTTCCGGCTAGCGCGAAAGCAGTGACAATTTCCGGACTGGCGATGAAAGCCAGTGTCTCGGCGTTGCCGTCGTTGCGCCGTGGGAAGTTGCGGTTGAAGGAAGTGATGATCGAGTTGCGCTCGCCTTCCTTGATGTCATCGCGCTTCCACTGACCGATGCAGGGACCGCATGCGTTGGCGAGCACATTGGCGCCCACCGACTGCAAGTCGGCCATCTGTCCGTCGCGGTTGATGGTCTGGTGAACCTGCTCGGAACCAGGCGTCACCATGAAGCCGACCGGCGCTTTCAAGCCCTTCTCGGCAGCTTGCTTCGCAACTGCGGCAGCGCGGCTCATGTCCTCGTAGCTGGAGTTGGTGCAGCTGCCAATGAGCGCGTAGCGCAGATTGGCGGGATAACCCTTGGCGGCCACTTCGGCTTTGAACACCGAGAGCGGGCGCGCCAGGTCTGGCGTGTGAGGTCCGACGATATGCGGCTCCAGCGTATCGAGATCGATCTCGATGACCTGATCGAAGTACTTCTCCGGTTCCGCCTCGACTTCTGCATCGGCAGTCAGATACTGCTTCGACGCGTCGGCAATGTCCGCGATTTCGCCGCGACCGGTCAGCCGCAGATAGTCGAGAATGTGGTCGTCGAGCGGGAAGACCGAAGTCGTCGCACCAAGCTCAGCGCCCATATTCGTGATGGTCGCCTTGCCGGTGGCGCTGATGGAACGCGCGCCCGGACCGAAGTACTCGACGATTGCTCCGGTGCCGCCTTCGACAGTGAGAATTCCGGCGAGCTTGAGGATGATATCCTTCGGAGCTGCCCAGCCGTTGAGAGAGCCAGTCAGCTTCACGCCAATCAGCTTCGGCCAGCGCAGACCCCACGGTTCGCCGGCCATCGTGAAGGTAGCGTCAGCGCCACCGACACCGATTGCCAGCATGCCCAAACCGCCCGCATTGGGAGTATGCGAGTCGGTGCCAATCATCAAGCAGCCGGGGTGAGCGTAGTTTTCCAGCACCACCTGGTGGATGATGCCGGAGCCTGGTTTCCAGAAGCCGATACCGTATTTGGTACTAGCCGACTTGAGGAAATCGTAGACTTCCGAGTTGGTGTCGAGCGCGTTGAGCAAGTCAAGCTTGGCACCGACTCGAGCCTGGATGAGGTGGTCGCAGTGCACGGTAGTCGGCACGTAGACCTTGTCGAGGTCAGCCTGCATGAACTGCAAGAGCGCCATCTGCGCCGTTGCATCTTGCAGTGCGACCCGATCGGGACGGAGGAAAACCTGCGATTTACCGCGGACGGGGTACTGTTCGCCCTCGTTCCAGCGGTCAAGGTGAGCGGAGAGAATCTTTTCAGCCAGCGTGAGCGGGCGTCCGAATCTCTCGCGTGCCAGCCGGTATTTCTCCGGGAGGCTAGTATAAAGCGGCTGTACTTCCGCTTTCGTAACGTTTCGCTTGGTCATATTGCCACCTCTGAATTTAGGTTTTGCAGACTTGATGACCCATCAAATCCGCATGGCACATGTTGGTAGGAACTCGCAGCGACGCGCATTTCGTGTAAGTTACACGCGTTCAAAATTCGACTGCTCACTTCACCAGCGGTCTTCTATCCGAACCTGCAAAAGTTCAGAAGGAAGGCAGAGAAGAGGCAAGGTCAGAATATTTGAACGAAGAAAGCTGTCGCGTGCTCTTGAAAAGAAAGAAAAGAAAACAGAACTTTTCTAGCTTATAGAGAAGAATGATTTCGTCTTGAAATCATGAACTTTTGATGAAATCTGCATCTTGCCAACACTCCTCTTGGAAAAACGACAACTTCGAGAAATGCCGAATGCAGAATTCTTTTGCGGTGCCTGACAATTTTGTGTGAACTCGCTCGCGCAGCAGTGCGAGAATGGGTATTCAAGATGCTTTGCGCCGTTCCGATATAGCCGCTAGCAATGCTTTCTTTCTGCTTGCACCGGAGTGCGCAAGTTTCGTCCAACCGGAATTTTTGCTGGTGGGTCGCCGTGTTTTTCCCGCCAGAACTGATGGTCGCGTCTTGGCGGTCCAAATTTTTCCATACAGTCATCGATTGTTTCCATTGCACGTTTACCTGCAAACTTCACCAGCGCTGCTCTAGCGGCGAGCGTCGGTTTGCTCGCGAGGGATCCGTATCGTGCTTTTCCACTAGTTTCTAATTTGTGCCAAGCCAACAGATCTCTTAACCAGTGCGGATTTGCGGCGGAGACTCGTTCTCGATTAACTCGCCAGTCTTCTGCAATTCCAGAGACGTAATCACGCAGTGTAAGTCTTAGTTCGATTTCTGAGCCGATTTCTTTTGTCCAAATTTCCTTGCGTCGCAGTTGCGCTGCGGAAATGAGCAAAGCAATTGGCGCAGATGGAACTCTCAGATCTTCGTCAGGCTTCGTTTTTTCTTCCGAAGATAAAGCTGCCCCAGCATTGAATGCGCTGGAGGCAAAAACTCCCAGCAGGATTGAGGCGGCGCCAACCTTTCGTGTAATCAATTTTTTCTCTCTGCGGTTTGATGAAGTATTCAATTTAGAGCGGACGAATACAATCGGGAAAACCCTTTATTCTTTCTTGCTTAAACAGACAAAGTGCCTTACTATGAAGTAAGGAGATGAGAAGTGTAAGGATCGTTGGTCTAAGTAAGGATTAGTATGAGCAGCGCCACCGTTACGAGCAAGGGACAAGTGACGATTCCGGTTGATGTCCGCCACAGGCTGGGCCTCGAGTCCGGCGACCGCATAGAGTTCGTTGAGATTGCAGACGGAGAGTTTGCAATCAGGCCAGTGATTCAAGATGTACGTGCTTTGAAGGGACTCTTGAAGAAACCGGCGAAACCAGTTTCTGTCGCTGAGATGCGCGTCGCAGTTAAGAAGCGTGGCTCACGAAATTGATCGGCTTAGACACTAACGTACTGGTTCGCTACATTGCGCAGGACGACGCAAAGCAATCATCTATCGCAACTAAAGTAATTGAGTCTCAATGCTCAGCGGACCAACCTGGGTTTATCGCGACAGTTACTTTGGTCGAGCTTGTTTGGGTGGTGGAAAGCTGTTATGGCGCAACAAGAAGGGATATTTCGGCAATTGTTCGTCAAATTTTAGAGTCGAAGCAGCTTTTGGTTCAGAGTGCTGAAACCGTGTGGAAGGCTCTCTATGCATTCGAATCAGGCCCTGCGGACTTTGCCGATTGTTTGATTGAAAGACTAGCTTTTGCTGCGGGATGTAGTCATACGGTCACTTTTGATAAAGCTGCCGTACGGGCAGGAATGCAACTGCTGTAAGAGATTTCTATAGACATCCGGAGCTCTCTAGAAATCTCCAGAAATCTCCAGAAATCTCCAGATATCTCCAGAAATCTCCAGAAATCTCCAGAAATCTCCAGATATCTCCAGAAATCTCCGTTCACTTTTCAGCCCGCGGCCAATTTTGAAGTTTTAGAACTTCATAGAAAACCCGCTTTTGGTCTTCGGATGTTTCCGCCAGGCAGAATAGAATTTGTTTTCCTTTGAATTCCAGTGTTGTTGCGTGAAAAGACTTGCCTTTCAGTTTTTGGATTTCGCGGTCGGTAATGCCGAGTGGTTTCAGTTCGGCAATCTTTGAAAACGATGTGAGTATGGCGACCCGGTCTGCATGCGAGTCTTCGAATGCTTGGAAGCCTTCCTTTGCATTAATCGGTGTGTTGATGCTGCACTCTCGAAGTCGTGGCATTGCTTTGTAGACCTCCTTGCGAAAGCCTGAGAAGTCCTGCATCTCATCGGCAAGGATCAGGTAGCAGGATGTTAAAACTATGCGCTCCGCTGCTGCCGGATACATGCGGTAATAGCAGGCTGTCGCCTCTCTTGCGAATGCCGCATCGAGCTTTCTTCGCTGCTTCAAATAATCGGCGTATAGAGGCCACACGGTTTTTGAATAGTGATCGATGATCGGATCGGCGTACCAGCTTTTCCCAGTGCGACCGAAAGCCTCTTTGGCAAACCAGCCCTGACCAAGGGCCGTCGCCATTCCCTCGTATAACTCAGTGATTGGGAGTGCACCTTTTCCTGGAATAGTAAACAATTTCATCGCTTCGTTCGCATCTTTCTTGGCGAACCATAATGCGTGAACAGCTTCGTGAAAAACCACATCCGCCATGGTTTGAAACTTGTCGTTCGGTTTTAATTCAACGGTTTGCACAATGCCCATGCTTTGACCGCTTGTCTGCTTGCCTCCGGCAGGCAAGGGAGACAAAGCAATGAGAAATGGTTTTTCTGTCGGATAGGAAGAGCCTAGAAACTGTCTTACTTGAGTCAAGCGTTCGCACATTTTGGTCGCTGCGGTTTGCTGGCGAAACTCTTCGACTTGACGTTTGAAGGTTGCAGAACGTGGTTTCCAGATGAGATCATCGAAGGCTGGAAGAAAGTGGTTGAGCGTGTCTTGCAGTGTGTGCAGATCGTCTTCGCTAAGCGTGCCTTTCAGTTTTGCGATCAATTCCGGAATATAGTTGCAGCGCGCGGCTTGGCACAGAATCACCTCATCTACACTTCGATCTCGACCGATCTCATCGACGTAGTGAAAGTGTTTTTCTTCTCTATCAATCAGCTTTTGATACGCGGCAAGCGGGGCCTTGTCGGCTTGAAGGTTTCCCACCAATGCGGGATTTGCCTTGCACTGTTTTTCATACCAGCCTTTGACCCAACCCGATGTGTGATGCCGCTCGGCAAGGATGTTTACGAACTGAACTAGAGCGCACGGTTGGCTGGCGACAAACTCAACCTTCAACTGTTGACCTGGTTGTAAGTCGGCTTGTTTAGCCGCTTGAATGCTCGAGTTGTGGTTCGCTGCAAGACTTGAGTTATGGATCGCTGCAAGGCTTGAGTTATGGTTCGTTTGAGCATGCGCTGGTGCAATGCTGAAGAGTGCCAACAGGCAGGAGAATAGCTTGTTTTGGTGCGCGAACTTCATACCCGTTTAGTTTATCGCGGTTATAGTAAAAATTATTGAAAATGGAAAAGCCGCCATGATACGGGACGCTTGTGTTAGGGGGCGGATTGTATATACTTCGACCGCCCGCGGACCAATTCGATTTGGTCCTTCGCCTTCAATCCGAAAAGTGCAGAGTTTTCGGATTGGCATTATCCCGAAAACGTTGTTGCGCGGGAGTTTGCCGGTTTTTTGTCTGGTGAATTGCTTCGATGCTCAAAAGCTTCACTGGGCCAGCGCTTTGGGAATATCTCCTCTGAAAAATCCTGATTTTTCGGACTCAAGGCCAAATGTAATTTCGGGATGCATCAGCGTCTCGTTTTTGACCTTCCCCATTTCGTAAGCCTAAATCAGTATATGATAAGGAGTAGTAGGATGGTCTGAAAAGAAAGGAAAGGTCGATGGAGACCAGGTTTTCACCGTGGTTTCCATCGACCGTCCAAAAATTTTTCGTTTTGCCATCGAGCGGTTGCCGCTCTAGTTTTTCTTTTCGTGTCAGAGCCTTTTCAGCCGTTCAATCCGAGGAAGTTTTGCACTTCCTTCGACTGCTCGACCGACTGGTGCGCTTTGGCGATGCCTGCCCTGCGGACAAGCGGAATGCTGCCAATCATGCGCAGGTCGATGCTGCCGTTGGAGCCATCGAAGTCGAGGCACTCTTCCGCTTTGCGCCACGCCTCGTAGGCGTAGATGTACATGCGGCGAGCGCGTTGTCGCTTCAAAAGCTCGTCTTCGGCGAGGTCCTTCCAATTCTCTCGCGAGATGTAAGGGTTGCAGATATCGAGTTCGCGCACAGCTTCCGCCATGACGGTCTCGAGTTCGGCGGTGAGCGCCTCGAGGTTTTCCTCGGGGGCTCCTTGAACAGGTGCGGTCGGGTGTGCGAAAGGAATGCCATTGCGCACACAGTAGGTGGCGACCACAGCGAAAGCGCTAATGCCGCCAATGAGCAAGATGATCGTGGTCATCTGCGAGACTTTCTTCGTTCGGGTTATCCGGCGATATCGTTCTCGGCGTCGTCTATCAACTTGAGACCTGCGTCACAAGCCTTGTTCGTTGCAGCGAGATCGTCGTCGGCGAGGCTCTGGCGGGCGAGCTTGAGTTGCTCGGCTGCGTCCTCTAGCTTTCGCGAAGCGTGGTAGCGCTTCGGCGAATGGCTGTTGTCCGCTTGGATTTTCACCCACTCGTAGCGGTCGGCGAGCAGGTGGGTTTTGGCGACAGCTTCCTGCATCTCGCGGGAGAACGGAGAGTACTTCGATTTCCGTTGCGGCACGCGCAGGTGCTTGGTCTTCTGCAGAGCGAAGATGAGTCCGCCCCAGACGACCAGGTAGAAGACAGCGATAACGAGGTAGATGCTAATGGCGTTTGAGTCCATCGCAATATCCTTCTGTTGCAGACCGTTTGCGGTCCTTTCGGGGTGAGCTGGCGCGTTTTGCCGCCTTTTCACGCCGATTTGGCTTCGTTTATTTGAAACAAAGTCGCGGGTGTTTCACCCGTTACGTCTTTGTGCGACAGCGACGGGCAGGTTGAAAAGGCGCTGTCTAAGCGCCCTTCCGCTGAGCGCGTCGGCGCTGAGCGATTTCCTGCACGCGGCGGTCGTACATTTGCCCGTAGTATTCGGGATAGGGAATAACTTCGCCCGAAGGGAACTCGTGCTCGAGTCGCCTGCGGACTTCCCGATAACCACCGGATAGATAATCGACCAGGTACGAGTAATTGGGCGAACCAATCGGATACCCGGCATCGTGAAGCTCTTTGGAGACGCGCGCTTCATGCAGAATGCAGCGCGCTTCCTCGCGCAGTGCCGCGCCAATGAATCTCCGCCTGGAAATCCGGCGGGGGTCGAATACCAATCTGGTCTTGCCCACCAGGATGTGATACGCCTCGTGAGCCAAGTAGTGCGCTTGCATCATAGGCGAGCATCCTGCGCCTATGCAGAGCAGGGCTCCCTGAGGGCGGCCTGGTTCGGAGCGCGAGTACGCTCTGCAAACGCCATTCAAGCGCCTGATGCGCACGCCTGCTTTACGCAGGGCGCGCACGTCGCGAGAGAGAGTAGGCGAAGCATTGACCAGTTCAGCAAGCTTGCTGCCAAACTGTTTGGCTAACTTTTCCATGGCTCTTCCTTAGAGCAGTGCCACTAACCATGGTACCAAGGTGCCGTCTTTCTGTGAACGGCTTTCTCGGCTTATTTTGGCTCCTCGGCTAGGTTTTAATCAACCGAGCCGTTTTGCACGCGGTTATGGCTTGATTTTGAACAGCTCGTCAATGAGCTCTTCGAATTGCTTCTCGGTTAAGAAGCCCCTGACGCTGAACGTCCAGAGGTCCGACGAGCTGTGCACCATGAAGATGTGCGTCGGATAGACGACCAGACCGAAATTCATGAGTTGCGGATGTTTGTCGACATCGAAGCGCAGGAATGTCACCTTGCCGCCGAACCGTGCTGCCGTGTTTTCGTAACCGCTCAACTGATTTGCACAGTTGTCGCAGTCGTCGGCGACTTTGGGGTCGTCGGGATAGCCGTTGCGGTAGAACTCGATGACTATGGCGCCGCGATTGGAGGCGATCTCCTGTTGCAGCTCGTCCCAGCTCACGTCACGAACACCGTTCTGGGCCGGTTTCGTTGTGCCCTGAGCCGTTTGAGCGATGCGCAGCATCTCGTTTTCCAGCGGACGCATTGCCGACCGCGCGGGTGCCGCTTCGGCCGGCATCATGATCGCTACCGCCAGCGCCAACAGCGTGGCAATCAGCGTGATCAGGTACAGGTTGCGACCGAAGTTTTGCTTCGATTCTCTTTCATTCATCGGCACGGCAACCTCCCTTGCGACCATCTTCGGGGATGTCGCATTGCTCGTGTTCGGCGCGCTCGAGATGAGCGCGTGCGTTGGCGAGCAGTTGCTGGTTGGCGGTCAGTTCGCTTTCGGCGGCGAGAATGTCGTGATTGGTGCCTTCGGCAATGCCCTTGACCGCGGCGTCGGCGCGCCCATGATATTGCTTCACTTTCTCCAGATTGCGCGCCGCTTCGAGATTGCAGGCGCACTTCTTCGCCGACTGCAGCCGGCGCTCCACTTCGTCGATGCCGATTTTGAGCCACTTGAGGTCGTGCGCGAGCTTGTTCTTTCGATAGCTCTGGTCGACCGGACGCCGGCGCGCGGAGGCGGCAATGATGACGGCGCCGAGGATGAGGACGCCCATGAGGATGTACATGATGCTTGGGCTCATGTAAATCTCCTAGAAAAATGTATTTTAAAACTCCGCAGAAACGCGCCCTTAATTGACGCGTGATTTGAGTCGAGCAGCACGTTTTCGGAATATGCTGCGGCGCTCGTCTGCGGACCCTTTGATAGATACAGGCGCCGCCTGCGCGCCCCACCAGCCTCTTTCCTTTGGGGCCTTGTCGGCGCCCTCGAGAGAGTAAGACGGCGGGACGCGCAGACGAACTAAAGCAGGGACTAGCCTCTCAGCCTTTCAGCCGATCAGTAATCCAGCAGCTTCTTTGCCTTGATCTCGGCGTGGAAATTCTCCACGTATTCCTTCGACCCCGAGCAGGTCAGCGGGATTTCCGTGAAGCAGATCGGGCAACGGCAACTGAAGGTGGCATGAAAGCCGCCGCCAGAGAGCTCGTAGCCACCGACATATTTCACGTACTCGATGCCCTTGGGGTGTGTGCAATTTTCGCGTGCCACAGTGCTTTTCCTCTTTCTGAGCCGTGCCGAGCACGGCTTTTACTCAATGGACTGCGCTAGCGCATTCCATCGGTGAGCGATGTTTTGCTCGTAAATGGAGGGGTCGCGAGTAAGCGCTGTGCGTATCGCGGCGAGACGAATGTCCGCCTGAAAGCCTCACTCATGTGAAGCCTCCAGTGAAGAAATTCGCTCGATACAGCTAGGCTGCCGTCCGATTTTCGCGATACATGAGCCGGACGTATTCCGGGTAGCTCAGTCTGGTTCCAATGACGCGCGTGCGGTAGACCCGCTTACGCACTGCAGCCCTGCCGCCTCTGCGCATGGTGCGCAACCAGGAGCGGGCATACTTCGTGAGCTTGAATCCTGCTCGCTGAAGATCATCGGCAGTTTGAGCCTCCCTCAAGAAGCAGTCGGTTTCTTCTTCCATGAACTCGCGAACCCATTTGGCTTCGCTGACACGGTTGACTGCCTTCATACTGATGCGCTCGCGCAGCATGTGGTTCGACTCGTGAGCCAGAGCCATCACGCCGACTTGCGCCGAATTGCCTGTGCCAAGAGCGACCAGTTTGTCGTCCTTGATGCACCAGGCATCGATCGAGCCACGCAGAGTTTTGATGCGAACTCCGCGGCGCCGGAGTCGTCTCACGTCGGCGACCAGTCGCGGCGAAGCCTTGACCATCTCGACGAAGCGCGACCCGAATTGACGCTGCAATGTGTTCATAACAAGATCATCCTTGCTGATTTCTCAGCAGTGTTTGTCACTCTTACTCTCCCTACCGGCGCTGCACGCTTGAAGTGTGCAGAAAAATCTCGCACCGACGGCAATTTGATTCGTGTCCGTGCCCCAAGCTATTCGCTCGAATCCGGAGGGTGGAAAAAAACGCAAGTGTGGGATTGGCCGGAGAGTATGGGCGGGGAAAAAAGAAGTAAGAGCGTATAGAAACTAACAAAAACGCGCGTCTACGAGCTTATTAACAAGTATGACCTTAAGCCTGTTCATAGACGTTTACATAAGCGCAAAAGCCGTGTCTGCGTGTCGATTCTCCGCTTTTGAACATGCCGATGGCTTTGCATGGACTGCGCCATTTGTTGGCTTAAATGCAGCAAATATCGGCTTCTTGCTCTGTTTTTGATCCGCTTGAAAACCTTGGGCGTGATCCTGGTAGCGTGTGGACTAGCTGCGTGAATCGCTTAGTGATGCGCCTCTTGGCATGTCGCGGGTTGGGGGTCTTGCCGAATTCTTCGCGCAAGTGCGTGATTCGCAATGCTCGGAGTTTTCACAGGCTGGATGTCAAAAGGCTGATTCTGTGCGAGAAATAAGCCAGTGCCTCCGCTGGCGAGTATTCAAGAATTGCATGAGCAGTCACGACTTGTGGAGGATTAACGCCTTCATTTCCTTCTCTTTTTCTTTCCGACAAAGTCCCAATAAAAACCTGAAATTCATACCACTCAGCTTCTTTTCGCACGCTCACCCTGAGGTGAAGCTCGAGAGGAAGGTGACCTGCGGTTTTGGATTTCCACAAAAAAATGGAGCACCACATGAGCCTGAAAAACAAGGTTCTGTTCATCACTGGGGCGTCTCGGGGAATCGGTTTGGCAATTGCGTTGAAAGCGGCCAAAGACGGAGCCAAGATCGCTGTCGCCGCCAAGACCGTCACTGCGCATGAGAAGCTTCCCGGCACCATTCACACTGCTGTGGATGCCATCAAGGAAGCGGGCGGCGAAGCAATCGCTATCGCTTGCGACGTGCGCGACGAAGAGCAGATCAAGAACGCCATCGCCAAAACCGTGGAAGCATTCGGCGGCATCGACATCATCGTCAACAACGCTGGTGCGATTCAGCTGACCGACACTGAAAACACGGACATGAAGCGCTTCGACCTCATGCAGTCGGTGAATGCCCGCGCCGTTTACATGACGGTGAAGCATGCGCTGCCTCATCTGAAGTCGAGTGCCAACCCCCACATCCTCAACCTGTCGCCTCCGCTCAACCTGGACGCTGACTGGTTCGCGCCGCATCTGGCCTACACGCTCTCCAAGTACGGAATGAGCATGTGTACGCTGGGCATGGCTCGGGAATTCCGCAAGCAGAAGATTGCGGTCAATTCGCTCTGGCCGGAGACAGCTATCGACACGTCGGCGATTCGCAACATTCTGGGCGATGTGAAGGAGTCCTTCGCTGCTGCCCGCACGCCGGACATCGTCGCTGATGCCGCGTACTGGATCTTCAACCAGCCGTCGGATGCTTGCACCGGCAATTTCTTCATCGACTCGACCGTTCTCAAAGGCACGGGCATGAAGGACCTGAGCAAGTACAACGTGCATCCGAAGGTGGCTCCGCTGCCCGACTTCTTCCTCGGCAAGCCGCCCAAGCAGATGCCGGTGAAGAAGCCTGCTGCACAGCCGAAGGCAGATGCCGCGGTTGTTGCCGGAGACGGTGCTGCCGACGCGCAGGCAAAGGCTGAGGGCTCGGGAGCGACGACCGCCACCGACGCTGCTGCAGCCCCGCAGAAGACTGACAAGTAAGGGCGACGGTCCGCGGTCTGAATAGAAAGCGAATATCTGCAGTACTTGAAGGTCCCGGGAACCCGCACCGTATCTGGTGTGTGCTTCTCGGGACCTTCTCTTTTGGCGGGTGGGATATGATAAAGCGTAGTAGGCTATGGCGAAAATAAAATAGCTAGGTTCGATGCAGTGAAGAGCCGCCCCGGAAAAGAAAAGGAGGCCCTCAGGACGAGGGCCTCCTGGTTTTGCGTCGAAGCGTTTGCCGCGCCGTCCCTTGCGCTTATTTTTCGCCCAGTGCTAATGAGCGTTTGTCTGCGCTTCGAAGAGCAGCGCCACCGGTTCGTCATCAACGACGTAATCCGGCATTAGACGCGGCTTCACGTTGGCGCTTTCTTCGTTGGCAGCGGCGATTTCCTTGCGCCGGTTGCGCACCATCTCTTGCGTGATGACAATTTCCCTCGGCTCGGCGAACACGACCGGCTCCATGATTTGTTCGACGATTTCCCTGAGAGCGCGACCATTAGTGCCGATTTTGTGAGCCTCGCTCGCCATCGCCCTGACAGCGCTTCTCGTGAACTTGATGTCGGTCACTCCCGCCATGAGAATTCGCTTCTGCAGCAGAATCGCCTTCTTCGGCTCCGTGAGAATCCGCTCCAACTGCTCGACCGTCAATGTCTCTATGTAGAGACGATTGGGTAAGCGCCCGATCAATTCCGGGATCAGCCCGAACTTGACGAAGTCGGCAGCGGTCAGGTGCTTCAAGTACGAATTGGGATCTTCTTCTTTGTTGCGCAGATTGGCTGAGAAGCCAATCGTAGCACCGTTGGACGAGAGTCGTTCCTGGGCAATTTCTCCCAGTCCGACAAAGGCTCCGCCGACCACAAAGAGGATATTCGTCGTGTCGATTTCGATGGTTTCGCCTTTGTTCTTGCCCGGCACGCTGATTTTGGTTCCTTCCAAAATCGTCAGCATCTCCTCCTGGACGCTCTTGCCGCCGACATCGAGTTGACTGCCGGAATGGCGTGCTTTCTTGTCGATCTCGTCGATGAAGATGATGCCTGTTTGCGCGCGCTCCACGTCGAAGTTGCACACACGCAGCAATCCTGTCAGAGAAGACTGCACGTCTTCACCGACATAGCCGGACGCCGTCAGTTTCGTCGCCTCCGTGCGATAGAAGGGCACGCTGATGACTTTCGCCAGCGCCTCGGCGAGCAGCGTCTTGCCGCAGCCTGTCGGACCAACCAAAAGAACATTCGATTTGTCCGTGATTGCACGCTCTTCCGGCGTGAGCCTCATGCGCTTCATGTGCTGCGAAGCGGCATTTGCCAAACCACGTTTGGCGGCATACTGTCCGATCGCCACTTCCTCGAGTGCCGCGAAGATTTGCGCCGGCGTCTTGTATTCCGGCAAATAGCCGTTCTTGTTATTGCTTGGGGCCTGCCCGCCATATTTCGGACCGTTGTACAGCGCCACTGAACGAGAGCTGGACATCTTCACCGGGCCGTTTGCATTCGCATCCCCCGCTCCGGAGTTTGCGCGGGAACCTGAGCCGGCATTCGAGCTCGACCCCGAGCGAGTGCCCGGACCCGAACTGGAACCGATCTCCGGAGTCGAGCTTGCCGAGTCGTTTTCCTTCTGCTTGAGCTGAAGCGCTCGGCGCTGAAGTTCCGCGGCTCTGCGGTAAGTGTCCGTCGCCTCCTGCATGGTTGCAGTCAGCTCGCTGGTGATGTCGCGCGGACGCCCCTGCGCTTCTACTGTCTGGTCTTTATTCCAGGCTCGACGGATATTGCCAGCCGCCTGCCGGATTGCCTTGCCGAGCCGTTCTCGGCGAGTCGGGAGTAACGGACGCGGCGGTGCCTCCCGCTGCTTGCGCACCAGTTCTTTGATCTCTTCGATTTCTTCGTCGATCAGGCGCGCTTCCTTGAGCAGCAAGTCGGCGTGATTGTTGAGTACGATGGCCAGATACTCAGGCGTTTTGTAAGCGCTCTGGGCGGCAGCGAACGCTTCTTCTCCTTCTTCGAAGTAGTCGTCTTCGAGCTGGCAGAAGACCAATCCGAGCGAGTTGTAGATCATGCCTGAATACTCGCTGTCGGTTCCGTAGATTTCCAGCGAGCCTTCCAGCGCTTCTTGAAAGAGCGCTCTTGCCTGCAGCAGGTCCTCTTGCGTGCGGTGTGGATCTTGGAACTTGGCGTTTGCCAGTTCGACCAGCAATTTGATCGATTCTTCTGAGATAGCCATAACTTTCTCCAGTTGAAGTGAAAGAAAGGAAAAGGTGTCTAGCGCGCACCTTCATCGGTTTCGTTTGCCTGCTCGCGAGCGTCCGACTTTGCAGCTTCTTCGCGCTCACGAGCGATTTTGGCTCTGCTGCGTTCTGCATCTTCTTTGTCGCAGATGACTGTTTCGAGCACAGCGCCGGCGATAAGGCTGACGATGGCGTATGCGAATGCGCAGTAGGGTGCCACGTACCAGGCAAGATAAAGCATCAACACATAGTTCGCCGCCGAGCCGACGAGAAGCGCCAGAAAACCAAGCCCCGAGCGAGCGAATGTGAGCATGAGCAGGGACACGAGAGCAGAGACGACAAGTGCAATTCCGTACAAAAATTCGTTGAAGGACATACAAAAACCTTGTGGTCTGGACGTGAAGTATTTCTTGCGCCCTCAGGTGACGACGCGAGTCCGTTCCTTTGGACGAAGCGAAGTCCGATGCAACCGTCAGATGAAGAGCGGCGGCTCTTCTTCGGCTTGCGCGTCGAGGACGAAGACGAATTGAACGACGAGCAGGGCATCACGAACGAGTACATCGCGCAGGACTGAATCGCGCACAGAGATGTCGCGCTCGAGCTGAGACTGCCGGGCTTGTGCTTGCCTGAGCGTCTCTTCGAGCCCGGCTGTTACGGCTTTGTCTTCGGCGATGTTAGCTTCCAGGTGTTGAACGTGCTGCTGTGTCTCTGCCAGTCGCTGCCTCAGTGCACGAGTTTCGGTATTTGCACCGCAGTAAAGGCTCACGGATGCGAAGATACCGGCAAGCACCGACAAAATGGTGGCCGCCTGCCATGGTGTAGCGTAGAGGGCAGTGAGAATGGTTATCGCCAACAGTGAAAGACCCAGCAAAATGCCACCAGATACGACATTGAAGATGTGTCGCATTTTAGTCTCCTAGTTTGGTCAATTGGTTTGGAATTTAAACGGCACCAGTCGGGCAGCGCTACGCGCTGTCCATATTCACGAGGGAGAGATAGTTTGTTCTTGTTTGAGAGAAAAAACTGATGCTGAATGAAAATGCAAAGACAATTACTGGCTAACACAAGGCAGATGGCAACCAAATAGCATTTATGGGCTTTTTGCTGAAACCTGACCAGTTCAGACAGTTTTGCACTCAAATTCTTTTTGCTGATCTAGAACATGAGTACTGAGAGCAGGCTCAAGTGGCCACAGACAGCTAGTTCACATGCTCTTTATGCAAACCTTTCACCTCTCGCGCGAAGTGGGAGATTCGGGCCTTAATGCCTGTCTCTTGACAAGTTCGCGCAAGCTATACAAGCAAGGACTTTTGAAGCTTTATAACAACTCAGGCGATCGGGTTTCTTTCATGACCCTGTCATATGAGAGTCTGGAGGCCTCTTTTCTTTGTGCAACTTGCGACCTGGACTAAACCGAAACTAAGCACTCAGCGCGCTTCAATACGCTTTTGTACTTGGCAGACCTGCTCGGCAGTGTCTGTGGTTGGAACAGGTCCGGTGCATATTCCGTGGACTCGTGTGAGCAATCACACGAAAACTGGTACGAGGCAAATTTCGGTTTGTCTCACTTCGCGATTCAAACTCGCAAGAGGAAAACAACGTATGCAGAAACTGTTCATCATGCTCACCGCAGTCGTCGGGATGTTGCTCGGGGCGCTGCCCGCTCAGGCGGCCGACACCTGGCTTCCCAATTTCGACCCCGCGCAACATGTCTATGTCGACGCGAAGATGTCCTCGCGCATCAACCTGCCCGCCGACTTCGAAGCGCAGGTCAAGGCGCACGCGCCTGACGGTCTCAACGTCTACGTCGTGGTCACCGAGCAGGGCGACGAGCTCTCCGCCGGCAGCCGCGACGACTGGGCGCCCAATATGCTGCACACGCGGCTGTGGGAGCGCTGGCGTTACGAAAGCGGCTTCTCCGAAGACCGCATCCTGATCATCCTCTACATTCGTTCCAAGGGCTCCGACGCCGGCTCGACTGCGGTGCGCGTGGGCTCCTACATGCAGGGCAAGGGTTTCACCCGCGACCACTTCTCGAGCTCGAGCGGCCCCGTCGTTCCGACCATCAAGAAGTTCATGCGGGCTGACCCGGCGACCGGTCTGCTCACCATCCTGGACAACGTCAATGCCGAATTGAAGGCGGGCGGAGTCTCGGATGCTTCGTGGTGGTCGACGCCCGGTCTTTTCGGCTGGACCTACGGTACGTGGACGGTCATCATCATCATCGCCGTGGTTCTGTTGATCATCATCCTCATCGCTCGCGCTTCGAGTGGAGGCAGTGGCAGCAGCAGCAGCGGAGGCTGGTTCGTTTCCTCGTGCAGCAGCGGCAGCAGTTGCGGCGGCGGTGGTGGCTGCGGTGGCGGCGGCGGCGACTGATGTGTCGGAGCCAATCTATTTCCTCTCCCAGTCCTAGCACAAGGAGGCAGCGATGCCTCCTTCTTTGGAGGTAATTGAATGTCGACACAGACAGCCAATGCGGGATACAACATCCCGGAGGAGCACGCCGAACTCTGGCGCCAGCTCCAGGAATTCGTCTTCGATGAGCCGGGCGTGGAGTACAACTTCTCCAAGCGTCTGGCCAAGCGCAACAAGTGGGATATTGCCCTGGCGTTGCGCGTCATCGAGGAATACCGCAAATTCCTCTTCCTGCTCAAGGTGACCGGTCACATGGTGACGCCCTCGACCTTCGTGGACGAGGCGTGGCACTTGCACCTGATCTACACGTACAGTTACTGGGAAGTGCTGTGCATGCGGATCTTCAAGCAGCCGATTCATCACCATCCGGGCAACGGATCGGATGCCGACCAGGCTAAGTTCGCGGCCCTCTACGAACGCACCCTGGAAGACTACAAGGGGTTTTTCGGTGAGCCGCCAGTGCAAATCTGGGGCAAGCCCAATGAGTCGATCGACTGGCGAGCGATCCTGGCGGCACTGCCCGTGCTTCCGAGGCGCGCCAAGAGCACGCTGCTCGAGCTGTTCCCGCAGCCTTCCGACGAAGCGCTGTAGGCACTAGATTCGGTTTCGGCATATCCCTGAGGGCGGGCGGTTTCGACTGCGCCTCTCGGGGATATGCTTTTTGCGGTTGGAATATTAAAGCATATAGTAAAACTGCGACCAAAGAAAAAATGCCGACAGGCAACCCCGGTGTTCTTCAGGTTCGAACCTCGAACCTGAAGAACTGATCGGGATCGCTCATCGGCATCTTCTTTAGGAATTTTCTTTGTCCATCATGTGCTGCACTGCGTTGTAGTGCACGCGCCAGACCTCCGGTCCGTAGCCACCGGCAAAAACGAGAGTGACGGGAATGCCGCGTTTCACGCAGGTGTCGATGACGAATTTGTCGCGTTTCTTCAGCTGCTCCAGCGTGAGCCGCAAGTAGCGAAAGCCGGCGCCGACATCTTTCACATACGCATCGCTGCCCTGAACGAAGAAAATCAGGTCCGGGCTGAATGTGGCGAGGGCCTGATTCAAACCGGCTTCCAGCTTCTCCTGATAGAGATGCCGCTCCTCGTCGCTAATGGCGATATCGAGAGAGCTCTTCTCTTTCTTTTGCGGATAAGCTTCCAGCGAGTGGATGTCGAACGTGAAAACATCGGGGTCGTCGCGGAAAATAGCCGCGTTGCCGTTGCCCTGATGCAGGTCGACGTCGACAATCATCACCTTTTTGCAGAGCCCTTCCGCTTTCAGTTTGCGAATGGCAATGGCGATGTCGTTGATGGAACAATAGCCGTCTCCGTGTCCGGCGAAGGCGTGGTGGTAACCAGCGCCCAGGTTGGCTGCCAGACCGCTCTTGAGAGCGTGTCGTGCAGCGTGGAGTGTGCCTGCGGACTTGAGGCGAATCTCAGCGAGCAATTTGCGAATCGCTTTTCTCGTGGTATCGCTGTTCTCGGGCGCCTTCGGCAGCCCGAAAATCTGTTGCCAGGTTTTTGGGTTGCGCAGGCTTTGCAGGTATTTCTCGTCGTGGACGAGTAGCAAGTCGCTCTTGCGGAGCGGCTTGGGGCGGCAGTATGTCACGGTCGTGCCGTTCTTTGCCGCCAACTCGTCTAGTACGCGTTGTCCTCTGTCGAGCGCGAAGTGGACGTTAATCCCCAACACGCTCAAATCCGAGTTGTAGCGCGGATCGTAAACGAGTCTAAGTTTCAATTTCCCTTTCATTGGCAGAACCTTTCTCTACACCAGAAGGAGAATCGCTCCGAAATACGCGGGTTTTCGCGGTACAGTTACCGCTCCGCAAAGGCGGGGTGAGCGTCGCCCACCCCGCCTCGAAATTGATACGCAGTGCTGCGCATCAGGAATTGGCTGCTCCGCTCAGTCCTTGGGAAGGACAATGCAGAGCAGGATGTAGGCGAGCACGACCGAGCCGCCCGTGCAGAGCGCGAGCAGAACAGTCAGAACGCGAACCAGATTCGGCGTCGTGCCGAAGTGGCGAGCGATGCCACTGCAGACGCCACCAAGCACTTCGTCGCTCGACTGGCGACGAATGCCTGCACGGCTGAATCCGATGAGAATGAGCGCCAGAACGGCGAAGAGAGCGAGTCCTGTTAGCATGTTGAGTTACCTTAAATGTTGAGCGACTGAAAAGTCGAGGTTGAGGCGTAATGCCGATGCCGTTTATTTGTCGCGATGCGGCTTCAGGTTTCCGGCTGTGAGCCAGTAGCAAACAAGCACTCCGAGCACGCCGCCGATTGTGGGGGCGAGCGCGAAAGTGCTCCACAGGCTCCATCCCATGAGAAGCATGAGCAGTCCGGACCCTTTTGTGAAAGTGCCCATTACGCCGAGTGAGAGCCAACGGTAACGCCAGAGCGACTTGCGATCGCCCTCGGTGAAAACCATTGCTCGTGCTTCCGTCTGGAAGCCGATCAGTTTGTCGCCGATCGTGCCGAGCATGTAAAAGCCCAGCGCGGAAGCGGCTAGGAAAAGAACGACATTGGCGAGGATAATCAGCGCAGTCATTGCGTAGATTCCCTGTTGAAATGCCGCAGAGCGCTCATGGCGTTCTGCGCAGTGCTGAAGTCAGCTCTTCTGCACTGCGGCGCAAGCGTTACAGCTGCTTGTTTGGCCGCAGTGCATGAGCTGTTTTGCCCGAACTAGATGTGCTTGCGTTCGGGCTTGCGGCCGGTTAGCCGCAAACCTTGTTGGTCAGCCACATGCCGCCCCAGGTGGAAGCGAGCATGCCGGCGAAACCGGCGAAGATGTTGCCGCCGGTGAGAAGCAGACCGACGACCAGACCGCTGGTGACAAACACCGAAGCGACCAGCACGGCGGCCAGGACAATCGCGGTGAAGACGAGGGAGAAGGCGCCCGCCTGGGCGACGTTGGAGAGGAAGTTCATGGTTTTGATTCCTGAAACTTGAGTTTCGTTTGCTGTTGCGAAGCGAGAGAACGCAGCATGCGTTTCTCGCCGGAGCGAAAGATGAGGGGTTTCTGCAAGAACCAGCGGCACGGTTGAAAGTGCTCTGGCGACTTGATAAGCGAATATTGACTCGCCGTCGCGAATGCGAGGTTCAGTCCAATCTCTGAGACTTCAATCTCAGCGCGTTGGCGATCACCGAAACGGAGCTCAAGCTCATTGCGGCGCTTGCGATCATGGGATTGAGCAGCAGCCCGAATACAGGATAGAGAACACCTGCTGCAATGGGCACGGCCAGCGAATTGTAGCCGAAAGCCAGCCAGAGGTTCTGGCGGATGTTTGCCACCATGGCACGGCTCAGTTTACGGGCTTTCAGCAGCCCGGACAGTTCTCCGCGCAAGAGCACAATGCCTGCGCTCTCGATGGCCACGTCGGTGCCGTTGCCCATGGCGATGCCGACATCGGCTCCGGCAAGAGCTGGAGCATCATTGATGCCGTCGCCCGCCATCGCCACGCGTCGCCCTTGCGCCTTCAAGCGCGCGACGCAGTCGGCTTTGTCTTTGGGCAGCACTTCTGCTTCCACCTCGTCGATGCCGAGCCGGCGAGCCACGGCCATTGCCGTTGCTTTGTTGTCGCCGGTGAGCATGACTATCTTAAGGCGCTCGTCCTCTTTGAGCTTGCGGATCATCTCGGCCGCGCCTTCCTTGATCGGGTCGGCAACAGCTAGTGTTCCTGCCAGCTTTCCGTCGCGCGCGACGAATATAACCGTCTGTCCCAGTGCGCGCATCTCTTCGGCCGCCTGTGCCACAGCATCGATGTTCACACCTTCGTCGGTCATGAAACGCGAGCTGCCCAGAGCAAGCTTTGTTCCGGACATCCGTGCTTCGATGCCCTTGCCGGCGACCGCCCGGAAGTCGGACACCGGTTCAGGCTGAATGCCTCTTGCCGATGCACCCTCCAGAATCGCTCTGGCCAGCGAATGTTCGCTCGGCTGCTCGAGGCTTGCGGCCAGAAGCAGAAGCTCCTCTTCGCTGAAGCCGTTTACCGCCGTCACCTTCTCTAAGGTAGGCCGACCGACGGTGAGAGTGCCGGTTTTGTCCAGCACGAGAGTATCGCATTTCTCGAGCGCCTCGAGGGCCTCTGCCTTGCGGATCAAGATGCCGGCGAGCGCACCACGGCCGGTGGCGACCATGACGGACATGGGCGTGACCAGACCAAGCGCGCAGGGGCAGGCGATAATCAGCACGGCGATGGCGTTCAACAGGGCATGTGCCAGTTGTGGCGCCGGTCCCATCATAGCCCAGACGGCGAACGTGACGGCCGCTACGGCGATGACGGCGGGCACGAAGAATGCCGCGACACGGTCTGCGACTTGCTGGATGGGGGCGCGGCTGCGTTGTGCATCGGCGACCATCTGCACAATCTGGCTGAGCACGGTCTCTTGACCGACTCTGTCGGCACGCAGGATGAAGCTGCCTGTGCCGTTGACAGTTCCGCCGATGACCGCATCTCCTGTTTGCCTGGCAACAGGAACCGACTCCCCGGTCATCGCCGACTCGTCCACCGCGCTCGAGCCTTCCAGGATGGTTCCGTCGACAGGGATTTTTTCACCCGGTCTGACTCTCAGGCGGTCGCCCTTCACCACGAGGCTGAGTTCGACTTCGTTTTCCGTTCCATCGCTGTTCAGGCGTCTGGCGGTTTTCGGCGCCAGTGAGAGCAGCGACTTGATGGCATCGGAGGTGCGCGCTCTTGCTTTCAATTCGAGAACTTGACCGAGCAGAACCAGTGTGGTGATGACTGCGGCAGCCTCGAAGTAGACGTAGGGCGAGCCGTTCTCCATAGCCATGGAAGGCGGCAGAAGGTGCGGGAAGAGAGTGGCGACGAGGCTGTACCCGAATGCTACGCCGGTGCCCATGGCGACAAGCGTGAACATGTTGGGGCTGCGATTGACTATCGAGTCTTTGGCGCGAGCGAAAAACGGCCAGCCGCCCCAGAGCACGACCGGCGCTGAAAGAGCCAGCTGAATCCAGTTGACGGCTCCGTGCGGCAGCAGGTTGTGAACTGTGGTCTCGAGGGATGGGACCATCGCTGACATCCCCAGGGCGAAGACAGGCAGGGTCAGTAGCAGGCACACCCAGAAACGTCTGAGCATGTCTGTCAGCTCCGGACTTTCCGTGTCATCCAGCGTCGGCATCATCGGTTCGAGTGCCATGCCGCACTTGGGGCAGGAGCCGGGCTTGTCGCTGACAATTTCCGGGTCCATCGGGCAGATGAATGTAGTGCCTGCCGCTATTGGTTCTTGCGGTTGCAGTTCAGGATGCAGATACTTGTCGGGAGCGGCTTGAAATTTCTGCATGCAGCGGACTGCGCAGAAATAGTACTTCTTGCCTTCATGCATGTATTCTGCGGCGGCAGAGTCAGCCTGCACGGTCATGCCGCAGACCGGGTCCAGATGCTCCTGCTGACCAGGGTGCGCAACCGGCATCTCGGCATCGTCTTCCTGCACCCAGTAGAGCTGCTTATGCCCGCGGTCTGTGAGACTTTGGGCAGATGTTTCGGCGGCTTCGCGTGTCTCGTGTTTTTCGACGAGAAACTTGTTGCCGTTGTCATCCTGCCGCCAGACCTGGAACTTTTTCTCGTGCGAGCAGCAAGACCCTTCTGCCTTTGCAGGCTTGAGCTCGAGGACGACCGGGATGATTGCCTGGGCCGGTTGAGGTGCAGGGTTTTGAACTGCGGGCGCCAGATACTTGTTGGGGTCGGCGGAGAACTTGTCCCGGCAGCGAAGATTGCAGAAGTAATAGGTGATTCCTTCGTGTTCGAAAGAACCTGCGGCGGTGGCAGGATTGACCTTCATCTTGCAGATTGGGTCAATGGCATGAGTTGTAGTCATAGGTCCACCATTTGAACTTTTCGAGCGTCGTGAGCGCTCCGGGCGCCGATGCTTCGAGAAGGAGAGCTCCGAAGCGTTGTGTCGGCGAACTGGCATCGTACTACGAGACAGTCTTACTTTCTTCCACCTGACTAAGCCACGCTTAAGTTCACGCAACGCAAATGACCGGACGGCAATTAGCCTCTTGGAAAAGGCGGAATGCTGATGGGGTCATGTGTGGAGAAAGAACTTCGGGGGTGCGAGAGCTGAAATAAGGGGAAAAGAAAGACTCAGCAACCATAAACTTGACCAGGCTCTGGCTTCAAGCTTTCCCCTGCGGAACTTGGCTAAGAACTGGCAAATATGGGTTGCCAGGGAGTTTTAGCTCGCATCGCTGTGCTAACGGCGCGAAGAGTAACGTCGCGGGCGTGGCTAAATCCCTTAAGGTTTTGATCATAATCCGAAACCTTCTCTCGACATCAAATAGTCGCTTTCTTTAACGTTTGAACCGTCATTCAATACTTTTTCCCTCTTGTTTAGTTCTGCGAATCCCGAAAACTTAGTCTCATTAGCTTTTCCGAGTGCGTTTAACCTCTAAAAGGTTATAGAGCGCACAACGACTAACTTTCGAGGCTTAAAACTCTGGCAGAGTTTTTTCGGCATGGGCTGAACTCATGAACCATTGGCTAACTAAGGACACGCGGCATGGAAACAAGCATTCTTCGACGAATGCCGCTATCCGAACTATCGGGTAAGCATTTCGATGTAATCGTTGTCGGCGGCGGCATCACCGGAGCAGGAGTGGCGCAAGACGCTGCTTCTCGCGGTTTGTCGGTGCTTCTTCTCGAGAAAGGCGACTTTGCTTCCGGCACATCGAGCAAGTCGACCAAACTCATCCACGGCGGACTTCGCTACCTGGCGAATCTCCAGTTCGGCGTGGTTTACGAATCAGTGACCGAACGGATTGTGCAGGAGCGCATCGCACCGCATATGGTGCACTGGCTGCCCTTCATCATTCCCTGCTACCGGCAAAACTTCTTCAACAACTTGAAGTGGGAAGCTGGCCTCTGGGTCTACGATGGGATGGCTGGGCTGATCGGCAAGCGTTTTCACCGACGCATCAAGCCGGGCGAAATCAACAGTCTTTGCCCGGGCATTCGTGCTCAGGGTCTCGGCGGTGGTTTGCTCTACTATGACTGCCGCACGGACGACGCTCGCCACACCCTCGAGGTGATTCGGTCGGCTGCGCAGAACGGCTGCCTGGCGCGCAACTACACAGAGGTCGTGCGATTCGTGCGAGACCGTGGTGCAGTGCGTGGCGTACAGGTTGTTGACGCGCTTTGCGGCGGCGACACCGTGACCATTCACGGCAAGGTCGTCGTCAATGCCACCGGCGTATGGACGCAGAAGACGCAGGAGTTGTCCGGCAAGGCCAATGTCAGCGTCGCGCCCGCCAAAGGTGTGCACTTCACGATCAAGTACGACAGGCTGCCGCTCAAGGCTGCTCTTCTGGTTCCGACCGGGGCCGATGGGCGCTTCTGTTTCGCGGTGCCGTGGTACGACTCCGTGCTGATCGGCACGACCGACACCCCTTTCCGGGGTGACTTCGACAAGCTCACGGTCGAAGACGACGAGGTGCAATACATCCTCGACGCGGTCAACGAGCAATTCCCCGGCGTCAAGCTGACGCCAGCGGATGTGACCGGCAAGTTCGCCGGGCTCCGGCCGCTGATCTCGGACAGCAAGGCGGGCGGGACGACGAAAGTCTCTCGCAAACACAGCCTCAAGCTCTCCGAAGACGGTCTTATCACAATCGCCGGCGGCAAGCTGACCACCTACCGCCCGATGGCGGAGGAAACGGTCGACCTGGTTGCTCGACAGTTGCGCCTCGACGGCATCGAAGCCGGCAAGTGCGTGACCGAAAAGCTCATGTTGGGCGGCTGGGAAGGCGAGGTGCGCAACATGGAAGAAATCAAAGAAGTCTTCCGCGCCATGGCGAGCCGAGTGAGAATCTCGGGTGCCACCGCCGATGTGCTGCTGCAGATGTATGGACGCCGCGCGATGGAAGTCGTTGCTCTGGCGAGCGAGTATCCCGAGCTGGCGGAGTCCATCTCGCCATCGCATCCGTACATTCTTGCCCAGGTGGCTTACGCGGTGGGCTACGAATCTGCGGTCACGCTGGACGATGTTCTGGCTCGCCGCATTCGGTTGTCCATCACCGATGCCGAGGAAGCGAAGGCGTCCGCGGACAAGGTGTCGCAACTCATGGCCAGACTGCTTGGCTGGGACGGCGTCACTCGCGAACGTATGGTGACCGAATTCGTGGCGTCCGTGCTCTGAGCGGCCCGCAACGCAAACGGTCGTGACAAAAACTGTCAGGCTGGGGCGGCTGGTCAGCCAGCTGTCTTCGGCTTGGCGCTGGGATGCAGTTTCCCGGCGTGGAGGAGTTATGGAGACTCTGCTCTATTGCGCGGTCGGCGCAATCCTCTGCGCAGGTTGGGTCTATGTCCAGTTCAAGGTCTTCGAATGGGCTGAGGAGAAGGGGACTTTCTTCGCCCGGCTCATCTCGAAGGCTTCGCTGGTCCTGCTCAGCCTTGCCATCACTCTCGTCAGCTTCACTGCGTTCATCACGCTCTACTTCATGTTCGTGATGCCCGCTTTCGGCGGCTGACACAAGTCTTGCCTGCAAGGGCGAGCAGGGTCAACAACCCCAACAAGGGTCAGACTCGAAAACTATTTGCGCAAGCGTCTTTCTCGCTAGCGCGTTATCTCCTCGAGAGGCAACCGTAGTCGTACGGAATTCCTTCATCGGTCTTCCGCAAGACACCTTTGTTCCCTCGCGCATGGCACCGCGGTTGGTGCTGTCTCTAGTCGGCTGTTCCCGGAAGTGAATGGGAGCGGCCTCATCTATGTGAAAGCGAAGGTGTAATCATGATGCAAGTCAAAGACGAGACCAACTTCGTGTTCGGTCTCAATATCGACGCTCAGGCGGCTCGCAGCTTTGCCATTGAGCTCTACAACTGGTCGAATACCGCCGGCAACAAGTTCAAGCCGCTGCGGATCAATCTGCATTCCGGTGGTGGCAACATCGCCGACGCAGAGCATCTCTTCGAGACGTTCACGCATCTGCGTTCGCTCGGTCACTTCCTGACCATCGTCATCCACGGGCGGGCTGCGTCCTGTGCCGGGTGGCTGGTTCAGGCGGCTGACCTGCGCGTCATCGGCAAGCACTCGGAGATGCTCATCCATCAGGTCAGCTCGAAGTGTGATGGCAACATCACTGCTTTCGAGCGCGAGCTGAAGCGGATGAAGCACCTTCAGAAGAAGACGATCGGCATTCTCTGCGAGCGCAGCGCTGCGACGCAGGGCGTGAAGACCAAGCTGACGCCGCGCATCGTTGCGAAGCAGCTCTCCGGCGGCGCCGACTGGTGGCTTACCGCTCAGGAAGCGTACGACTACGGTTTGGTCGACCGTATCGAGGACCAGCCGGCCTACAGGACGGCCGCATGAAGATTCGGGACCGGCAGCGCTACTGTCATCGCTGGTGGTGGCGCTGCCGAAGCCTGAACTTCTCAACCCCGCTGAAATAAGCGGACTATCTCAACCCGTTCATAGGAGGTTTCAACATGAACGGACCCCTCGTACCCTTCATCGCGCTCTTCTTCCTTGTCATTCAGAACTTCCTGACGGCGGTTCTGGTGACCGAGATGGCGCGTCCGCGCGGCAAGAAGATGGTCATGTATGCGGTGGCGGCAACTGTCGTCATCGGAGCCCTGGCCGGCTACGCCTGGACTTTCGTTCTGAGCACTTCGGTGGCCTTCACGATCCTCGCTTCCATGCTGGTGGCAGGCGGCATCGCCTATCGCTGGGCGGAAATGATGGCTCGCGACATTGCCGAGCAGCTCAAGATGGCATCCACCGTCGCCAAGTTCGGCCGCGAGAACTTCGAGCGCCTCGACACGCGCGGCGAAGGAGAATTCGGCGCCGCGCACATTTACGCGGCGCTCGAGTCAGGCAGTTTCACCGAGGGCGGCCAGTGGCTGCTCAAGCACATGCAGAAATGCATCGGCGACATCGGTCACGTTGCCGGTGTGCAGTCGACGGCGGTTGCCGTCCCGCATGGGGCGGGCTATGTATACGTCGTCCATCGCATCAACCGGCGCGATCTCGAGACGTACGAGCATCGCATCAACGAGAAGTATCGCGCCTGGCGTTAAACGCCTGAGCGACAAGCAGGCTCATAACCCCAACGTCCGTGCTGTAGAGGTACAGCGCGGCATCGGTCATTCAAGGAGACTCATTATGGAATTCGCAGGTTTTGGACTCGGGGGCATCATTGTCCTCGTCGTGATCGCCATTCTGCTCGCCAACTCGGGTGCTCGCCGCACCCGCAATGCCCCCCTCGCAGGAGTCTGCGGCGGGTTGGCGCGGCATTTCGGAGTGGGCGAGGGGCTTTTCCGCTTCATCGCCATCATCATGCTCCTGTGCAGTTTCGGCAGCGCGCTGCTCATCTACATCATCCTGGCCCTGGCATTGCCGAAGGACTGAGTCGGGCGGCACGAAGACAAGCATAAATCCACCGGGGAGGCGCAATCGGTGCCTCCCTAGACTTCGCAACAACGCTTTCACCATTGCCCAGGAGGTTTCATGAAGAAACCGAAAGTGGTGCTGTTCGACTTATGGATGACTCTTGTGTTTGGGTTGCCCGTCGATCCGATACACACTCTGCAGGAATTGCTGAAGCATCGCAAGCCCGGCGAGCCGCTCGACCCGGAGTTTCTCACTAAATGTCTGACGACTAATGTCGCGGATCCGCGCCTTTTCCTTCGGGAAGTGGCGGACGCTTTCTCGCTGAAGGTTCCCCGCGGCTCTCAGGCGGCATTCCTCAGGTTGCTGTCCCAGGAGCGCAAGGCCGCTACCGCATATGACGATGCCGACAAGGTGCTCGAACAGCTTCGTCGCGCCGGCTATCGTCTGGGGCTCATCTCCAATCTCTGGCCGTTTCCCGTTCGCCGCGTTTTCAAGGAAATGGGTCTGGGTGCTCACTTCGAGCATTTGGTCTATTCCTTCGAGGTGGGCGTGCGCAAACCGTCGCCCGCAATCTTCAACCATGCTGCACAGCTGTTCAGCGTTGACGCTGAAGATTGTTTGATGATTGGCGATAGCCTATCGTCGGATGTCGAAGGATCGCTGGCAGCCGGTATGCACGCCATTCTTATCGACCGCACCGGCAAGGTGAACAGGCTCGATAAGCCCAATGCGCATGTGGTTCGCTCACTGTCGGAAGTGGAGCGCATGCTCGCCTGACGGCAAGCAGAGCGTTTTGCAAAGCGAAGGGAGGGCGCCTGTCAGGCGTTTCTCTCTTTTGCTTTTTTCAATATAACTATTAAACAATATAGTAAAAACGGAATGACGGCGACGCTGCGCTGAGGCTATTTGTAAGAAAGCTAAACCGCGAGTCTCAGTTCTTCCTTTTCTTCGAGCATTGCCAGAAACCGATCGGGTGTAACGAAATTCGGATTGCGAAAGACATGCCCATCTTTTAACAGAGTGGGATGTGTCTTTATCAGCATGCGCACTGTCTCCGGGTGAAAAACTCGCTGATCGTATTGGCACATTCCCATGAGAGGAAACTGTTCAAACAGGCGATTGCACTTGCTCTCGTATGCGATTATCTCTTTGGCGGAGACATTCGCTTGCAAAGCCCAGTTCATATCCCCTGCTCCTCGCAATCCGTTGAAGCCGTCGGAATAAGCGTCTGCAATCATCTGCTCAATTTTTGCGATCATGTTATCGCCGTTGAAATCGCCGCCGGATAAGTAAGTCTCTTCCGGCGTGAGAAAAGTCAGCGATCCGTCCTTAACGTCGCTTTCCACGTCCATTCCCGCCCGCAGCATCACGTTTCTCACAAAGCTCGCCGTATCCGGATGCGAGATGTAGACGCATTTCTGCCCCAGTCTGAAGCCCGTGCGGAAATACTCAGCCAGCGCGGTGATCTGTTCTTCTCGGTCGCGATAGACCATGCAGATATGGCTATGTTTGCCCATAGAGGAAACATAGTTTTTCAGGTCGTGATAGTGGTCGTCGGCATGCATGTGAAAAGATCTTTTTCACATTATATGGCCGCAAAGCCTCACAGGTGAATGAAAAACTTCGAGATATGCCGGAAAGTCTCGGCGAAAGCCAGAATTAAGCTGGAGAGAACAGCGGTTGGGCTGTGAAGAACGGCTGTAAGCGCAGTGTCTGCACTGGGTCTTGGGCGGTGCGGATGGCGTCTTGCGGAACGCTGGCCGGTTCTTTTTGCGTTTCTGCCATTGTGCAAACCAGTTCGCGCAGTTTCTTGGTCTGCTGCCCGGCGGATAATCTTGAATGCTTTCTTTCTTCGGCGAGATTGATATAGGCACGGCAAGCCGGATTTACAGCCAGCATCAGGCTGGAAACCGGTGATTTGCACGCCGCTAGCCGCACTCGTCTGGCGCGCGCTTTGAGCAGTCGGAAATAGGGGCTGTTGAGACTTCTTCTTTCCTGCTCGTCGCTGCTCAAAGCGGCAAACTTTCGAGTCGGGTGAACGGCCAGAGTCTCGAAAATGTATCTGGCCCGCGTGACTTGCTGTTCGGCTTCGGCATCAACAGATGCTGCCAATTCAAGGCACCAGTCGAAGTCTACTGCCAGCGTGGAAGCCTGGGGAGGAACAGGCGTATAGGAACAGATTACGAGCATTACATTAGAAACGGGTTCGGTCATTTTGGAAGTCCTTGTCCGGGAGGTGGACTATAGAAGCTTAAGACTGCCGGCATGAATCTGGCGTGAACCTGAAAAATGGATCTGGGACATCGCGTGTTCCGGGGTAGCATTATCGTATGCAAGGATTGTTTCATTCGTATAACAAGAATCTGTCGCCCAGGCCGGTCCTGAGAATTGTGCAGGCGGCAGCTGTTTGCGCTGTTGCGCATTGCCTTTTGGCTGTTTTTGCGCAGGCGGCCCAAGCCAAGGATGAAATGGTCTGGCACCTCAGCCAGCTTCATCGGGCACTCGGGACGGTGGACATTTATGTCGCTCCCAAATTGATGCGTCTCGATTACGGAAGCGGAGATATTGTCGTTCTTTATAGGCAGGATACTGATCGTGTCTACATCTACAATCCAGCTCATAAAGCAATATTCGGAATCACTTTTGAGATGTTCTACAAGCGAGGCTTCATTATTACCTCCGGAGGACTAACTCCTATAAGAACCTGGTATCCGAAGGAAAAAAAGAGCATTCGATACAAAGGACAGCAAGTTTCCATAGTCGAGATTTACGCGCGCGGAAGAAATCGCTCCGGCAAGCCCGCGGAAATAAATTGCGCTGAGATGAAAGTCGTCGACACAAAGGAAAGTTTCAACAGAGTCGTTTCGGTCATCGAAACTCTCTATGCAATTCCAATAACCGGAGCTATTCCCATAGAATTGCGTCTCAATTATTCTCAAAATGGCGGTGAGCTCTGGTTTCAGACGCATCGCAGCGATTTCAAAGATCGACTCGAGAACACTAATTATCGCTTGCAGACTAGCAAGATCGTTCGCGAGAAGAAGCCTTCTGAGTTTTTCGCTGTGCCCAAGCACTACAAGGTGATGAAAGAAGATTCGGACGTGATGAACCTCACGGACACCGCCAGCGATCTGACCAGACTCGTTTTGCCCTAGCTACTTTTCGTTCAAATTCTTCTCTAGAATTTTTTCCAGCTGCTGGACGCGCTGTTTGTCTTGTCCGCCGGTGAGAATTGAAAAATATGTGATCAGGGACGAGCCTTCAGCCTCATAGACAGCAGGGTCTGCCAGCGATAGTTTGAGCAGGCGCCGATAGATACGATCTCCTGCGCTTGCCTCCGTTTTCGTCTTGGCGCCTGTGTCTGTGGGCGTTTTCGTGGCTTTCATTGCCGGGGCGGCCGGCATGTATTTCATCTCAGCAATTGGAGATGCTCCTTGCGGCAGAAATCTGACCGGTTTTGCTTCGGGTAAATCGATAGGGGCAAGCAATTGCAGAGTATTCGGTCGGCCGCAGACAAAGCTGATTATGCGCCCACTGGAAGTGCTTGCGCAGTCGTTTCGTGCTGCAATCTTCAGATTGCCTGAGATTTTCTCATCTCTGGCTTGAGCCTGGAGGCAAATCGAAAAAGTGGAAATAATGGCCGCTGACAGGGCTGCAACAAACGAGAAACGCGAAATAACCGGCCACAAAAGGGAGTTCTGTCCTGCTCTTTGTGGATTCATATCAAGGTCGTTGCCGGGCTCTTTATCCCGGGCGAGAAACTCATCGAGACTGATCGGACCCTCTAAATAGATAGGCTGGTTCGCTGAGTATTCGTCTGGGATACGTCCCGGAACAGCGCCGGGTATGCTTCCTCTTTCGAATAGAGAGCAGACGGAATCGGGGGCTAAGCCGGCAGAGCGGCAGCAATCGGGTCTCATGGATATCCTCAAAAGGGTTACATGGGAGCGCGCTTTACAGCGGGATTGGATCTGGTAAGGGACAGGCTAACTGGTAAGTGAACCCAGACTAAACGTCAACCGTGGCAACAATGTGTCAGGACTATGAATTGAATCGTTTTCAGATGAAAAAGCTCAGTATTATATAGAGCGACCGCGCCGACTCTGCGAATCCCTGTGCAAAAACTAAAGCTATCCCATCAACTCTTGCTTCTGGTAATTATTCCGGTGGTTTTCGAGCTGATCATTGGTTTTATGCTCTACTCGAGTTTACAGACCTCCGGCGACGAATTGAAGCGAGAGGCTCATTCCCGCCTGCTTTTGAAAAAGGCGAATGCGTTGCGCAGTGAATTCCTCTGGGCTTATCAGGTGGGTAATGAGTTTGTTTTTTCGCAATGCACGGATCAGAATTTGCTCAACCAGTACTTCAAGCATGTCTGGGCGGCCACCAAATTGATAAGCGAGCTGAAGGAATTTTGTCACGGAGATGAAGTTGCCAGCCAGAAAGTTGCGGAAATAGAAGTGCTGACCAAACGTGCAAATTCAAATACGCAGAAATTTCTGCCGGCCTTCAAAGAAGGCAATATGTTCGCTTTCATGCAGTACGGCGGGGCCATGAAAAGAGATGCCTTCAGAGCCGGTGAAATCTTGAACGGCATGATTCAGACTCAACTGCAGAAGCTCGATGAGGTGGCCGAAAAAAAGAGCAAGGAGCGGGAGGAGCAGGGGCGCCTGGTGCTAATACTGGTTCTGGCTACAGGAGCAGTCATCAGCGGGATTGCTCTGTCTCTCAGTCTTCGCATTTCGAGAAGATTTGACGTGTTAATCGATAATGCGCAAAGACTGGCTGCCGGTCGCGAACTCAATCCACCCCTGCAAGGGCAGAGCGAGCTGGAAGTGCTCGATCTAGAGTTTCGCCGCATGTCGCAAGAACTGGAAACGACCCTGCGTAAGCAGCGTGCCATTGTCGATTATGCGGCCGATGTAATCTGTTCTTTGAACAATGCTCTCGCCTTTTCCGAAGTCAGCACGGCCGCTTTGTCGGTTTGGGGCTACGATTCGGATGAATTGATGGGAAAGAGAATTGCTTCCATCGTTCACGATGATGATGTAGACAGGACGACAAAGGCTTTAGAAGCAGCTCAGCGTGATTCGTTCGAACCGCAGGAATCTTTTGAGAATCGAGTAGTTCGCAAGGACGGGACCATTATTGATACACGCTGGTCAGTGCGTTACGTGGAGCAGGAAAAGACCTTGGTTTGCGTGGCGCACGACATATCGCAGAGAAAGCAACTGGAGCGAATGAAGCAAGAATTTGTGGCGATCGTCAGCCATGATTTGCGCAGTCCTCTCACGTCCATCAATATGCGCCTGGGCACACTGGCTGGCGGCATGCACGGCGATTTGCCGGAGGCGGCACTGCGAATAATCTCTACAATCGAGGGTAGCGTCGCTCGATTGATTGGACTGATCAATGATCTCTTGGATGTGGAAAAGCTCGAATCCGGCGCCTGGGATATGCGCTTTGAAGAGAAATCTATTTTGCGTACCATGGAAATAGCTGCCGATTCTCTGCTTGCGCTGGCGGATAAGAAGCGGGTCGAAATTGTTTTGCCGTCCACCGATGAGAAGGTGAGCGCCGATCATGAGCGACTCACTCAGGTAATAAGCAATCTCATCTCCAATGCGATCAAGTTTTCACCTGAGGACAGCAGGGTAATCGTGGACCATGAGATAGAGGATGGGTGGCTGCTGGTGCGAGTCTCAGACAATGGTCCCGGGATTCTGGAGGAAGAAAGAACTCTGGTTTTTGACAGATTTCGTCAATCTAAACGCGACCGCGACAAAAAGACGGGCAGCGGTTTAGGTCTGGCAATTTGTGCGGCGATTATCAAAGAGCATGGTGGAACGATCGGCGTCGACAGTAATAACGGCAACGGCAGTCAATTCTGGTTCCGTATTCCGCTGGCAAGAACGGGCGACCATACAGGTGCGCCCTAGCAGAGGCGCCGGTGGCAGCAACCTATTTCGTCGTTGACGTCAGCACCAGTTTTTCAATTTCGTCCTTTGTCGGCAGTGAAGGCTCGGCGCCCATTCTGGTGGTTGCCAGTGCTCCTGCCGCGCAGCCGAACTTGACCGCATTTGCCAGACTTTCACCGCCCGCATAAGCTGCCGCCAGGGCACCGCAAAAAGCATCGCCTGCAGCGGTAGTGTCGATGGCATTTACTTTGTAGCTTGAGATCATGAGCGGTGGCTTGCCCTCTTCTACCAGCAGAGCACCTAGCTCTCCCAGTGTGATGATGATGTTTTTCGGTCCAAGTTTTTTCAACTCTTCGGCAGCAACCAATGCGCTTTTCTCATCCACTACCTTGATGCCGGTCATCAATTCCGCTTCAGTCTGATTGGGAATGATGACATCGACATTTTCCAGAAGCTCTTCCGGTAACTTGCCGTCAACCGGCGCGGGCGCTGGATTGAGAGCGACGAAAGTGCCGTGCTTTCGGGCTAATTTGGCAGCGCATGTATCAGCCTCGGTGGGCACCTCCAATTGCATCAGCAAGATTTTGCTTTGCGACATTACCGACTCCGCCTTTTCAATATCTGAGTCGCAGAGGTTGAGATTGGCTCGCTGCGCGATGATAATGCTGTTGTCTCCGTCGCTGTCCACAGTGATCATGGCGATGCCGGTGCCGGCGTCTTTGTCCTGCACCATATGTGATGCGTCGACATTGTTTTTCTTCAAAGTCTGAATGAGCATTTCACCGAAGCTGTCGGAACCTACTCTTCCGACCATAGCGACTTTCGCACCGGCACGTCCGGCAGCCATCGCCTGGTTGTTGCCTTTGCCGCCTGCGAACATGCCGAAGTTCGAGCCTCTTATCGTCTCGCCTTTCACGGGCAATCGCGGTGTGCTGACAACGATATCCTGACTGAGACTGCCGACCACAATGACCTGATCTGCTTTCATCCTGCCCTCTTTCGACAAAGTGACGAGGGCAGATTATACAACTGTTGGCGGTCGCTGAGAGATTACCACTGGTAATTTTGCTGCTGGGGAGGCGGCTGTTCCCCGGGTTTTTGCGGTGGCTGTGGAGGCTGTTGCTGAACTGGTTGCTGTTGTGATGGGTCGGGAAACTGCGGTGCTGGAGGCTGCTGCTGTTGCGGCTGCGGCATGGGGAATTGCGGAACGGGCGGAGGCTGCTGTTGCTGCGGCTGCGGCATGGGAAACTGCGGTGCCGGAGGCTGCTGTTGTTGCGGCTGCGGCATGGGGAATTGTGGAACGGGCGGAGGCTGCTGTTGCTGCGGCTGCGGCATGGGGAATTGTGGAACGGGTGGAGGCTGCTGTTGCTGCGGTTGCGGCATGGGAAATTGAGGCACGGGCGGCGGCTGCTGTGGCTGCGGCAAGGCTAGTTCTGCCGCAGTGGGGCGTCGCAATTGTATGGTTTCTCCCACAACTTCGGGTCTCTGGCCCTGACTCAATTGTTGTTGAGTTTGTTTATTGCTGACCTGATTTGCTTCCACCAACAGATCGTTGTGCAGGGCGGCGATAAACATAGCGACTTGCGCGGCTTTTGCAAGCGAATCCATATCGGTGGCATCTTGCGGTGCCGATGCGATTCCGAAATGCAGACAGGGCTCATACCTTGCCAGATCTGGTTTCATCTTCACAAGATCTCTATTGATCCGCCCCGCAAGGACGCAAGCCTGGTGGCTCTCGACTCCCGGCAAGAGCAAGCCGAATGCTCTGTCTCCGAAGTGCCCGAACATATCCACGTCTCGCTTGATATTTCTCACCGCTTCGGTCAGCAGTGCGCAAACCTCAGCCGGCATATTACCGGCTGGGTCGGGGTTAACCGTCACGCAGAAAAGAGCAAGAGAGAGCGAAGTTTTGAATCTGAACGCTCGGGCAAATTCACGCTCAAGGAAAAATTGCAATGCTTCAAAGCTGAGGATGCCGGTTTCAGCCTTGTTCAAGAGAAGCCAAACAGCATCCCTCATCATCGGGTCGAGAGTGAGCATTTCCTCCGGAACGCCGACTTTGACTGCATCGTTAGGAGGGTGTTGCGGCCGAGGTTGTTGGGCTGCCGGGTTAGGGTGCCTGGTGTCAATGTTCCACTCATTCAAAGACGGCACCGGAAAAGCGATTTCACGAGTAGGGTTTGGTTTGAAAATGTCAGGCATTTCCGGACGCGCAAGATTATTGGTTTCGGGAATGTTTAAGGAAACGGCGTTAGGAGCTAGTTCCGGCAGAATGATCTGAGGCGGACTCTGACTGATGGGCATCGGCGGATTCATCGCTGCAGGCAATGGATCTTCCGCTTTTACGCAGCGATTGTCCGGAGTTAGAAGCAAGCCCAACTTCAATAAATCCGCTGCGATATTCACCCACTGACTGTGGGATAGCCCCATTTTCTCCGCTGTGTCCTTGATGTTGCGCGTGCCGTACACATTGGAGTAAAACTCGGCATGCAATTGCGGATCTCGCACACGCGCCGCGCGCAGGCGATTTTCCAATTCACCTTCAGCCAGTCTACCCGGTGGTCTGAGAAGAAAGGACAGCTCGTTGATGTAGTTGCTTTCAAGGAAATTGTGGTTGTTGATGAAGGCTTCACCGCGAATCAGAATGTCGGAGATGCTTTCCTGCACGGTGACTGATTCGGGCTGCCCGCCTGGTTCGAATCTGATAACTCCGTCTTTCCAGATGAAGAGATCCATAATTGCTTCAGTGCCGACAGAAAGGGGAGAAGTTGCATGAACAGCTCGTCCCAGCCCGAACTGAATGCACACATTGCAATGCACCGAGCCAATAAAAACTTTGCCGGTGATTTCGTAGTGCTCTGCGGCGCGAAGCAGGTAGGCAATGGGTTTTTCGGAAAGATTGCCATCGAAAGTCGTCGTTACATCCTCAGGCGGACCACTAGGAGGCGGTCCCGTCGGCGGCGTCGGGATGCTCTTCATCATCTTGTCGATTAAGGTCTGCTTTTTCTTCTGCTGTTCGGACATCTTGGCGACCTGGCACGGCCGTTGAGAGTAAACCTAATGTATATATGTGCAAAAACATGCTTTCACAAACTATCTA
>JAIETE010000080.1 GCA_019745505.1 Candidatus Obscuribacterales bacterium | reverse complement strand
GACTCCATCTTTGTTCTCCTGCAATACCTTGCCATTGGCGAACATCAAAAAGTTTCCGTCGGAACTCAAGTAAGCAGCAGAATGTCCCTTATGATCGGACAAAATCGACAAACCATCTTTGGTTTCGCGGTATTTGAGTTTGGTTGAAAAGGAAAGTCCGAAATTACCTTCATCGTAACGATCAACCTTGAATCCATTCGGATAAGTCGTGGAGATGCCTTCTTCAGATCTCTCGCGCTTGATGCCAAAGGCAGCCATTACTTCCTCATTCAATGGACTACCTGTTGTGCAGGTTTCATTGAAGTCGTGGGTGCGTACATTGTCGAATTCGCGCGTGCCAGATTGACGTTCGCTCATGGAGAAAACCTCTGAGAAAAGAAACTGTGTGTGCCGGAGGAGCCCCTAAGTTAGCGGCCGATTAGTTACAATCTCGTGTCATTGCCAAATCAACTCGCTACTTCATGCGAGAGAGGTCGACCCACTCGTCCCAGCTGTCGTCATCCTCTATATAGTGAATGTAGAAGCGTCCACCCTCTGCTTTCAAGATTTTGGCTTTATAGAAATCACCTTTCCAGAGTACTTCAACGGTATCCCCGACTTTAAAATCATTGCGCGTAGTGGCAACCGCCATTCCGTTGAAGGGTGCGCCGCTGGTCTCTCTTACTTCATTGAAAGGATGCCACTCATCGTCGCCCGCACTGTCATAACCGATTTGCACCCAACGAATTTTGGCTTGATTGCCCTTCGTTTCCAAAACTTTCGCTTTCCACCAGCGTCCGCCCCATTTCACTTCGACAAGGCGTGGAATCTGTTCATTCGGGTCACTTACTTTTGCCAGCACATAACTGGTCTCGGAAAATCCGTTGCCGCTGCCGGAACCAGCAACCTGATTGTCTATGGTCTTCATTTCTCGGGCGGCATACTTTTGAAGATCGCTGAAGCTCACCACTCCATCTAAATTGGTATCGACAAACTTATGTCCGTTCAAGGCATCAAGAAGCGCTTGAGAAAAAGTCCAGTTGCTTGTCGATCCGCCGTCCGGATTTACCGATGAAGCCATGCCCCAGCTATAGCCGCCGGGCTGCTTGGCCAGAGCGTTTGCGATCGATCCCGATGTGCAGCAGTCGGCGAAAAACAAAGCGGTCGATCCTTGAAACTTGTTCTTCATTTTGCTCGCTATCTTCTTGGTGGAAATAGCATTGTCGTTCGTTTTCACATCATAGTTGGCGTAGTATCCTTCTTTGTTATCATCCAACCATCCGTGCCCACAGTAATAGAAAATGAGAGTGTCGCCGGGTTTGGACTTTTCCAGCAAGTCTTCAAATTCCTCGTAGACGTTTCTTATAGTCGCTTCGCTGTCGCAAAGGTAGACAATGCGGTCTTGAGCAACTCCCTTTGATTTGAAGAATTCAACCAACTGTGCATCGCGACGGGCTTTGGTGCTGAACTGCAAGTAGCTTTTGTCCTGCCACTTCAAGACACCGACGACAAATACCAATGTGCTTGCTGGATTCCAGCTAACATCCATCCCGCCACCCAAAGCTGACTCTGCACTATTGGCTTCATTAGCTCCAAGTACGAGTTGAAAGAAAACAAGAACGAACACAACCATCAATTTCGCAATGGCAAAAACAACGCACTTCATTGGCGCATCTCCTCCAGATCCGAGCGCAGTATTAGAAGATCCGCCAACAGAATATTGGCATCAAAATAGCGCTCATTCACATTAATGGCTGTTGCCTTACCAACAATGCGATCTATTTCAAAAGAAAGTTCCGGGCAAACTTTCTTCGGACTGGACTGGCTGATTGGCTCTGGCTCTTCTCCAGTCAGCAAGAAATACATAGTGGCTCCCAATGCATAAATATCACTTTGCCTTACCGCCTTTCCTCTAAACTGCTCAGGCGGCACATATGCAGGTTTACCGACCACATCATCTACCTGCTCATTCTTCCTGTATTCATGTATAGCGGCATTAAAATCGACAAGCTTGACTGTGCCGTTCGTTTGCAAAAGCAAATTATGTGGAGTGAAATCGCGGTGAATGACAGGCACAACCCTGGAGTGTAAATGGCTCAATATTTCGCACATCTGCTCTGCCAGTGTAAGAACCTCAAGTTCAAGCAACTTACCTTTCTGGCGAACTAAATTGTGGAGACTGATTCCGTCTATGTGCTCAAGTATCAGATAGGATCTGTGATCTTCAACGAAAGATCCCTTCAACTTGACTATTTTCTCGTGATGTATTTTCTCAAGCGCTTTCAATTCATTCTCAAATCCGATTGTAGATCCACCTTCGATTACTTCATCCTCGTCGGCGTGAATGAATTCTTTCAATACGACCGGTTCGACCGTCTTGCCGGCAACGTGTTGTGCAGCAAGATAGACATTCGCCAACCCCCCTCCACCAATGGACTCTCCTACTTCTAGAGCACCTTTCTGCAACTTCATCCCGCACGGTAAATAGTCAGATTTGCACTGACGACCGAAAGGTCTCAATCTTGCAAACCAAATATCTGTGTAACCCAAAAGACGGTGCTTCTTTTTGCGTTTGACATTTGCTTTTGCTACTCTCCAACGCTCCGGCGGAATGTATTCAACAAGCCTATCCATGAGTTCTTTCAATTGAGATGAATTTAGACCGTCAGTTTGAATTTTCAGTAAATGATTACCATAACGTGGCGTTTTCACTTCTAGACTAACAATCCTATTGCCAAACACATCTTCTCCACATTCTGCAGAAATGATGGATTGCCAAGGCAATGGTACTTTCAACGGCAACCTGTTCAAGTCTTCAACCAGCGCCATTTGCTCAATTTCGCTATCGGTGGAATTTCTATAAAATAGTCTATACAACGACAACAACAAAGTAGCAAAACCAGGCAATCGAGCACCACCAACAGTGCCTATGGTTGACAGCTCTCGTAGTCCTACACTGCTGATTTCCAATCTCCTCAAGGCATTGTGTAAATACTTCCTGTAAAAAACAGTCACCAGCGAACAAACCCAAACTGGCACTAGAAAGGTTAGAACCGGCACAATGGTGTAAATATAGAGAATACGGAATACAGAATCATTTGATGGTACTGCCAAACTCATCTTAGATCCAAGTTCCATATGCTTGAATAACTCAAGAAGAAGTAATGCCGGCAGGCCAGAGAAATAGAAAGCCAGCATTGCAGTAGAGAACAAAAGCCATGCTGGTCCATAGGAAAATTTTCTCGGATAGTTCCACGAGAGCAGCAATGGCTCATTCGAAATCATGTCGGAATGCGCCTTTCCCTTTAAAGAATTTTCGTTAAGCTCAATTGCGCAATTCACTTGTGCGCCAGTTCGAAGCATTAGAGCATCAGCTTCTCCAGCACACGAATGGCTCTCGTGCAACTCAATGTCTGACATCGATTTCAGATTCTCTTCAGTCATTTTCGATGACTAACTCTTTAGCGCCAGGTACTTTCAAGACTTCTGATTCTTCAGGACTCTGAAGTTTTAGCTTAAAAACATACTCCTTCTCATCGTGGATTTCCTGCAATCGCTGTTTCAATTCCAGAGCCGACTGAATTCTTTCTACTTCATCAAATTTAGTACAATCCCTGATCAACTTGGTCATAGCTCCACTTATTGATGCATCTACAGAACGAACATCGCACTCGCTCAATGCTTCCGGATCTTTACTCGTCAAAAGTTTGTACATTGTCGCTCCCAAAGCATACAGATCACTCTGTGGTGTCGCTTTGCCACGCAACTGCTCGGGAGCAATATAACTTTGCTTACCAATCATGGTGCCAGTCACATTAGCTTGAAAAGAATTGGCCGCCCCAAAGTCAACAACAAAAGCGCGATTTTTCCGATCGATAACAATGTTGTCGGGTGTCAAATCTCTATGAATGAGGGGAGGTTGGAGTCCATGCAGATAAATAAGTGTATCCACGATCTGCAAAGCAATCTTCAGCACTTTCTTCTCGCTTAGGGCTCCACTTTCTTGAACGAGCAAATTGAGGTCTTTTCCTGCAATGTATTCAATAATCAAATAGCATCGCTGATTCTCAACAAATGAGTCATGAACTTTAGCGATACTGGGATGATTGACCTGACTTAAGTATCGACACTCGCGAAAGTAGTTTTCCTTAGCTCTTTGTGCCGCATCAGAATCAAGAGGCACAACCGTCTCCTTCACCACGACATTCTCGTTGTCTTCTGTGCGCGCTAAGTAAGTCGCCGACATAGCAGTATTAGCAATCCGACTAACTATCTGATAGCGCGCACTCTGTAATTTGTCGCCTACTTTCAGCGGAACGAAAGTAGTAGATGTTGATTGTCTTCTAAAATCGCTTTCCCAAATTTCTGTATAGGAAATTTCTTCAGGTGCGGCCAGAGTCTGCCCTTTGTCTATCAAGTCAACATCGTAGACTTGGGAGTCCTGCAAAGCTTCTGCCACCAGATTGTCGTGGATGGAAAGACCGAGAGCACTTGGAGCAAAACGTGACACATAACTGAGCAAAGTCTTGAGCGAATTTTCTGATACATGTTCTCTGTTAATGGAAACCGCACCGTCCTGGAATAAGAACCTTATCTTCTGCTTACCGGAAAGATCGGACTTAATCTCAAAAGCGAGCAAATTCGTCCATTTCTGGCTCAAGTGAAAACGCAAGTTGAAAGCAAATCGGCTAGGAAACGAAATCGAGTCAGGTCTTAATGTAATTCGATCCATTGCCTTAGGACCCATGAGCCCCATGGTGAAGGCAAAAGGAAAGGCAAAAGCTGCTGCTCCCACACACACAAGAAAAAATCGCAGCTGCATCCAATCTGGTCCCTGTAGCAGATTGAAGCCTTTCGCAATCAATTCTCTCGCTAGCCAATCGTTAATCCCAATCTCAAAAAATCTGAAAAACGGAGTCGGAAAGACGACAAGGCCAGATCCGATTAGCACGACTACGCAAAAAGTTGCAATAAGCGAAACGAAAGAAGGAAAAAGTCCACTGGCTCCAAAACCGGGACGAATCTCGATGACATTGCTGCGTGGATTTTTAGCGGACTTCCATAAGGTGTAGAAGAAGAACGCCACTCCTAACAGACTGAAGGTAGGTATAACCCAGAAATTCCCAAAAATCTGGTATGAAATTAGCCCAAATACAGGCGCTGCCAACATAAAAACAGCGCATACTGTAAACACTAAGAAAAAGGATACTATGTAGATTTCCATTTGATTGACACTAGATCAGAGTCTCGGATTCTCCATCAATACCTACCCATTGAAGGCAATTTCGTGACAGGCATTGACAGGCAGTCCATAACAACGTCAGGACTACGAAAAACGTGTCTGCTAGTGCAATCAGAGTTAAAACTTCTAATGCAGGATCTGTTTGGCGTCAAACCGCTTGCGAATTCGATGGGTCAAGAAGTATGTGGATGCTTTCCTGCCGGGATTGCACTTCTGGTCCAGAAGCAAGTGAGTAAGGATGGAAACAGTCACCCCTACACGATACGGCTGCCGGGCCGGTCCACGGAAAAACAGAAAGAAGAGCGCCAATAGCTCATAAGAATGAAGAGGCAGGTAGAGTTTGCCGCTGTAATGCTCGTGCGCGGCTTCGTTAAAGCGCGCCCAGTTGGGTTTCCAGCCATGGGCTCGAACATAGTCGACCAGGTGATCCAGGTCGATTAGCCAGCCGGCAAAGAAACTTGCCATAGCAGCCGAACGGGAACGATAACGCCAGTAGCTCAGCGAAGCAATTCCCGCCGAGGTAATAATGTGTCCAAATGTTCTCATGACAACAGGCTTCCTATCTATCTACGCCGCGTTTTCGGCCAAAACTGTTAACGAAATAAGGCAAGAGAGCGCTTTTGAAACACAACCACCTGCCATAATTGTGAGCGTGCTAGAAGTAATGTGATTTATACCCATTCTTCCAGCATATTACGAGGATTGAAAAAAAGGAAACCTTGCGGCCAGGCAGATTTGGCAGATTGATGTCCAATTGGACGCAGGCGAGAAACTCGTAAACATGGTTATGATGAGCTTTCGACGGCATTGTGAGACTCTATAAAATGGCAAAAGGAAAGATATTACTGGCTCTGTCGCTGTCCGCAGCGTTCTCGTTACAAGCGGCCTTTGCGCAAGGGACCAACCAGCAAGCCATCAGTATGTACAACCTGGGCTTGAACGCATACAAGCAGGGCTCGACTGAGGCTGCCATCATCTTTTTCCGCCGAGCTTGCGATATCGATCCCAACTTGCCGGATGCTCAATACAATCTGGGCATGCTTTACCAGTCCCAAAAGCGCTTGAAGGAAGCAGTTCCGCGCTTTCAGGAAGTTTTGCGAGTCAAGCCACAAGACCCTGATGCCCACTATCAGCTGGCGATTTGTTTGATGGATCTGGGCAGAGGTGCCGAAGCACGTCCGCACCTGGCAGCCATTCCGCCCAGCAACCCGCATTTCGCCGATGCCCAGAAGCGCTCCTCCGCCGTTGGAGAGTCAGCGCCCATCAATAATGATTTGCAGCTTGCCGGTATGAACAATCCACCGGTGGCGACTCCTCCGGTTCAGCAGCAGCCGGCATACACCCCGCCCGCTCAAGCGCAGCAACCCGCTTACTCTCCGCCCGCTTATACACCACCAGCCTACAGCCCACCGGTTCAGACTCAAGTTCAAGAACCAGCCACGCGCTACGTCCCAGCCCAACCGACCTACGCAGCACAGCAGCCGACAGTGGCCTCACTGCCGCCAGCCGCTCCGGTTCGCACGGCGACCAATCCTTCGCCGGTTTTGGCAAATTCCACAGTGCGCGTCATCGCTACAAACTTCAATGCTCCGTCTGGTCTGGCTTTCGACCGTACCGGGCACCTTTATATCGCCAATTTTGCCACCAACAGCATCGACCGCATCAGCCCGGACGGCAGCCGCAGCGTTTTCAGCTCGGGAGCAAATTTCAAGGGACCGATAGGCGTCACTGTTGATGACCAGAACAACGTGTATGTCGCCAACTATTCGAGCGGAACCATCGCGCGAATCAACCCGGCGGGGATTTCAACGATCATCGGAACGGGCTTCAAGTCTCCTTATTACCTGACTTTGGACCGGGACGGAAATCTGTACGTCAGCCAGCAGGACGACAATTCAGTCGTGCGCATGTCGCTGCCCAAACCGGCACAAGCCAGCGCCAGCCGTCAGTAGCCGGTCAGACGATATCGCCAAATCCTGCCGAAAGATTAATTTCGGCGAGCTTCGCTGCATCCTAAAGCTCAAATTTCCCGGTGCGTAATGTCACTATTTTGACGGACTTCATCAGTAAACTTGAAATTGTCTCATCCTGGACTAATCTCCAATTCCAGTCTCAAAAGCCAGCCAGCTGGGTATGAAGACAATAGACTCGGGGGTGTCCCGAACTCTCTGCGCGTTTGGAAAGATAGGCTATGGGATCCGACCAATATCCGACGACAGTCAGCCGCGACGCGATGGCGGAGCATTACGCGTATCTGGCGGAGCAGCAGAACAGGCCAAAAGCGCCAGTCGAGCAGAATGGTCTAGTGGAAGACTTCCTGCGCTCGGCCGGACACTCCATGATTCAAACTCCGGTGAGCGCAGTTGTTCAGCTGGCCGACAAAGGCTTGGGCACAAATATGCTGCCCAATGTCCAGATCAGTTACCTGAAAGCCCCTGATGCCGCTGAATACGGAACTTCCAACTACTGGGCTCAACAGTCCGGCCATGCAGTCGGAATGCTGGTGCCCTTCATGCTTGCAGGAAAAGGAGTGAAGGCCGTTACTCGCTCCGGACTCTCCGAGGTGCAACTAGCAGAGAAATTGACCGAGCGCTCCGTATTGGGACTGACAATGAAGGAAGCAGTTCTGACAGGAGCTGTTCACGATTCATTGCTTCGCCCCGTAGAAAATGGAGACCACAGGCCTTTCCTCATGGCTAAAGCTTTGAATGGCGTCAATGGCGCAATCACAATGGGCGTAATGCACGGAGTGGCGACAAGATTCGCGCCGACTGCCGGGGCGGAGACGTCTAGATTTGCAGCAATGATCAAAAATCCATACATGGGTGGTCTGGCTTCCGGTTTTGGTGCCGGGGGCGTCAGCGCGCACACACACGCATACTTACATAATTTGAAGTTCGATTCACTGTCTAACTTTGGACAGTCGGCTACAACCGATGCAAAATTTGCCACATGGAAAGAAACCAAAGAATCGGCCTTCACGATGGGTGTGATTGGTCTGGGCTTCGGTGCTGCTCATGGGCTGAAAGGTCAATTTGAAAGCGGACGCAAGAATTTCGAGTGGCAAAGAAGCAGCGATACCGCTGGCGATACCGTAAATCCGAACGGCGGCAAAGACTTCAAAGTAGTCGGCGGCGAGCGGGCGCTGTCGAAAGCGTTAGAGACATTCACCAAGTCAGGCGAAGCTAATTTGACTGTGCGCGAACACCTGGGCGCAGGCAAGGGAATCAAGAGATTCCTGGGGATGCAAGAATACGGTCCCGAACAAAATCTGCTTGTAAAACACAACAAAACCGGACAGCCTTTTATCCCTGAGAACAGTAAGCTGGCAGATCTGATCGCAACTTGCTACTTAGACCCGACCATGGCCGGCAAGTCCGTTCTGGGCGCAAAAGCGTTTTCAGAACCAGCACCGATTTTCATGCGCGCGGGCAAAAACAGGCTCAACTTCGCGCCCGAAGAGCAAACTGTTCGCATCAACGAGGGCAATCCGAAAAAGCTCGGCTCTTCGGGACCGCAGTACGATTACAGCAAACTCGAATTCAAAAATGGTCAGGAATTCACTGAAGCTGAAAAACAGAAGTGGTTTGACGGCGAATGGTCGGATGCCATGCTCGGCAAGATGAAGACGGTGAGCGAACATTTGAAAGGTGCCGGCGAAGAAAATTTCTATGAGGCATTCAAAGGCTCAAAACTGGGGAAATTCAAGGTCGCCCGATACATCGACAGAGGCAATGACGCTTATGTCATTGAACTGGCTCCGCAGGAAGGACTCAAGGATGGTGGCGCGCTCAAAATAGCATCCAATTACGAAGGTGGCTGGAATGACAGCTGGGGCTCGCGACCGTATGACGCGAAAATTCTCTTGAACGGAAGGCATTGGGAATTTTCAGACCAACAGGGCAGGGACGTGCTGGCTTATGTGCAAGAGCTGGTGACACCTCACTATGACGAAGCACTCTGGCCGGCATTCCAAGCCAAATTGCAGAAAGCAGGCGTCAGTGTGAGAGACCCCGGCACCGCCGGTGGTTTTCAGTACGGTATGAGTCTCAAGACAGGCAAGCTGGTTTTGGTCGACTTTGAAGCGGTCGACGTCAACCCCACGCTCGATCGATTGATAGTTGGCAACAACTCAGAGCGATTGGAAGAATTGGAGCGCGAAGAAATCGAGCGCGAATCAAAGGGACCTGAATACGATCAAGTTAACGATATAGAGACACTGAGAGGCAGAAGCGAAGCGTACGCGAAAGATTCGGTGGAGCGCTTACTGCTGGATGAGTTTACGGCCGGGTCAGACATCGAAACGGCATCATACAGCGTCATTGCCTGGCAAGCCTCCAAAAACGGCGGCAACGCAGACTGGAGCCCGGCGGCTCTGAATGCAGCCAAGAGCAAGGCCCAGGCTGTCTACAAAGACGCCAAGGCCAGACACCTGCTGCAGTAGATTTCAGTTCGATGCTACAGCTTTCACACGGCTGCAAAAGATCAGCCGCTCTCTTTGCTCGGCGCTCAACTGCTCGGCCAGCCAGTGGTGGCGTTGGCGGTGGCAGCTGAATATGATCACCTGATGGTCGCGTGTCAACACATCAACAACAAATTGCATGATATGCAAGAAGCGCTCGTCATCCGACTCGCTAAATGGCTCATCCAGAACAATTGGCAGTGGATTATCTTTGGACAGAAAACGCGATATGACCACCCGCGCCAGCCAGTGCAATTGCTCACGCGTACCTACCGACATGCGTTCTTTGAACTTCGACGAGTCTATGGTATCCGTATCGCCACGGCGTTTCAGCAAGAGATTGAGGTCGGAGGTGAACTGCAACGACTCGAACTCCAAGTCTAATTTTCCGACGATCTCGTCGGCGATCGAATTGAGCTTGTGCGACCAATTCTCGTAAGTCTCTCCGGACAGCTTGCGCAGAGTGTTTCGGGCCAGCTCCAGAGACAGCTTCGAATGTCTTGCATTAGACAGCTCCCTGGCGACATTCTCTATCTGATCGAGAACAGGCAGATAGCTGTCGTCCAATGCTTTGGCAGCCACCCTGACCTTGACCAGAAGGTCGTTGCGCGCCGCCGAATCTCCACCCTGAGCGGCTGAAAGTTTTACTGTAGACTGAGTGCTGATACGCATCTTCAAATCGTTGCCGCGCTGCTCCAAATGAGCTACGTAGCTGGAGGCATCCGGGAAGGCTTGCCCTCCCAGGCAATCTTCCGTAAGGCGGTCGATTTGAGCTTGAACGTTGCGAGCGGAGTAGTGAGCATCGATTTTTCTTTCAAAACTTTGATAACACTCTTCAAGAACGGTGTGCTCGATGCCATTTTCAGAAAATACAATGGTGAGGCTGCGCTCTATCTCCTCGATTTCGCCCTGCATCGTGCCGATTTGCTGCAACATCTGACGCTGCTGCCATGTCGCTGTTTGAATCGAGCGACCTTCCTCGACAGCCAGGGCCACATCTTCGCTGAGCCGCTTGGCTCGCTCTAGAGAAATCTCCACGGCAGGAATGCTGGCTTTCTTGAAGAACATTCCCAGCTCATCCAGAGCACGCTCGCGCTGGCTTTCTTTGGCGGCAATCTCGGTTGCGACCGTATCCAAATTCTTCAGTTTCGGCTCGCTCGCCGACTTTTCTTCGATCATAGAAACCAGCAGGGACGCACCGGAAACGCCTGCTTTTCTGGCGATCGATTCGAGCTTAACTTCCAGAGAGCCGATCTTGCTGTGCAATTGTTGCGCCAGATTAGTAGCCTTTTCGAGATCGGCTTCCAGCTTTTCAGTGTCGCGTTTTCTGTATGAGTCAGGCTTCGCCCAGCGCAGGAGAAAGAAAACGGCAGCGCCGCCGGCAGCCAGGGCCAAGACACCCAGAGCGATCAATGCAGCCAACATCTCACGAGTGACGACGGCTCCAATCGCGAAAAGGATAAAGCCAATGGCGGCAGCGCCACCGATCATCAAATGCTTGCTGCGCATTTGCTGGCGCTGTTTCTCGATCTCCAAAATGGAAGCCCGATATTTAACGACATTGCGTTCGCAGTCGGTTATCTGATCTTTGGCTGCGTTCATGAGCGCATGGTAAGAACGCACGTCGCCGGCATCTTTGGGATCAAGAGCGGCAAGCGCATTCTTGGTCGATTCGTATTTAGCCAGATCGACGGAGCTGCTGGTCAGCCGGGAGACCTCTTCCTGCCTTTGCGCAGCAAGGTTATTGAGATCGCGACCCAAATCACTCAAACGCATTACCAACAAAGAAAGTGCTTGCGAATCCTGGCTCGTAAATTCGGACAAACCGCGCCATTTCTTCTGAAAAGCCGCCTCCAGAGCATCGACTTCAGCTTCGGCACCATTGGGGTTGGACTTCAGCTTTTCGTGCTCGGAGTAGAGCGAGTCGCGCTTGGTCCACATTTCCCGCACTCTGTTTTCTAGATTGACGAGTGTAGGATCGGCAGTAGACAGCTTGTCTATTTGCTGCTGCAATTCGAGAATTCTGAGCTCATGCTGCTTGGCACGGGCAAGCGAGGCATCAAGATCGCGCAATTCTTCGACAAGCGCGAGCGTCTGAACGTCTGTTTCGGGCGAAACTTCAATTTGAGTGGGACCGTCGCCTCCGCCATCGCCCAATTCATTGAGCTTGTACAGACCTTCGTAGAGATTTTGGCGTTCTATTTCAAGCGCGGCGAGTTTTTCCTTAAGCTCCTTCTGCTCCACTTCGAGCTCATGGATTACCTGGTCGATTTTGAGACGCTGACCGCGGTGAGGATAGTGCGCCAGAGCCATGTCCAGACACTGAATCGCTCCATGAGCGGTGTGTTTCGTGTTGGATGAATCGGCGATTCCTTGAAAGACGGAGGCAAAATCTTCTGCACCACCGATGGTGTGTTCGTCCAGTTCACGCTGACCGACAAAACAAGTGCTGCGAAAGAGCTCGCGAGTCATTCCGGTCAGTTTGAATCCGACTTCGTCTTCGCCATTCGGTCCCAGAAATTCCTCAGTGACGTCTCTCTGCAACGGTTTCAGCTCAAAAACTTGAACTGTTCTTGCCGCAAAATCTCTCTCGATTTTCAGCTGTCGGTCTGCCAAGTTGGCCCAGAGAGAAACCTTGAATGGAAGATGCGCACCACCTCTGGGTCTCATAGACTCGCGAGTCTGCCCGCCGTGAGCGCTGGGAGAATTGGCAGCGTACCCGTCCGGGAAATCGAAGAGTGCGGCCCAAACTGCCGTTGCCATCGTAGATTTGCCGAACTCGTTTGCCTCGACAAGCAGATTGAGCTTGTTGCTTGCGAATTCAGTCTTCTCGCCGACGACGCTACCGAAGCCGGCTAGCTCGATGCGTTCAATCCACATTGCGTATGTCTACCTTCTGTCTCCGGAGGGCATCCAAACCGTAATACAGTGCATCTTCTGCTGTTCCACCCGACACTGAATCCGGTGCCGCACTATTGTCCAGCAGTCCAGCTTCCGCGCGCCCCTTTTCGACGCGCCGCTTATATTCCAGCATTGCTTCGATAAATTTGCCTTCGGTCGTTCGTTCATCAAAACGCTCAGACAGATAGTCAGGTCTTGTGTGATCCGCCACACGCACATGAAAGAAGTGATCGCGAAAACGCTCCACTACGGATGTTTTGTCAGCTTCGGGAGGATAGCTGCCTTCCAGGTGCAGGTAGATCACGTCCTCCCCCGGACGCGCACCTTGTTCTTGTATAGCCAGTCCGATTTCTTCGGTCATCGCCTCTTCGCCAAGACCGGATACATCCACGCCCGCGACATAGATGCGCCTGTTATCGAATTCATAGGGCTCTACCGAGCACTCCGGTATGCGGCTGGGGCCGACAATGACCGTGCCGAAAAGAGCTAGCCGCGGACCGGCCTCTTCAAAACTGCGCCCTACGAAAGAGCCGCCATAGGCACCAATCAGCTTGCCTTGCGACGAATACACTTCGGCAAATTCATGGCAGTGGCCCAGAGCAGAATACGTAAAAGCTTGAGACTCGAGTTCTTCGACAGAAAACGGCGCCGAATACTTATCGGCAATTTCGGCATCCGGTCCGGCATAACCTTCGAGAAAACCATGGTGCACGAAAAAGTTGAGAGGAGCGCCAGTGCGCAAAGCCACCGGACGGTTCAGCAGTCGACGGTTTTCCACTTCGTTTTTCTGAAAAGCACGACCGATAAAACGGACATCATCGCGAAGAGGGTGCTTGATCGTCCTGAATTCATCAGAGTCGAAAACGATGACATTGTCTGGCCATGGCGGCAGCCCCCTGGCCTGCAGAACCTTCGGATTGTAGGGTGAGGCAAATGAATAGTAGTCTCGATTGCCCGGTGCGATAACCACTGGAAGGTCGCCCAGACGAGAGAAAGATTCAATCAAATAATTGATGGTCGGACCCGTCACGGTATCGGCGTCGAATAGATCGCCAGGGATGAAAATGGCGTCGACACGTCTTCGTGCAGCTTCTTCTAAAGCCCGATAGAGCGACAGAAGCATTTCGTTGTTGCGCTCATAACGCTGGCTGTGCGACAGCCCAAGCCGTCCGGAGAGAAAACGTGAATCAAGATGCACGTCGGATAGCTGCAGGAAGGTAAAACGCTTTAGCTGAGATTCCATCAATCCGGTCTTCTTACACTCAAAGATTCAACGGCACACCCCCCAACTGGTGCACCCCACTCACTCATTAATGCCACATTTCGGGCAGTCTTCCCTCGTCTGATCGGGTATAGCTGGGCTGTTTCAAGCTTTCTTAGCAATTTTTAACCTCGCTAAACGCGCTCGACGATGGTTGCAATTCCCTGCCCAACACCGATACACATGGTCGCCACTCCATAGCGGGACTGGCGGCGCTTCATCTCATGTACCAGGGTGGTCAAAATTCTGGCTCCGCTCGAACCCAGCGGGTGACCTAATGCAATTGCACCGCCGTTGACATTGACCTTAGCCGGGTCGAGTCCGAGCTCTCGTATGCAGGCCAGCGATTGTGCTGCAAAAGCCTCGTTCAACTCGAACAAATCGATATCTTCGACTTTCAGACCGGCTCTGCTCAACGCTTTTCTGGTCGCGGGCACTGGTCCTATGCCCATTATCGCCGGGTCCACACCGGCCACTGCAGAAGTAACGTAACGAGCAAGCGGTGTCAGTTTCAACTCCTTTGCTTTTTCAGCCGACATGATCAGGACGGCAGTTGCACCATCATTGATACCAGAGGCATTGCCGGCAGTAACGGAGCCGCCGTCGCGAAAAGCGGGCTTCAATTTTTTCAGATCTTCTATCGTCGTTTGCGGGCGGGGATGTTCGTCTTCACTGACCAAATCCGGCGCCGTCGCTCCTTTCTTGAGGGGCAGAGGTACAGGCACGATTTCGTCCTTGAATACTTCCTTCTGCCTGGCCTCGCCATATTTCGATTGGCTGAGACGGGCAAACTCATCTTGATCTTCGCGAGAAACCGCGTATTTCTCGGCTACATTCTCTGCAGTTTCGCCCATAGAGTAAGGGTGATGCATCTCGGAAAGCTTCTTATTGATGAAACGCCAACCCAGGGTCGTATCGACCAGTTTTTGGTCGCCGCGAGGGAAAGACGAGTCCGGCTTTGCCATCACGAATGGGGCACGCGTCATCGATTCGACTCCGCCGGCAATATAGATATCGCCGTGGCCGGACTGAATTGCCATGCATGCTTCGTTGACCGCCATCAAACCGGATCCGCAGAGCCGGTTGACGGTGCCGCCCGCCACTTCCACCGGCAACCCGGCCAGAAGAACAGCCATTCGAGCGACATTGCGATTGTCTTCGCCGGCCTGATTGGCGCAGCCGAAGAGTACGTCTTCAATCTGCGCGGCATCGATATTGTTTCTCTTCACCAGCTCGCGAATGACGTGCGCGGCCAGATCATCAGAGCGAACATCTTTGAGAGCGCCTATGTGCTTGCCGATCGGTGTGCGCACAGCGTCTACGATTACTGCTTCCTTCATTGTATTGGTTCCGTTATTGTGTTTTGAATTGACTATCTGTAGCGAGAATCCGGTGCGGCCAGCCAACATTCGCTGTCTTCGCTCAATTGCTTGATCGTCTCGGTTGTTGCCGACGGATTGAGGGCAACCGCCTCACGCACTTCCGGTCGTTTGTCTGCCGAAAGAGCAGTGAGAAGACTTGCTCCGGCTGCCGGATTACCGGCAACCGACTGGCGCACCAGGTCGTCTTGATCCTTGGCCAACTTTTCCAGGTCCGATGCTTGCGTGTTGGGATTGGCAGCAACTTTGGCGCGAACGAATCGGCTCTGATCAGCGACCATTGCCGCCAGCGAATCCTTGCTCATTTTTGCCGCCGCAGCGGCAACAGCTCTCACGGATGGATCGCTGTCTTTTGCCAGTTTCGCCACAACGTCTTCCGGCACCTGCGGATTGCCGGCCAGCCTGCGTTTGAGTTCGACATCGGCATCTTCAGCCAACTTGAGTAGCAGGTCGCGTCCGGCATTATTGCGGTTGAGCAGCTCATGGCGAACGGCCGGCTCCGAAGACTGCGCTAGCACCAGCAAGGTGTTGTCCGGAACTTGCGGATTGAGAGCCAGACTGCGCAGTACCGAAGCGCACTGGTCGTGAGAAAGAGAAGCCAGACTTTGCTTCGGTGCATTGGCATTGCCGGCCAGAGACTGGCGGACAAACTCATCAGAGTCTTGTCCAAGCTTGGAATAAACAGGCTCCAGATCAGCTGGAATTTTTCCTTCCGGCCCCGCCAGAATTGCCGCATTCGATGCCACCGCAGCTCTCACACTAGGCACTTCATCCTTGGCGAGCGCGGCTGCCAGGTCTGACGGCAAGCGTGGGTTCATAGCCAAAATCGTGCGCACCATGGGTGATTTGTCTTTCGCCAGTTTGGCAAACGATTCGGAGCTGATATCGGGCCTTGCCGAGACAACTTGAGCGACGGCTATAGTCGGATCGGCGCAGAGAATTGCCAGAGCATCCTTGCCGATCGAAGGATTGACCGCAACAGCCGCACGAACACCTGGATGCTTATCCTTAGCCAGTTCGGCCAAAACATCCGGCCCGGTCGAGCGATTGGAAGCGACCGCCATTCGAACATTTCCGTCTGCGTCTTTAGACAGATTGCTCAAAAGAGCAGCCGGGCATTTCGGGCAGAGAGCGGTAGCCGCGCGCACTTCCGACTTCTCGTCTTTGCTGAGCTTTTCCAGTGACGCCGCAGGTGTATTGGCATTTCCTGCCACCGCTTGCCTGACCACGAAGTTGGAATCTTTCGAGAGGGCATCGAGCACTTCCGGAGGTGCCGAAGTATTAATGGCAACGAAAGCTCTTACTCCGAGATCGCCATCCTCAGCCAAAATAGCTATTGCCTCTTTGGAAATACTGGGCTGGCGAGAGAGAAAAGTGCGAACCAGGCGATCACCAATCTTGCAAAGTCTCATCACCACATCCGGTGGCGCGTTCGGGTTGCGCGCCAGCGACAGGAGAAGAAACTCGGTGTGCACAGGTCCCATCACCAGCCCGTGAAGCACCTCAGGAGGCGTCTTCGGATTGGAGCCCAGCGTCTCAAGCACCTTCGGAATTCCAGCTTTTGTCAGTTTGGTCAGAGTGGCCGACTGCGGCATGCGCGAATTGCGCAGCAACGCTTCGAAGATAAGTTCGTCACTGGAGCCGGCCAGATCGTCGATCACTTCCGGCGGAGTGGAAGGGTTTTGCGCGACCGCCTGGCGAACCATGATACTGTCGTCCTTCGCCAGTTTCGCCAGTATCTCTTTAGGTGTGCGGGTGTTCTGCGCCACGGCAACTCTCACTCGCAGCGCCGGACTGGGCAGAGCCGGTGCCTGCAATTGCGGTGTCAGCATGCGCCCGGCTCGTTCGCCCGGAATGTTTTCAGCCAATGAGGCAAGCGGCGAAACAAACGGCACAAGTCCGGAAGTTGCAAGTATGGATAGGGAAAATGAAAGGCAAAATCCATGCCAATTCAAAACACGCATGTCTGACTCTCCGTACAATAAGAACGAAGTATCTTTGTACAGCAGTTAGAGTCTTTTTTCTACGCTTTTCAGGCGCTTTTATCGCTTGTGAATCAAGGTTGCAGGGGCGAGTCGTCAGGGGTTAGGATGAATCTCGCGAATAATGCCGAGCAGCACATTGCTGTCCAATTCCTGGCTGACGTACTCGATGTACTTCACCTGCCAATTCTCCAAGTCCTTGACTACGGTCGATAACGATGTTCCTGTGGCTTTGGCAGCGACCATGTCGATGCCGACTTCGGCACTCGAGGACATGACGTACATGCGAGCGCGGCCGGAATAGCCGATTGTGTCGCGCAATGCCAGACGCAAGAAGGCAGAACTCCTCTCCTTGCCGATTTTCTCGGTAATTTTTCTGAGCAAAGTCTGGAAGTTGCCGAGCGGCTGGTTGACGTCTGACTCCGGAACATTGATGAGATTGAAGTGGAGCAGCAGATCAACCGCCCGGCAGGCATCGGCGCAAACCATGTCGCCAAGGTTCTGGACAAGCTGATGCAAAGGAGTAAGCCCGTCGCAAACCTTCCACACTCTATTCATGTACGAGAGTTCGCGATTCGTGATCGGCTGCTGTTCTTTGGGGTCGATCAGATTGTCGACCGGTCCTTTGAGCAAATCTTTACTATCCGGCAATTGTTCCAGCACCGAATTCAGACCTTTGGGCAGCTTGGCTATGACTACATCGGCGTGGTCGCGTGCCAGGGCGGCATCAAGCAGCAATTTGTCGACGACTTTGGACAATTTGCAGGAATCCTTGGCCAGATCGGGCGGGGGCTGGCGTTTGATAAATACGAAGATTCCGTCCTTCCATGCCGAACAAAATTCGATAACAGCCTTATTGCCTTCAATCTTTCCGACCTTGGCGTGTGTAATCTTGCCCAATTCGTAATGCGCCTTGAAAGCGAGGTCACGATATTCAACCGAAAGCACGCCTGTATCACGGTTTTGGGCAATGTTTTGCAGCAATATGGAGGCTTCGGTGTTGCCCAAATGTCCGACAAGAGCCTGGACGGATGTGTCATCCGATGAGCGTTTAAGAACTTTCTTCACATCTTCAGAGTCGGCTTTCTGTCCGTAGAACGACTGATCTTGAAGGGCGACTGCAAGCTGCCTGCCGCTTATATAGCCCTTCTTAACAGCCATTGAGCCGAGATTGACTCGCTCACGCGCCGGCAGCGCTTGCTGTTCTGAAATCAAATCATCGACCTGCTCCTGGCTCATCAGCTTCGCAGCCACGAGATAGTCCTTCAATCCAAATGGAGTCTTGTTTTTAAAGCAGTTGACGAGAAAAGGAATTTTGGCGAAGAACGGATATATAGCCTTGGCTTGCTCCAGTGAGCGCAGCTCTTCCATCAACTCTTCCATGCTCAGTCGGTCCTGATCTACAAGCCGATGGCAAAGCGCGTTTACCTGAGAATAACTGTCCACCGAGCAGAGCACCAGATTTCTGCGCCTGCTTCCATCCAGACCGGCTTTCAGTTTGATCCCCAGCGTGGTCAAAACAGGAACAGAAGTCATCAGCACTTGTTGCGAGAGATCGGTGCTTTCTTCCACAAGCTCGTTAGAACGTCCGAGTGCATGCTTGATATGACGAGCCAGCGACGGAGAATGATCGAAAAGCTCAGCATGACTTTCAAAAATGTGCAGGCTCAAAATGCCTGTCAGAGAGTCTCTGACAATGGCAACAGCTTGATCGAGTTTGAGAAAAACCATGGCGCCCTGCATCTGCAGGAGATTTTTGGCGATCTGCGCGGCCTCGATAATTACTTCTGCAGTGAAAAGAAAACCGGTTTGAGTAACGTCAATCAGGATGGCATCGAACAGATGCTTCGCATCCAGCAGTCCCTGCAACTCAGCCAACAAGTCCGGTCCGAATTTGAGAACCATAATGTTCTCCTGCAATTCAGCAGGAGCGAGCTGGGTTGTTACGACGTCGGTCACCTCTGGCACAAGCAAATCCTCGGGTTTGTAATCACCGCCAAAACCGGGGCGCAACTAGAAACACCCCTGCAAGGATTTCTTACCACTTTTATTGAAATAAAATCCGGCCGATAACATCGGGGCAGTGCATCTGGTGTGAGCCGAGCGCTAAACTGTTTTTGTTTGCCCCTGGGAAATTGCGCTTTTGAGAGCCGGGAAGTTTCAGTTAGAACAGCTTTTGGCGTCCGGCCCCCTGGCGCTGGCAACAATCATTTTTATCCAGAGCTTTTCGCCTCAGCCCCTGCAGGCGCAGTCCAGCGCCTCCCGGCAATCCAAACCGGAACGGGTCAATCAGGCTCCGGCAGCCAGCACAGGCAAATCCGTTCAAAACGGAAAGGCGCCGGACAAAAAGCCTGCGGACCCCCCGGAAGTTTCACCCACACCGGTTCGCCAGCCGATTCCGAAAGAGAAGCTGGAATCGGGCGCCGAACTGATGAGGAATGCTCCGGTCAAGGATAATGAGCAAACCGTCCGCCAGCTTTTCGCTGAGGGCGTCGAATTGCTCAAGAAAAATCGTGCTTACGAAGCCAGAGAGTGTCTGGAGAAAGCGGCTTATTTTGCTCCGCGCTCGGCGGGCATCCATTGCAATTTGGGCTTGGCTTACCAGAATTCAGGCAATATCAATAAAGCGATCGGCGAGTTCGAGACAGCGCTAAAACTCAGCTCATCAATGCCGGAAGCCACGCTCAATCTGGCTGGTTGCTATCAGAGCGTCGGTGATAACGAAAATGCCATCAACTGGTATGGGAAATATCTTGAAGAAAACCCGAAATCGCCCCAAGCGCAACAAGTTGCAGACATCGTCGAGGCCCTGAAGAAGTCTCTGGGAAAATTGGAATCGGACCCGCACGGACCGGACTATTTTTCAAGCATAACGAAGGAAGGGATATATCGCTGGGCATCCGAGCGAATGCCTCTGCGTATCTACATAGAGCCGGGCACCGAAGTGCTCGGCTATTTTGCCCGCTTCGATAATGTTTTGATGGAGGCTTTCCAGGAATGGTGCAAGGCAACCGGGGACAATATCACAGTCGTGAGAGTCACCAATCAGAGCCAAGCCGACATTTTTTGCAGCTGGACGAGCAACCCGCAAGAAGTGACTGTGTCAGGAACACAGGGAGAAAGAGGTTCGGCGCGCATCATTGCCAAAGGAAACAATATTCTGCGAGCCACGCTGAAGATACTAACCAAGCCGTTTTTGGAAGACGGATATTTGAGCGACGACGACATGAAGAAGGCGTGTCTCCACGAAGTCGGGCATGTATTGGGACTTCAAGGTCACTCTAATAACAATCATGACGTCATGTTCTTCACCGTCGACACCTCGACTGTTTGGCCCGTTTTGACGAAACGCGACAAAGCTACGATCGCAAGGCTCTACGCCCCCTTTGTCAAGAAGCCCGGATCGCCGTCAGAGCCAAAGTAAAGGGCATTTTTGCCTATCTTTCCAAGATAAACTTCTCAACCTTTCAGCAGGCGGGTCGTCCCGCTATACTGACGAGGTTCAAACTTTGGACGTGTGCAATTGCAACAACTTGGGAGCTGCAAGTGAATTCGCAAGAAAAACAACAATCGGCAAAATCGAAATCGCCGAAATCTATGGCGTCGTTCTGCGCGGCAACGATTTGCGCTTCGGCACTTTCGCTCTGGCTGTTTACTCCAGCCGTATTCGCCCAGGAGGAAAGCAGTACCGGCACCACCAATAGTGGCAGATCCATCGCTCCCGGCACAGTGTTGAAAGGCAGCGCTACTTATACAGTTCCGAAAGGCACTCCCTTCAAACTCAAACTAACGCAGGTTCCGACCAATGGACTGCGGCTGCTCGACAGAGACATGGACGGTAATTTACTGCCCGCGCAATTGAATGACGAGATTTGCGCAAAAGTCTCTGAGGACATCTATATCGACGATCACAAAGTGATTCCGGAAGGTACGGTATTCCACGGTAAAGTTTGCCGAATTCACGATCCCCGAAGGTTCTACCGCAAAGGCTGGCTGGAAGTTTCATTCGACTCGCTGAAAACTCCCGACGGCAGAAGATTCGCATTTCGAGTGGATGCCGACAACTTCAAGAACTCCACGGTCAAATCCAAACTGGCAGGTACCGGACGCATTCTGTCGCACGCCGCCGGCGGCGCCATCGTAGGAACTCTGGTGGCATATCAATTGACGGGTGGAATGAGAGGCGTCGCCGAGACCAAAGGCATGAACCTCGCAGTCGGAGCTGCCAGCGGCGCTCTCATTGCAGGTGGTTATGCAGCTTGGGAAAAAGGTCCAAGAGCCGTACTGGAACCGGGTGACGATTTGAATATGGCCATCGACAGCGACTTGCTGATGCCGGCGGCAGTGGAGCCCAAGGTCAGACCGAAGACCTTCACACTCGAAGGTTTGGACCTGTCTATTAAGAAGGTGAAAACCAAAAAGGATAATTTGGCGGGAGGCTGCTATTTCAAGATCCTCGATGTCTCCATCGACAACAACACAGACCAGCGGCTCAACAGCATCGATTGTTATTTGCTCGATAGTGAAGGACGCAAACATCCTCTGACAGCAGGTCTGGAAGAAGACTCCGAATTCGTCTTCCACGTCGAGCCGAATTCGATCAGCCAGCACAAACTCAGCTTCCGGGTCGATTTCCCGGGACTCAAATACACGCTTGTATGGCTCGACCATGCATCACGCCGAGTTTGCTACAAACAGCCCTTGCCGCTCTAACGTGAAATACCGCGAAAGCCGCATGTGTACCGGACTTCTGCTAATTGCCAAAAAGTGTTAAGCAGACCGGCCGGTGGAGAAGCTGGAAATGCTTGCCTCCCAAGGATTATTACGACCTTCTAAGTATTTCTACGAAGCCTCAATGCTTGACATCGGTCTCAGCCGCGCGCATATTAGGAATTCGCAGCCCCTCCCTTTTTTGGCGGCGACCTGTTTTTACAAACTATTACTATTACTGGCGACAACCATTCATGGCGTCACCCCCGTCCAGAGTCGTCGCAATGGCCATTTTTGCAGCTTAGAAAAAGTGAAAAGCCTTCAGCTCAAATTGGTCAGCTAAGACTCCAAATATAAGAACTCAGATGAATCGTCGAGAGGCATTCCGAAGTTCTTACGCGTGCGCCCATGAACGCGTATTTGGTGATTTAGAAGTTGGAAAAGTATATGTACAGCGATCATAAAAGAATTAGACGAGCGTCACTGCTAGGGCAGGTACTCACCACAGCTGGTGTCGTTGACGTTGAAGTCGTTTCCGAAACTTACACATCGAGCGACCGCGATGCAGAAGAAATGGGACGCATGCTCTTGCACGGCGGATTCCTTGCTGATGCGGATCTTCGTGCAGCACTGGAGGCAGTGAAGGAAGTCGAATCCGGCAACTTGACACCAGACCAGGCCGCTTATGCTCTGAAATTCGCCTACGACAATTGCTTGCCATTTGCAGCCGCGCTCGAAAGCACAATCATGCAAGCGATTTCCGTAGTCAATCCAAACCTGCTGGGCGAGCTATTTCTAGCGGCAAATCTGGTAAGCGAGTTTCAACTGGCCGTGGCAATGGATCAGGCGCGCGATTGCGGGCTGACCCTGGGCAGAGTCTTGCTGCTCACGCAAATTATCACAGTACCTATTCTGGAAGCGGCAGTAGAACTTCTGCGAGCAGTAAGAGATCAGCAGCTTCTTTTGCACTCTGCTGCCAATGCTCTCAGACTTGTCGCCTTTGAAAAGTTGACACTGCCTGAAGCACTCAGATCAGTGGGCATGGAAAACCAGGAAGAAGAAACTCGGCCGAAGCTGGGTGCCTTGCTCACCGGTGCAGGACTGATCGCTGATTTCGATGCTATCAATGCCGCTGAAGTCGGATTGGAAAATTGCAAACCGATCGGACAGGTCTTTCACGAGAGCGGATTGGTCACAGCACTGGTGCTGCGTGCGGCGCTCAAACTCCAGCAGATGATCGAAAGCGCGCTTGTCACTATTCAACAAGCTTTCGAGTTGCTCAGACAAGTTCATAATCTTCAACTTCCACTAGAAGATCTGATGAAAGAGCTCGGTCAACTCAAATCAAAAATGCTCTCATTGCTCATGCAATCGGGCGCCGTCTCGCAAGAAGAAGTGAGCAAGGCAGCAGGCTTTTTCACTGGTGAAGCAACCGATGTCCTGACGGCTCTGGTCGAGTCGCAAACGATTACTCCTCAATTGATGCGAGACACGGCACGCTGCGTTTCTCTGCTCGAAAGCGGGAAGTTAAAGTGGGAATTGGCGACGATGGCGATATTGCATTGCCGACGCACTGGTGCGGAATTGCAAGATGCACTGACGCGCGTTCAGTCCGAGAGTGCCCAGCGCTTGCATTTACTCGGCTTGTCTCCAGCGATGGTCGGATAGACGGAGGCGATCAAACGAAATGACACCAAGCAGTCTCAGCCTAGAATTCGTCAGCGCCGTATTTAGCTGCGTCGCGTGGCTTTTGGCACTGCCTCTGGGAATTGCAGTAACTGCCGGTCTTGCCGTTGTTCAGATTAACTCTCAAAGTAATGCGGGCTCGCCGCACGTCTAATTACGTATCAGTTTTAGGCTTTTTCGTTTTGTGTTGCGATGCAAAACCGCTTTAGCTTTCGAGAATCAGTCTCGTTTGTCCTCGCGGTGCCCAGGCAGCACAAGCCGAACGGAAAAATCAAGTTTGCAGAATTCAATCCTCTAAATGGGCGCCGGGGAAAAATCCCCCGGGTATTCCGGCTTGTTAATACCTTGGTAACATCTTCCGCCCCATGCGGACGTATACCTAGGGAACGGCAAAGCACGCAATTCCTCCGCCTCAATACACCCTACTCTATTAGAGGATCCACCCTATGTCTGGTTCTGGTAGACGTCCTGAAACTGAAGACCCAGCTGAAAGAGCTGAAAGAACAACTACTGTAGTGACTACAGGCAGCGCAGAAATCAGCCCTACTGATAGCAGAGCACTGGCTCAACGCCGAAGCGAAGCAACCTCCAGCGAACTTCCCTCACTGACTATCGAAGACATCAAATTTGCCCAGTCCAATTTTGATCGCCTCGACGGCGACAACAACGGCTTTGTCAGCCTCGAAGAAATAAAAGGTTTCGAAAAGGCCAATAAAAATCTGGACGAAGCCGACAAAGCAACTCTGAAGAAGCTTACCGGCCATATGAATAAGCTGGAAGGCTACAGTGACGACGAAGCGAGTTGGTGGGAAAACGACGGCTTCACCCGCAAAGACCTGATGGTAGCCAGAAGTGATGTAAAAACCGATGCGACAGCAGATGGAAGCAATGCTCAGCCGCGCACATTCGACAATTCAGGCGAGGACATTCGCCTGGCGCTCGATCATGTAAACAAGAATTTCGGCAAAATGGACGCCGATAAAGACGGCTCTGTAAGCGCTAAAGAAATCAACGACTACTCAACCGGCAATGAATTGTCTTCATCAGAAGTTCGCATGATGCGGAATTTGAGCAATCACTACGATGATGTCGCCCAATCGAACAAAGACGCAAACGGAACAGATGAGCTCAAAGGAATCACAGTGAAAGATCTGTTCGCTGCAAACGAAAACGTCAATACACTGGTTTTCGCAACAGAGAATTTCAGCGCTCTCGATGCAAACGGAGACGGTTTAGTCGCCAAGAAGGAAATCAGTGGATACGAACGTGCTAAAGACGACCTGACGGCCGGCGAAGTGAAAGCATTGCGCGCTCTAGGCGAAAAAGCAGACGCGCTCATGAAGCTCAATGGAGATGGAAGCTACAACGGCGAAGGTATTAGCGGTCACGATCTGGTTGTAGGCATGACAGATCTGGGAGCCGGCAATGCAAGTGGTCAGTTCAAACTCAGCGAACAATCGATTACGGTAGCCAGTGCCGCTACGGATTCGAGCCCAGCCGAAACCAATCCCCCACCTGCAGGTGAAGAAGAGATCCCGGAAGGCTCCGAGCGCCATCCCGAGGCGGCTCCCGTTGAAAGAGAAGAGGAAATTAGATATCACACTGTAAAACCAGGCGATTCGCTGTGGAAAATTTGCAGAGAAGATCTTCGCCAGAGAAATGGCGGCAGGGAGCCATCATACAGAGACATCATCAGCAGCGTCGACGCTATGGCTTCAGCCAACGGCATCGAGCGCGATTCAATCATCCGACCGGATCAGCGCCTGAGATTCCCGGATTCATCAGCTGAAGCTGCGCCGGCAGAGACCGTGCGTCCCGCCGCGCCACGCGCAACTTCAAGGCTTGCAGAACCGACCCGAATTGCACCAGGCGAACCGGATCCCAACGTTCGAGATCGCGCACAGCATCGCCCGGCGCCTGGGGATGGTCGAGTTCCGCCCGAAGAGCGCCCATCGTCCAGAGCCGATGAGTTAGAACGACCAGTCAAGCCAACCCGCCCGCAGCCGCTCAAATCGACCGATATTGTTCGCAAGCACTTCGCCAATATGGACTCGGACGGCAACAATAGAGTAAGTGAAAAGGAGATCCGTACATACATCAACGACTTCGGACCATATCTGTCATCGCAAGATCGCGTTGCCTTGAATCGGGTAGCCCGATACGCCGGAAAGATACAAGAACTCCGCAACGATGAGAGAGGCGACGAAAACACAGGTATCTCGGCCAACGACCTGAAGAAAGTGGACGAAATGCAAGAAGCCGCTCGAATCATGGCCAAGAGCGGCATGTGGGAGAATTTCAACACCGACGCAGACAAGTATCTCAAGAAACATGAGATCGAACAGGCGCTCAGACGGGCCAACATAACAGCAGAAGAGCGCAGGGCACTCAACTACATGTTCGACAACTACGGCAAATTCCAAGAAGGCAACAACGACGAAAAAGGAGATGAAAACAGCGGTATAACCTGGAACGACCTGAGATGGTTCTCCTCGTTCGTATAGACCTATAAAGAACGACAAAACTTTAGATCAATCCCACCGCCGGATGAGGTAAAACAATGTTTTCCTCATCCGGACTTTTTCGATGTTCGAACCTCAACAAGTTGTAGATTTACTCAAACCAGCGCCCGGAGCGCAAGTTCTGGATTTAGCGACACATCACGGCGATACTGCTATTGCTCTTGCTCAAGCAGGCTGCGTGGTAACAGCTATCGACTCTTCGCAAAAAGCAATTCAAAAGTGCAATGAGATACTGCAAGAGAAAAACATCGCCAACGTGACAGCAATAGTCATGGATGCTGAGAATTTGACTTTCGGCGACACTAAGTTCGATGGTGCGACATGCCGCATGGCAATGCATCATTTTGACGATGTTCCAAAGGCACTCAAACAGATTGCCGGCATTTTGAAGGAAAATGCCCCAGTAATTATCGGCGACGCCATATCGCCCGATAATCGTGCTCTGGGTGACTTCCTGATGAAGATCGGACGACTGCGCGACGAAACCTTCAAAACACTATTTACCGTCGATGACTGGAAAAAGCTTTTGCAGGAAAACGGCTTGAAACTGGTCGACCACAAACTGACGAAAGACACCAGGGACGCCACCAGATGGCTGGAACGCTCTCCGTTATCGGACGAACAAAAAGGTCGCATTCATGAGGCTTTTCTCCATAGCACTCAGGAGACCAAAGATTATCTGAAGGCAAAAATAATCGACGGCAAAATTGTTGAATTCACCGATGACAAAATTCTGATCAAGGCAATCAGAATGTAGATATTGGACGCTTGCATTTGCAAACCAACAAAAAGACCGCCGGTGGGAGGCGGTCTTAAATGCGTGTGTGGTGATTCTCTTTCGGTCGTCTGCCTGACCGACGGAGACTCTTGCAGTGAATTAGGCGGCTTGCAGTTGAACGTCGTAGTTCAAGCGGACAAAGTCGTATTCAACGCGGATAGATACTGTGTCGCGGGTTGCGAATTCCAATCTGACTCGTCCAAGCGAACTAGTCGAGTATTCGGACCAGTGGCGCGGAACGGATACGATTACATTTTCCGGTCCCCACTCTTCAACGTAGGCTTTGAGGACTTGGCAGAGTTTTTCTTCGTCGCATGAGTTCTTAAACATAATTCCCACCTGCTTTTCTAAAAATCGTGTCGGCAACTTCGCTATTCGTGCCCTCACTTTACGGCGGTGGTCAGGCATTTCCAATTGGGGAAAATCCCCCCGCCTTCGTAAATCTCCCACGCCGGAAATGCCCAGCAGGCGGGCAGAAGCGGCCAAAAGCCAGCCCATGGGCTCTTCGGGATACGGCAGACAGGACTGCCATTTTCCCGGCAAACGCAGGCCAGTGCTTGCATTCAGGCATTTCCGCGGCAGCCGCCAAACAATCCTCAGGTTCTTGCCGAGATTAAACACTGCTATCTGAGGCCTAAGATTAAATACCGAGACTAATTCCTGGACTCATGACCCGGGCCCAGGTGTATTCTCCAGTTTTATATACAATCTTCGACCGGCAGTTAGGGCTTCGAGTACAGCGCCTGAATCGTGTTCGAGTCTCGAGGAGTAAGTTCTTTCCAGATTTCCGCCAGAGGCGTGGAGAAAAACATGATGTCCTGAGGATTCTTCGTATGTCCACCCAGACCAAGGGCATGTCCTATTTCATGAAGGCAGATCCAGCGAAGCCTGTTTTCACTGAGAGGAAGAGTGGGTGACAGGGGATGAGGAACTGTGAGTATCAACATAGTCGCGTGCTGAATACCGGCAGTCGAGCCATAAACAGTCGTCTCACCGGCTTCTGCAGAGTTCATGAACTTGCTTGTATCGCTTGTCCAGGTACAGACGATATCGGCGGCCTTTTGATCGCTTACACCTTTGAAAGAAACTTTCCCGCCCGAAGCAGTGCCCCAATCTTGGAAGCACTTGATCAAACACTGATCATAGGCGGGTTGATAGCCCTTAACGCCGGTCGCCGGAATGATGCAAACCTTCAGCGGCATGCGGCTGGCAGGCCATCTGCCAAGACGCGCACCACCAACATCGTTTAGATAGTTAGATGCCGCACCGCCACTACCAGCGGTGCTTTGAGGCATACCTGCCGCGGGCGGGCGGGCGCCACCCACAGGCTGTCCAGCTGTAGGATTCGAGCGGGGTGATCCTGATGCGACTTGTGTCGGTCTATTGGCGGGGGGCTGATTGGGTCGCGGTGCTGAAGACTGCGGCTGTTGCATTTGCGGGGGGCGCTGTTGATATTGCTGCATTGGCGGTTCGTCTGGCGGCCCAAAACGGTTGGGATCCGCCGTTTGCGAGCCGGTGTTGCCTATCGGCTGGAAATTTCCTTGCGATCCGGTATTTCCTATCGGTTGGAAATTGCCTTGCGATCCGGCGTTACCGATAGGCTGGAAATTGCCTTGCGATCCGGCGTTTCCTATCGGTTGAAAATTGCCTTGCGATCCGGCGTTTCCTATTGGTTGAAATCCACCACCTTGAGCCTTAACGGTGCCCAGGGGCTGAAAGCCATTACCTCCAGTGCCGCTGCCTTTACCAATCGGTTGAAAATTGCCTTGTGAACCGGCAGAATTACTGCCACCGGAACCACTATCGGTACCTTGCCACCCACTCAGCCCGACCGTGCCTGAACCGGAGTTGGTATTGCCGCTGAAACCTGAACCTGAGCTAGAGCTTGTGCCTGAGCTAGAGCTTGTGCCCGAGCTGCCGCTTGAGCCCGCGTCAGAACTTCCTTGCCATTCGCTCAAGCCCGGCTGCGAAGCGGGTGAGGTTGCGGAGCCTGTGCCGCCTGAGCCTTTGGACCAATCGGTTTTTGGTTTTTGTGGAGCAGCGAATCCTTGGGAGCCATCGCCAATCGGCTGAAAGTTGTTATTCGGATTGATTGGCTGGAAGTTGTTTCCTTGCTGCGCCTGTTGCGGTGGCTGTTGCTGCGGTGGCAGTTGCTGCTGCATCTGTTGAGGCGGCAGTGGACGCGAGGGCGGCAAATTGGTCTGCCGACCCATTTCTTTGTTCAGCCCTTGAATCAAACCTCGGAGTTTTCCGGCTTCCGGATTGCTGGGAAAGCGAGTGACGAACTCCGTGTATGCCTGCACGGCCTCTTCGATTTTGCCGAGCAACTGATAGCTCGCGCCCAAATTCATCCAGGCATAAGGCATTTGCGGATTAAGCCGTGCAGCTTCCTGGTATTGCTTGACCGCTTCCTCGGTCTGTCCCATTTTAGCCAGGGCTATACCGTAGTTGTAGTGCGCATCTGGCAAGTTGGGAGCGATCTGCACGGCACGTTCAAGGCGGAACAGAGCTTCGGCGTTCTTATTCTGGTTGAGGAACTGAGAGGCCTCGTTGACCAACTGCCCCGCGTCATACTCATCCTTCGTGATCGAACGCCCCTGAGCGTCGGTATATGTCTGTCCATAGGCACCAGGCATTCCCAGCAGCAAGGTTGTGCCGCAGAGTGAAACCAACGTCAACGAGAAAGACAAACGGGCAAAAAATGCGGTCTTCTTTCCGTGAAGATTTTTTGGCATCGCTAGGTCCTTGCTAGTGGTCCGCTCGTGCTTGTTTATTGTTGAGCCTTTTAGCTCTTGCGAACCGCGTCCAACTCTCGAGTAGCGCCTTTAGGAGCATCATCCAGACACGCAATTCCGGGCAAATCTTTGCCCTCGAGGAATTCGAGCGAAGCACCGCCACCGGTGCTTACGTGCGTGAACTGGTTCTCGTTGATTCCGTGTGCGCGCACTGCGCTCACAGAATCGCCGCCACCCACGATGGTGACGACACCTTGCTGGGTCAGTTTCACCAACTCATCGATAAGTCGGTAGGTGCCGGCTTCATAGCCATGCTCAAACACACCCATTGGTCCGTTGAACACAATAGTTTTGCACTTGGACAACTCGTCGTGAATCAGGGCGATGGTCTTCGGTCCGATGTCCAATCCCATTTGGTCGGACGGAATAGCGTCAATCGATACGACGTGAGGCTCTGCTGGAAGGACGTCGCCTTCTGCAGGGAATTTCGGAGCTACAACCACGTCGACCGGCAAAATGAGTTTGACTCCTTCAGCTTCGGCTTCCTTTTCCAATTGTCTGCAATAGTCCAGCCTATCATCTTCAACCAGAGATTTGCCAATCTCCAGCCCACGGGCTTTGAAGAAGGTGAAAGCCATGGCGCCGCCGATAATTATGGTGTCGCAACGACCGAGAAGGTTTTGCAGGACACCTATTTTGGAGGAAACTTTCGCACCACCGATAATGGTGGCTACCGGGCGCGTCGGATCGAGGGCCTGGGTCAGCATGGTGATTTCGCGGTCGAGGAGGAAACCGGCAAGAGCCGGCTTAAGATACTTGGTGACGCCCTCTGTCGAAGCATGGGCGCGGTGAACGGCGCCGAATGCGTCACTTACAAATATGTCTGCCAGTGAGGCCAGCTTCTTCGAAAATTCCTCGTCATTCTTCTCTTCTTCAGCGTAGAAGCGAACGTTTTCGAGCAAAATGATGTCGCCCGGCTTCATTTCAGAAATAGCCTTTTCCACATCAGGACCGACGCAATCACCAACAAACTTGGCGGTGCATCCGACTTCGTCGCTGAGAAGCTGAGAGAGCCTGGTGGAGATGGGGCGCAAGCTGTACTTCTCATCTTTCTTGCCCTTCGGGCGGCCGAGGTGAGAGCAAAGAATAATTTTGGCGCCTGCTTTGTGCAAAAACGCAATCGTCTGCAGACTGCCGCGAATGCGCGAGTCATCAGCCACGCTGCCGTCATCATGCTGAGGTACGTTGTAGTCGACTCGTACAAGCACGCGCTTGTTCTTGAAAGTTTCGGCTCCCGCCTGTGCAATGCTCAGTTTCATATTCAACTCCCGAAGGGGCTTTTGGTAAATTTTCGCGTAAAAAGAAACCGCTCCGAGTGAGACACCCGGAGCGGTCCTCTAATTCAATTAGACCTTGACGGCCAATTTGCTGGCGACCAAAGTTGCCAGTTCGATCAAGCGGTTGCTGTAGCCCCACTCGTTGTCGTACCAGGCAATGACTTTGATCATGCGCTTTTCAGCAACCATGGTCAGGTCAGCATCAACGATGGACGACAGTTTGTTGCCCTTGTAGTCGATGGAGACCAGCGGTACGTCGCTGACGCCCATGATGTTCTTGAGACCCTTGCCGGCTGCTTCTTTGAGCACCTTGTTGATCTCTTCTTTGGTGACGTCCTTCTTGACGGTGGCGACCAGGTCGACAACCGATACGTTAGGAGTCGGCACTCGCATGGCAAAACCGTTCAATTTGCCTTTGAGGTGCGGCAATACCAGACCGATTGCTTTAGCGGCGCCGGTCGAGGACGGAATCATCGATTCGGCAGCGGCGCGGGCGCGGCGCAGGTCGGCGTGACCGGTGTCGAGCAAGCGTTGGTCGAGGGTGTAGCTGTGGATGGTGGTCATCAAACCGCATTCGATTCCGAAAGCTTCGTCGATGATCTTCGCTACTGGAGCCAGGCAGTTGGTCGTGCAGCTGGCATTCGAGATGATGTTGTGCTTCTCGGGATTGTAGTCCTTTTCGTTGACTCCCAGAACAATAGTGATGTCTTCATCGGTTGCAGGAGCCGAGATAAGAACCTTCTTGGCGCCGGCGCTGATGTGACCTTTTGCTTTTTCAGCCTTGGTGAAAACACCGGAGCACTCAAGCACAACGTCGATCTTCTCAGCAGCCCAAGGGCAGGTAGACGGATCCTTTTCCTTGTAGAACTTGATTTTCTTACCGTTTACTTCCAGGCCGTCTTCAAGCTGGTTTACTTCAAAAGGCAGCTCGCCGAGGATGGAGTCGTACTTAAGAAGGTGTGCAGAGGTGGGCAGATCCTGCAGCGGATCGTTGATTGCAACGATTTCGAACTCTTTGCCTGCATTGTGCAGATAGGCGCGCAAAGCGTTGCGGCCAATACGGCCAAACCCGTTAATTGCTACTCTTACCATCTGTTTCTCATCTCCCATGGTCATTAATTACCGTTGGTTTGCTAAGGGGCGCGGTATCGCGCTTGTCACGTTCATCCCGGCTCGCGACGCGAGATGTCACGTGGAGTCGGCAATTCGCCAGCCTTTCGGCGGGTGCGCTGGTTAGAGGATAGTACGGGGGGGCTAAAAACCTCATTTGTTTTATGGTGTTTAAAGCAATTGTTGGGACAAATCTTTATTTTTGGTGATTTAGCGCCATTTTTAGCCGTTTGGACCTTACCCTATACTTGGCTACCCGCCTCGGCCGCGTCATTTTGATAAGCTAGAGATGCGGAGTACTGTAAGACTGCAAGACCTAGAGGTTTGAGCATGCGCGATCAAGTAGAAGCAATTCTCGACAAACTGCGTCCGATGCTGATGATGGACGGCGGAAACATTGAACTGGTGGACGTCAAAGACGGAGAAGTCTTTGTTCACCTGGTCGGAGCATGCGGCATGTGCCCCAGCTCGACAATGACCCTCAAGATGGGCGTAGAGCGCGCCATCAAAGAGGAAATGCCCGACATCAAGCGCGTAGTTCAAGTTTAGACGCCTGTCGAAACTGGTCTGCCGACAACAGACTACAGAGCGAGAATGTCAAATATTCAGGACTAGCCCATCTCGATGGGCTTTTCGTCCTTTTTGTCTTTGAAATGATTATTGCACCAGGCACCCAGAGCGCCGCCACATCCGGCCGAGACTGCCGCAAGCGCCAAAGCAGCGACGATTGCCAGCGCTTTGGTACCCCCAAAACCAATCCAATCGCCCCCGCCCATATTGTTTATGAAATCCAGAAACGCCCCCGTGGACGGGCCATGCTGCTGGGCTTGACCGAGCAAAAGACAGGTTGCGATCGTCAATATCATTCCCAATATCAGCGGAGTTTGCAGGAGCACAGAAAGGGTTGCGGCTCCAGATGAGGATTTCGCATTGATGGACCGGGCAAGAACGAAGCCTGGAACAAGCGTACTTAGAAAAACCGCAAAGGCGTTAAACGCCAGCTCAGTAGGAGTACCACCGGCATAATTACAGCTTTGGCTGTAACCAGGCTGCGAAATTATCCAGAAGGTCAACAACATGGCGCTGCCCGGAAAGGCGACAGCAGGCATCAGAGCCTTGGCCAGTTTCTTACTTCCAATGTGCAGTGGCAGAGCCTCTCTGGTTGCAGTACCGAGCCAACCGAGCAAATATAAAAATGGCAAGTACGCGGCGGCAAGCGCGACATTCGGCCAAACGCCCAGGTGGAAGTGAGCATCAATAGTTTGATAGGACATTCCAATGAAAAGCGCAACCGCAACGTATCTGATCGTGCGCTTCCAATACATGAAGAATGACGACCAATAGAAAAGTGCACCGGCACCAGCAACGAGCCAGCCCATATAATCGAGACCAACCAGATTATTGAGGAAATAATCGTTGTGAAGCTTGAGTCCAAGCCATGCGACATCAGATGCAAGAAAAACTGATGAGACATAACACGCCATTATGCTGAAAAACGAAAGGACGACACCGAGGACTACGGCGGAGCGAAATACAACAATCTTCGCCAAAGTCGGCGCGCCGGATAAATCTTTGCCTAAGGCGGCTTCTGCTGCCGGATACCATGTCTGTTCGTCGGCATGAGCGTCGCCGACAACCTGGAAGAGTTTCTCAATTCTTGCCGCTTCCTGCGCTCGTAAATCTATGGCTGTTTCAGTCAATTGAGTTTCTTCAATTTCTGAATTCTTCGATAAAAGCTGTGCCTGCCCAGACTCAACAACGGACAATTCTGCACTCTTTGCCTCCAGAGATTCCGTACTGAAACGCAATTTCTCTTTCGTTGTATCGAATTCTTTCTGTTCAGACATAATCGAGGCCGATTAGATTTACTAGGCTTTTATTCCCTTTTAACGGGGGTGAATGAATGGCTGATCGACAGAGTTAGCAAATTTTTGACCCACACCATCAGTACGAAATACGCTGACTTTTCGTACTGATGGCGTGGCTGGAAACGCACAGCCAGTGGCAATTTCATTTTTAGAGCGGTGACAACATCGATGGGCTCAATTTCCAAAACCCAAACAGGCGCCTAAAATTCAATACTGCCATCAGTACGAAAAGGCAGTACTTTTCGTACTGATGGCCAACGACCAAAATTTAGTACCTGACACGCGAATTTTGAAGGCTACTGGCGCCTGCGAATGCGCTCCTGAAAGTCTGGGCTCAAATAACTTTCGATCACTCTTCGTTGATCGTCGAAAGCGGCAAGAGCGCCTTCCGGATGCGCATGACTCAAGATGCGAGCGATGGAGCACTTAGTTTCATAAACACTGGCGCGTCCATTTTGGTAGATCGCGTTGCAAATCTCATTGACGTACAAAGGCAAGTCTTCCGGATCAAGCGCTCGATTAATCAACCCCACCATCTCGGCTTCCGCAGCGGAAATGCTCGCTCCGGTATAGAGCATCTCCGAGGCAACGGCAGGTCCGACCAAGGACATCAAACGCAAGATGTTCGCATCATCAAGAACAATACCGAGTTTGGCAATCGGGATGCTGAACCTCGCTGTTTTCACGGCATAGCGCAAATCACAAGCCATCGCGAGCAAGCATCCGCCACCCATGCACGACCCATTGATCATTGCCACTGTGGGCAGTGCAAATGATTTCAGTTCGTCAAGTGCGTGTTTGATCGAAAGCCATTGTGCATTGGCCGACTGCTCATCGTGGATCTGACCCAAATCATTGAAGTCAGCGCCGGCACAGAACGTTTTTCCAGTTCCTTTGATTACGACGACATGCGCGCCTAAATTCTGGACTTCCAACAAGGCAGGAACCAAAGCGTCCCACATCGCCTTTGTCATAGCATTGTGAGATTCGGGCCGGTCAATCGTCACGATTCCAGCCGAGCCGCTCATCTCGATACTGATATTTTCAGCTATGTGCTGGTCCGTCATCTATTCCGTCATCTATTCTGTCATCTATTCCGACATCTATTCGGTGATCTATATTGACTCGAAATCGTGCCTGTTCAACTACGGTATCTCGAACGATACCGCGTCGCCTTCCTTCAATCCATGAGCTTTGGCATAGCCCGCACTGACTTCCACAACCTCAGTCACATCAATTTGCGAATCCGGATAGGTTGGGCAATCATTCGGATTTTTAGATTTGCATGGCGGCACGTTTTCGCAAATTTTTACGATTTTTCCGTCTTTGACGAAAAGCATATCCAGCGAAATCAGACAGTTAAACATCCAAAATTTGACCGGGCGCGAAGGGCGAAAGAGAAAAATCATGCCCGCGTCTTGCGCCAGAGAGGTGCGAAACATCAGTCCTCGCTGAATCTCAGCTTCGGTAGTCGCCACTTCGACCTTTACTATATTGTCCTTGCCCAGGCGCACCATCGGCATTTTCGCGTCCGCTCTGCCGGCTCCACCTGCACCGCCCTGCGAGAATAACGCCGCTATTCCTATTACGACGAGAATGCAGAGCCTGGCAAATGCTTCTTTGTTGCGATTTCTATTTTGGTTCGGGCTCATAGCCACCACATCTTACTGAAAGGGGTCTTTTTGTACAGGAATTGTACAGTACCTAGCAAAACGCCGCGCTTGCCAGGATATGAGACCGCCGTGACAATTCCGGCCGGGTCAATTACGGCCGATATACCGGTGTTTGTGGACAAAACCAGATAACGCCCGTTTTCAACAGCCCGAAAAACCGCAGCTGCCAGCACCTGCTTGTTAAGTGCCGAATTATGGAACCAGGCCAAATTGGAAAGATTGATGAGAATGGTGGCACCTTTGCGTACTTCTCTCGCCAGTAAGCGCGGATAGACTATCTCAGAACAAATGGAAACTCCCATCGGTCCCCAGAGGCTCTGGGGGAGCTCTGTCGTCTTGGAGACAAGAAAGCTCATCTGCTGAGACGGCAAGCGTTTGACGATGTCGGAAGGCAAGGTATCCTCAATCGCTTTCAAGGGAGCCAGTTCACCAATTGGCACGAGGCGACGTTTTACATACAAGTTATTCGGCGGGTTGGCAGGAGAGATCAAGCGAGCCGCATTGACATGAGAGTTCTTGATCGACTCGACGGAGCCCACCAGTATCTCTTTTCTTTCACGCTGACTGATTTCCTTCAATCGGCTGACCAGATATCCAGGTGCCAGCTGTACCGGATTTACCACTCCTTCGGGCAGTACGAGGATTGACGTACCCAGGTTATTCGAGAGCTCCGCATAGCGATCGCTGATTGCCTTTGCGGATGTCGTCTTCAATCGATCTTCTTCGATACTGATATTTCCCTGCACCACGGCAATCGGCACGGCTTGCGATTGAGGATCTTCGGCCAGCGCAACTTCCGGCCGTGTTTCCTGGGCAATCCTCTGAACTTCAGAGCCGCCCCAGAGATTGCAGACAACAAGAATTATAGAAACAATCGAAAGGTCTAAAAGCGGACCGACGCGCTGGCGCAGCTTATCGATACGCCCGTCAAGGCGACGACCAAGATGCACTAAATCCAGTATCAGCTCGGCAAGGGCGGCGTTGAACAAAATCAGAATGTAATCTACCAGTGCACTGCCGCCGATGCGCGCGATTTGAATAAAACCGGTGTGCTGGCTTTGCGAATAGGCAAGCTGATCGACGGGCACAGAAAGAAAGAGCTCCGATGTCCCAACCACCCAGTGGCAATAAATCCAGATCAGCGGAACACCCCACATGTAGGGTACGAAAGGGCGTTGGTAATGAGGCAGGAAGCCGGAGCGAAGCGGCAAGCAATAGACAAGGACAGAAAAACCGGCGATCAAAAGCGCTTGATGAAGCGATTCAAAAATCCAGAAAAGAACACTGAGCTGCACGCCCAACCAATCTTCAACACCCAGCCAGCGAAGCGGAAATAGTCCTAGGAACCAGCTCGTAGCGACAAGATGGTAGCCGAGTCCATACGCAAGCCCTACGAAGGCGGCTTCCTTCAGTCCATTGACGCAGCGCAGGATCACCAGCAGTGGTGCCACGCCAATCCAGGCAATCCATGATTGGTCAAAACCAGCACTGGATAGACCCAAGATGCAACCGAATAGAAATGCCAGCGGCAGCTTAGCGCCAAAACCGCTCGCCTCCAGCATCCCTTGCCTGGGCGCGAGGCTCGTATCCTCCAGCATTAGAGGACCGCTTTGCATCAGAATTGACTCCCTCTCGCCACGCATCCACCCGGCACTCACAACTCGCCAGAGACAATGTTACTATTGCTTTTATTCTGGCTCCAGTACTGAAAAGTGAATATACCAGACGCATAGCTTGTTTATATAGGCAGGCGTGTTAATGGACCGGAAATCATGACGAAGCTGCCGATTCTGCCAGTTCTAGCCACGGGGAAAGCATGACGGAACCGACTTCCAACACTTCAGACCCTGGCGATTTTTTATCCGGCTCTCGTCCTTTCACAATCATGGGCATCGACCCAGGAACCGCCACAGTAGGCTACGGCGTAGTTCAATTCACGCCGCGCGACCAATTCGAATATATCGCTTCGGGTACCATTCAGACACCTTCGACTATGTCGGCAGGCAAGCGCTTAAGTATGATCCGAGCCGATTTGATGGAACTGATCACACTGTTTAAGCCGGACATCCTTTCAGTCGAAGCTATTTTCTTTTTCAAAAACGCCAAGACGGTCGTACCTGTTGCGCAGGCCAGGGGCATCATCCTGGAGGTTGCAGCCAACTTCGACTTGGACACTTACGAATACACTCCCATGCAGGTCAAATTGCAAATCGCCGGTTTCGGACGGGCGGAAAAACCGGTTGTTCAGCAAGCCGTTGCTCGCCTTTTGAATCTCAAAGAAATCATCCGTCCCGATGACGCATCCGATGCTCTGGCTCTGGCAGTTTGCCACGCTCGCATGTCGCACGTCGTGGACACATCGATGAAAAACGCGACGGTGATCAAAGTTGCAGAAACAATAAGAACCGAACGTCCTCGACGCCATAGAACCGCAAAAAAAACCTAGGGGCGATAACAGCCGTCGCCCGTTGCTCTTGCTTGCTCCCCACATTCAGGACAGCCGACAATGCAACTACAGCTTTTCGAAATTCCCAAAGTCGAGCCGACAGACTACATCCCCCGGTTTACCTCGGTAAATCCGCTCGACACAAATAACGTCGATCAAGTTATTTCGATGCTTTTGGAAGACGCCGAAGAGTTGTTCGGTGCACGAGTCGATCCGGCTCCATACGCCTTTGACGGCATATACTTCGCCTCCAAAGTACCAATCATGAAGTACAACCAGGAAGAGATGAAAATTGTTTTTCGTCTTTCCAGCGATGCCCGCAACGATAACTCCAAAATTCTCTGGCAAATCGCGCATGAGTGCGTTCATCTGATGACGCCCGCTCGCCTCTGGACTTCCATGTTCGAAGAGGGGCTGGCCTGCTGGTTTCAGATGCGTTGGGCGAAACTCTGCCCACAGCTTTTTCCAGAGCACAAGTGCAATCCGGAAGTTTGCTTCGAGAACAAACGCTTTCTGGAAGCATATACGATCGTGGAAGAACTCTTGAAACAAGACCCAAATGCGATCAAAAGACTGCGCTCGCTGCAGCCGGTGATAAGCAAGTTCACGCCCAAACTTCTGGTGACGGAACTGCCTCAAATCGACGTCCCTACGGCAAAACTTCTCTGCTCACGCTTCGCCCAACGCCAGAAAGAAACATATTAGAGCGTGGCGGCGCGTTGCACGCGCCCCTTTTTTTCTTCCGGTCCACATTTCCTCATCTCGAAACTAGAGTCAAAGTATGTTCCAAATTCAAAAGATGGCTATTCTCAAACGATAGCTATTCGATTTTGT
>JAIETE010000239.1 GCA_019745505.1 Candidatus Obscuribacterales bacterium | reverse complement strand
ATGAGAACACCAGGAGCTGCTCCTTTGAAAGGACCAGTGTTGGAGAACGAGGCGACCAAGTTGTTCTCATCCAACGCCAGCACGCGTCTCATATATTTTTCCGGGCTCGGATCAACCAGGGCTTCGTTACCGGAGGCGTTGACGATAATGTCGCCCTGCTTTCTGGCATTCTTGGCGATTTCTTGAACCACGGGTGAGCCGTTGTATTTCGGCAATCCAAAAGAGTTAAGACTGACGTTGATAACGCCAGGTCCGCCGCGTTCGCGTTGGTGGTCGACACACCAGACCATGGCTCTCAGGACATCTACGGTAGCGATCGTGTCCCCATCGGCGCTGACACGACAGGAAACTATTTTCACCGGCAGATTGTGCGACGAAACGCCTGAGATGAATGTGGAATTATTTGTGCGCGCACCTGCTATTCCGGTCACAGCTGTACCGTGAACTCCCGAATCGAAATTGCATTCAGGAACGCCGTTCAGCCCACCGACAAAGTTGTACTGGGTGACGTTGACCATTTCGTCGTTTGCGGAAATACTGTTGACGCCGCTGTCAATGGTGGTGAATCGAGGATACGCACGCTGGTTAATGCCTAACAGTCTCAAGGTGCAGCGCGCATCGTTCCAGTCCATAGCAGGAAGCGCATATTGCGAAGGAAAGTCCGGGTCGTTTGGTACGCAGCTGGGGCGCGGTGGCCAGCAGAACCACTGGGTTTTCGAGGCCATGGTGGCTTCTGCTGAAACAATGTTGGGGTCGATAGAGCCGTTGAATTTTGCCACTGCCGCAGTAACGTCGCCGTTGTTGGGTCGGACGTGCATGATGCAGAAATTGCCGGTCGCAAAGGGAATTTCGGAGAGCACCGTGCACCCTGCGTCGGTCAGCGATTGTCTGGCTGCTGCCACATCGCCTCCGGGTTGGGTGCAGACAATCAAGGTCCCGTTACCTGCAGCCAGCGCGCTGGGCATGAAAGGAAACGCATTCAAAAGTAAGAGTGCAGACAACCCGGCTAGGGTTCGTTTTACTCTTTTGATCGAATCTGCATTCAACATATCTGCTTACTCCGCTTTGGCTTTGCGAGAAACGCTAAGCTGATTACCCACCGCAATGAGAACGAATTCTCATAAGCACTGTATGCACCGTTTATGACTGACTTGGGTTCAGTCGGGCTTTATCGTCGGTATGCCAATTCTAGTAACTGAGGAGAACCAGCGATTCAAATCGCCTGAGTGGTTTCTTTGTTCGGCTGCTCTCCACCTAAAACGATTTTAGACCCTGAGGGGGCTAGTCATCAAGATACTGAGTTTCGGCACGGTGACAGGTATCTTTCAATACCTATAATCGACTATGCCCATGGAAATTAGGGCGGTATCGGTCTTCTGTATAAAGATTGGAATCAAATTTCGATTTAATATGGGAAACGCGACGATGCGATTTAACCCATTACTCGTCGATTTAATGTGGGAATAAGGTGTTTAGTCACTTGTGCGTGCCTTTTTATGCAAAAACCAGGTCATAAGGTAGAACTCGCGAAAACCGAAGCAGAGATTCGGTTGACGACGGCTTTGGACGAAAAGTCTCAGGGTTCAGTTAGTGCCCCCGCGAAGAAGAAAGGGGATATCACTACTCAGCAAGAATTTCGCATTGAAACTCAAACAGGCGTGGATACTTCCGTCGGCGAAGGTTTCAGTCCGGAAAGAATGCTGGACACGAATACCGACACTCATACCGGCACCGGTAATGCGACTCATAATGACACCCAGACCGATACGCGTCATAAGACTGCGTCCGGCGAGCTGTCATCTCTCGAGTCTCACCATGATCCCGACCACACGATGGGCTGCAACACCTGTCAAGCGGATCTGGTTGATGCGATAGCAGATCAATGTCGAATTAATGTTGGTGATGTAATTGCTTCGCGTTATGAGATCAAACAGTATCTTGGCGAAGGTGGTATGAGTGCTGTCTACGCTGCAGTCGACAGGGTTATAAAACGCGATGTAGCGCTCAAAATTTTGCACCGCGACCTTCTCGTGCGTGGCAAGGGTTCCCTTTTGAGATTCCAGCGAGAGGCTCAAGCGCTGGGCAATCTGGACCATCCGAACATTGTCAAAATCCATCACTTCGACGCCGATGAAAATGCTCAGCCGTACATAGTTATGGATATCGTCAAGGGTGAAGCCCTGGCGAAGAGACTCGTAAGAGATCCGGAATCAATCAAATTTTCCGACATCATAGATATTTTTGTTCAGGTCTGTGATGCGCTTGCCCATGCTCATGAGCGCGGCGTAGTTCACCGAGACTTGAAGCCGAGCAACATCATGGTTGTAGGCAATCAAGTCAAAGTACTCGACTTTGGCATCGCTAAGTTGATGAGCGAGGACAGCGATCAAGAGTTGCAATTGACGCGCACTGGGGAAGTATTCGGCAGTCCTTTATATATGAGTCCCGAGCAGTGTCGAGGTCTCAAGTTGGATTTTCGCTCCGATATCTACTCGATCGGTTGCGTAATGTATGAGGCTTTTACTGGCAGTCCTCCATTTACCGGCAATTCGCACATCGATACGATGCTCAAGCACGTGAATGATCTTCCGGCTTCTGTTGTGTCATCCATGTGCGATGCTCGCTATGCAGAGAAGGTCGATGCGATTTTGCTTCGCTGCATGGCTAAGAATCCAAATGCCCGATTCCAATCGATGGATGAGGTTAAGGCCGCGCTTCTCGAGCTGGAACGAGACACGAAAGGTCCGCTCGAGCAATTGAAGCGAAAGCTCGAACTGATTCGGTTGAAGATTGGTGCCCAAGGCAAATTTACTAAGAAGATGATTGCGGCTTATTGTGCTGCAGGTATGGTGGTTACCGGTCTTGCTGCGACGGCTCTAGTTCAACAGCAGAATTCAGTGCTTCACTTTGATTTCAAAGATGCCAGTGTTGCGCATTGGAAAGAACTTGACGAGCGAGGTCAGTCCTTGTTTGATTCAGGTAAATATAGTGAGGCTGAAGCCACTTTTCGTGGTGAATTGGAAATGGCCAAAAAGCTCGCCAATCGCCAGTTGCGATTGGCGAGTTGCCACCAGCTCCTCGACCTTCTCCATGCAAAAGCTATTCTTGACCCGTCTGTAACGCGGAGTAAGAGCTATCAGGAAGAGCTGAGCAAACTCAACCAGGAATTGGCTCAGATAAGGAAGGAAGAATCCACTGAAATTGCTGGATTGAAAGGTGACATAGCTGCGGCCGGCACAATGTCGCCAAAAGAGCGGACTAAGTTATGTGATGGCGGTCTCGACACTGCGCTGGCACTTAGTGATGCAGGGCGTCATGCTGATAGCATCGCCATAGCCAGTTCGATCTTACCGATTGCGCAAAATCTCAAGAACGACGTCTTGGTAGCGAAAACACATCAAGTATTGGGTCGAGCTTACGAGAGCGATAAGAACATCGAAAGTGCTAAAGCGGAGTTTGCAAAGGCTTTGAGTATTCGAGACAAGGTTTTGCCACAGGACGATCCGGAAATCGCCAGGTCGCTCGCCCATCTTGCCCGGCATCTTCCGCCGGCAGACGCTGAGGAGAAGCTGGAACGCGCCAAGAATATCTTCAGCCGCGCGCTGAATCCTGCAAGCCATCAAGTCGGGTGGGTTGAGCAAATAATGGCGCAGTCTTACAACAAAGCCGGAGAATTCCGTTTGGCTCGTCAAGCTGCCGAAGCTGCGGTCAGTAAGTGCAAGGGCGCCATCGAAAATCAAAATTCCGAGGAAGAAAAAATCCGTGCCAAGCAATCACTCGTGCGCGCGTTGATTCAGAGAGGTTTGGCCAATACTGAACTCTTGAATCAAGACCTCAAAAAAGGCGGAAAGGTTGCCGACAAAGATGCCCGTGAAGCGGCGATCGCCAAAGATTTCCATGATGCGCTCAGCTATGTTGAAGATCTAAATCCAAAGCCGAATGTAACCGACATGGACATTGTGATGTCCTTTCTTTTGGCAGAAGACGCAAAAGCGCTCAAAAAGCAGTATGAGTTTGAAATGTCTAAGTCCGGCAGCGTGCCGGTGGATGCAAACGGAAAGGCCATCTTGTTGAAGGATGCTCAGGTTAGACTGGCTCGCGCTATTGCAATAAACGAGCGTTTGCCGAATTCAAGCGAGATGACACGAAAAGCTGCCGATTATTATCTGTGGATGGGCAAAGTAAGTAGGGCCTTGCTGGATTTCCCGTATTCCATAAAATGTTACGAGAAAGCCAAAGAAATGAGCGATCGGACCTTCGGGGCAAATAGTCCTGTCAGTCTTGATATTCAGAATGAATTGAAAGCTGTGCTGCGCGATTCCGGGCTCGGAAAGAAGTAGGCTGATGTCTGAAATTGGTCAACTTAAAGCCCGCTTACCGCGGCGCTGCGGGGCAATGCCTTTGGTCACCTGATCGCAGCTAAGCTTTCAGGGGCGTTGTCGTAATTTGGTGACAATTCGGTCTCAAAACGACGCTTCCCCACTGAGCTGCTACTTTTGGTGTAGTAGGCTCTGGGACACCCTCCAAGTGAGCCTCCATTAATGGATATATTGTTCTCCTTTGATACGCTTCAAGCTTGGCGAAAGCTAGGTATCTCTTCAGGTTGCTTGAGATTGTGAGGGTGAACCTTCTGAAAGTTCGTGGTCGCTTATGGAGCAGGGTTCTGCTGATTCGCCGCAAGAAATTAGAGTCGAGAAAGGAGCAGTATGGGACATTCAGCTGATTTGACTAATCGTACCCAGCGGTTTTTCGTCAAAGGTTGGTATACGGCAATGACTGTACCGATCTTGATTGGCTCTGCCAATCTAGGCTCCGGCGCACAAGCAAATGACCTGGCGGGGCGAGGAGATGCTCGGCAACAGTTCAAGCTCGATAATCCGGAGCTTTCCGGTAAAGCTTTCAATCAAGCGTTCAAAGAGCACTGGCAAGAGTTGAGAGGTGCAGAATCGCCTGCCTCGAGCGACAATGCTGCTCAGGCAGTTATGCACTCTCTGGTTGGTCACGGTGCCAACGAAAATCTGCATCGTCACGATTTTGTTTCCAAAGCGGAGTTTCAGGCATACAAGGCTGCTTCCAAGCAAGAGTTCTTGCAAAATCACATCAAAAATTCGATTCAGGAAACAGATTCGGCGCGTTTCATAAAGGCTAATCAAGGTTTTTCGCTCGATCTTACGTCTGCGCTAGAAACCATAACGCTTGGAAATAACCTATTCCGCGAGCAGGATTCGATAACCATCGAAGTAGGTGGGTCGACAAAAACCCTGGGCGCAGGCTCAAAAGTAACCGCTGCTGAATATGTTGCTGCCAAGCAAGCGCTATTGGCTGGTGGTCAGACCGTCGTACTGGACGCTAATGGGCGGGCGACCGGTGGAAATGTCGATCTTTCGGCCATGACGAGTGGAAATCATCTTATGAAAGTAGATGATCTCGTTGTTCCGGTAGCAGTAACTGCTTCAGGAGATTTCGCAAAGGGTGGGGACGTAAGAATCGAAGGTGATTTGATCAATTCCGGCTCAATCAACGTACTGTCCGATCGCGGTAATGTGGCAGCTCTTATCTCGGCAGACAACATCACGAACAATCAGGGTGCGTCCATCAATTCAACTGTCAGTGAGTTGACCCTGGCTGCGGACCACGCGTTCAACAATCTTGGCACGATCAATTCAGCCGGCAGCCTGACGATATCCGGGCAAGATTCCGTGTCCAACAGTGGCAGCATCGTTGCTCAACAGCAAATTCACTTAATCTCTCCTGTTGTCGCAAACAGCGGAACAATCTCTTCATCTACGGCCGATGTCACCTTCGATGCGCTTGGCTCTAACCTCAGCGTTAACAACAGTGGTGGCACGGTCTCTGCTTTGAACGGTGCGATCAATATTCGCAACGCCGATTATATTGATTCGTTCAGCTCAGTCGTCACCGGTGGAGATCTCTTGTCGCGAGAATTGAACGTTTATACGGGTGGTGGCACCGCAGATGTTTTCGTCAATCAATTGACAGGCATCGTCAATGCCTCAGGTATGGCCGTGCACGTCAGTGCTGATACCGCAGTGCTCACCTTAGGCAAGCAATGCCTGATTGGTGACCCGACTTACTTCAATACCGGAGATTTTGTTCTTGATGGCGACATAATCGTTGGTGAGGATCTTGCCATTATTGCCGCTGGAAACATTACAGCTACAAACAATCTTACTCAAATAGTTGCTCAAGACGGTACGGGACAGGGCTTTGATATCAGCATTATAGCCGGCGCCAATATTACAGGCAGTCCAATCGGTCTGGCTCCCGGTATTCTGCCTGGGCAGACCACTACACCTCCGAATATTACCGGTGCAGCTACTAGTTCTGTCACCATAGATGGTGCAGACGCTAACGGCGGAAACGTGGATCTGTCAGGCGCCAATACCTTGCTTTCAATCAATTCTAGTTCGGCGCTGAGCGGTGCTGCGGGCGGCGACGTTACTATCGTCGCATTCGCTGCCGCGGGGACTGGCGGTGTAATCAATCTTCCCAGTGGAAGCACGATAGATGCTTACAGCGTTAGCGGCGAGAACGGCGATGTCTCAATTCTGGCCGGAACATCCATCAGCCTTGGAAGTATCACCAACCATTCAGGAACGAGTTCGGGTAAGGTGACCGTGGCGAACACGGGGGCTGTATCCAGCGATGGTCTTCCTATTACGTTTTCGACCAGCGGGTCGATAACGAGCGGTAACTCGCTGGTCAGCGATTTGGTCGTTGCATCCGGCGGAGTTTCTGCTCAGTATATTTTAGCCGGAAGCGACGTGTCAGTGATCAGTGGTGGTGCCATTTCATTAGGAACAGTTAGGACTACTTCCGATTCCGTCTTTATCAACAATAAGTTGGGGACAGGTGTTCATAATCTGTCCGTTGTCAGCATCGAAAGTGCGGAGCGCACGACGGTTTTGAGTTTCGGCAATATCAATATACTTGGTACTGTGACCAGTGTTGATGATGTGCGCATCGATAACTCGGCTTCTCCAGGTCAAACCATTACTGTCGGCGGCGATATCAGCGCTGTCAATGAAGGAGTGGTCATTGAAACAGGTGCATCAGGAAGCGTGACGCTGAATGGCACATCTGTAACGGCAAGAGACATTTCAATTGGAACCGGCAGCTTGGTTCTGTCGAATATGAATACTCTGAGCGCAGGAGTCGACGGAAGCGGAGAAGCAGGCGATGTCTCCGTGACTGCGTCGAGCGTTTTAACAAACAACAGCAACAGACTGACTCTGCAGGCAATCGGCACAGGAAGCGGAGACGGCGGCAACGTTTCTTTGACGTTCAACTCACTTGCTGCATCCACCGTATCTTCGACAGGCAATTTTATCCTTGATGTGAGCGCTCTGGGGTCCGGCAGCGGCGGAACTGCAACCGCTACATTTGCCGGGGATGTAACCATCGATAGCAATGGGATTAAGGGTACTGGCGGCGACGACGGAGGTGGGGCAATTGTCAGCGCCGATGGAAACATCACCGTCAATGCCGGTGGCATCGATTTGACCGGTGCCGATGGAGACGGTGCCCGCATCAGCTTGATTGCTGGTCGGGATGGTTCCGGCGTATTAAACTTGAATTCGACTGCATTTCTTTCTCAAGCAAATGCTACCGGCTCCAATAACGACGGCGGCAGTATTAATCTGGCAGCCGACGTAATCAGTTTTGCCGGCAGTCACTTGACCCTTCAGTCAGTTGGTACGGGCAGCGGCAACGGTGGATTTGTCGGACTCACTCTTCGCTCCGCCGGTGCAGTCGATGTTTCCAGTGCAGGTTTGTATTCCTTCGATGTGTCTGCTCCGGGAGCAGGGTCGGGCGGGAGTGTCGATGCGTTTTTCGGTGGAAGCGTCACATTGGGCTCGGGAGCGGTCGTTGGCACTGGCGGTGCCGGTGGCGGCGGGCTCATCGTTCGTGCTGTTGGAAACGTTGTAGTTGACGGTGGTTCGATCAATCTGTCCGGTGCAAATGGAAGCGGTGCCCGCATCTCCTTGAATGCAGGGGTTAATTCCATTGGCACGTTGTTTTTGAATGACACTTTGTTTCTCAGTCAGGCCAATGCTACAGGGGCGAATGGTGACGGAGGTGCGATCACTCTTACAGGTTCGACTGCGATTCAGTACGTCAGCAGTTTGATTAATCCACTGACTTTGTCTGCAAATGGCATAGGAACTGGCGATGGTGGACTTATTTCCTATCGTTCCGGAAGTACGGTGTCAACATTTATTGTCAATCCGTCCGCAATCATCAGCGCCAAGCCACCGGTCAATTTCCTCAATATCTCTGCCGAGAGTGGTGGCGCTGGAGGAAATGGAGGTCAGATTGATATTTCAGTCGGTGGCGCGCTGACTGTGGATCCTGGTTTTATGACGGCAGGCCCGCAATCGGCTATTGGAAATTGGGATGGCGCTTTCTATTCACTGCAAGCTGGCACCGTAGGAGCTAGAGGTGGCACACTCGTAGTTCAAGGTTCAATCAACGCCAGTGGTGTGGGCAGTGGATTGGGTGGTGGCATAGTTCTGTCGTCGAGATCTTCGACTGCCTTTTCCGTCAAGAGCGGTGTGGCAACCAAGAATGGTGTATTGGGCGACCTTTCGGCCTTTGGCTCTACCGGTTTCATTGCTATCAACAATGGCTTGGGCGGCATCAAAGTGATACAGAACGGTGCTATGAATGCTCCGTCGATTTTGTTGGTCACTGGCGCCAAAGGTTCAATTCTTGCTAATTCCGGAGTTGTGATAGACGCCAGCAGTGACTTAACCATGATTGCTTCGGGAACCGGAGCCATCGGCGGCAAGGTGCCACTGCTCACCAACACGCCTGATCTGGTTGCACAATCAAATGGCATAGTCGGTATTACGAGTCTTTTCACATCAGCGGCGCTTACTGTGCATGATTCCTTCGGCCAAAAAGGATTTACTCTGAATTCGAATTCGGATACGAAGCTATTCGATATTACGGCTGCCGCGGGTTCTATCGTAATCTCACAGAACCTTGGATCGTTGCTCGAGGTTGTCGATTCCGGGTTGCTGACAGCAGTCAACGGCGGAATCACTCTGCAGAACAACAACACTGTCACAGGTTCGATCAGAGTAGGTCAAAATGCTACCGTGCAGACTTTGGGCAAGGGCAAGCCGGTCAACATAGTTTTTGGTCCGGTGCTGAAAACGGGCACCAACCCTGTACCTCCTGGTACGGCTCCGGCAGGTATCGATGCGCAGTTTTCCGGAAGAGGCATTATCTACTTTGGACCAACCGGAACGGTGACTTCGGAGGGATTGGCTACAGTAAACGCAAAGGGCGTGAATGTAGTTTTCAATTCAATAAACAACCGACCAATCATATTGGGTGATCAATCGCTGGTGTTGGCAGACCCACCTGTTCGAGAACCTCGAGTCTCTGCCGCTCAGATTCAGGCTGTTCCTGCAATTGGAGTCGGCTCCACAGAGTCGTCGAACGCTCTTGCCTCTAAAGGCATTGTGGCGACCAGTGAGTACAACACATTCACCGCTGACCTTTCCATACCTAAGCTTGATTCCTCAGCGCAAGTCCAATCAGCCAATAATGCGACGCTAATGACTGCAAGCAATGCATCGATTTTGTCCGGCGCGCTAGTCGACGCGATGGATAATGACGATTCATTTGCGGTCGGGTTCGCTCGATTTACTCGCGAAACCGACGGAGTTATTTGCAGCGACAGCCCGCTTCTGTCCGGAAAAGTGTCCGGCGATTCTTCGGTGAAGTTTATTCCATTGGGTGAGAAAGCTCGATTGGATTCAGGCAATATGCTTATAGTTCCATTCCGTGACACCGTCGTTGAGACACCTTTTGGCTGCGTGCATGTAGGTTCCCGAGCCGTTGTATTGGTCTCGGCAAGCGCCGCAGGCCTGGCTGTTTATGATGTCGATGACAAACGCAAAGGTTCAGTTGTTGTTGAATCGAATGGACACAGCATTGTGCTCTCTCCGGGTCGACATGCAATGGTTACTCCGCATCATCAAGCCGAGTTCGCTCAAATCAATGCGATTGAATCGATTGCCCACCGTAACCTTTCGACCGAAATCAAAAACGGCACCAGAGCGCATATTTCTGAATTCTCGGTGATAAGCGCAATGGACTCGGTACTGCCGCTCAAGACTATGTTCAAGTCATATCATCCACAAGGCAAGCAAGCAGCAGGGCACATGCTCAAGACTGCCGCTATCGTTTTACAGATGAACGGAGCGGGTCAGTATCAACACTATTTCAAACCGCGGTTGACGGCGATGAAATAATTCATGGCAAAGTCAGAGTGGCTCCGGGCGCTGCCGAAGTAACCTTCAATTTGATTGCGCCTTTTGCGGCATCTTTTGCTGCCGGAGAAGAAACTACTACTGCTGATTCTATTTGCACCGCCGAAGGAAGTTGATTGCATTTTGCCAGGTTTGCCTCAGTGTTCGGCATTACAGTAATGATTTTGCGGAAGACATTGTTCGCTGCAAGACGCGCGGGAGCAATGGTACCCTTGGCTGGTGCGGGCAAAGATGCCAGAGGAAATTCCAGGTCGTCATCCGGGGCCGGAAGTCTTGCGCTGATACCGGCGTCAAATACTTTGCTGCTAGCCTTTGCGTATTTCGCTTGGATGTCGAATTCTTTCAGCTCCGGAATTCCTTCTGAAAGATAAACATTGCTTGGAACTCCCTCTAGATATCCGGCATCCACGCTTACTACTGCAGGTTTTTCAGTATTGACGAGCGGCAATGAAATAGAAGAATTTGCCGAAGCGGTGCTTGAAGCTTGCTTTTCAATGGACTTTTTGAGTTCCTTCAATTCCGCCAAGATCAAATTTCTTCTCTCTTCATTTACTAGTAAAGCCGCTTGTCTGGATTCTTCCAGAAGCTGTATGGCCAGTGGCTTCAGTCTTGGGTGTTTCGATGTGATGTTGTCGAGATCTTGTCTTGATGAGTAAACAAGCTCTCGAGAAAATCCGACCAGATTATTCATGTTGCCGGTCCAATTGTCTTTGTTGAGCTGTGTGCTCAACTTGAGAGCCAACTCTTCCGTTTGATTTTGCGACCTTTTCTGAGATAGAAGAAGAATCGAGACTGTAAGCCCGATTGCGAAGATAGCTACGATTCCGATGGCAGCTAAAGCAATCATCAGAGTCATGTTGCCGCTCTGTAATCTTGAGCGCTTCCAGGCTGGTGGGTTGGAATCAAAAGACATAAAACACCTTAGTAGCCATAGCCCATGTGGCAAGATCGTCCTGCCGGTTCGGATTTGACGGAGAGAATCAGCAGAGCGCGGTTGGTGGTGCCGGGAATGACATTCTCCATGCGAAACCCGTAGCGCTGTAATTCAGAAACGTAAGTGTCAAAAATGTCTCTGGGAACAAACACTGACCGGAGAGCCGCTTTCTTCAGATACAGGTTTATAAAGAGCCTGAGGGTTGTATTTGCAGCGGCGTTAGCTTCTTCTTGTTTCGACATTGAATTGCTTGGCAAAATCCTGATAATGCCTGGAGTGCCTTCTTTCATGCGCAACTGCAAGTATCGCTTCAGCCCGAGAATGTGCATGTGGCTGAAAAAGACATCTTCAAATTTAGTCGATTTGATTTCTTCGTCGGGTATTGCCCCACGCTTTTGCATCTCTTTTTCTTCTTCGCTCAAGTCCGAAAGACCCTGCTCGAAATAGACGCTTGCCCTGATCACCGGTTTGAATTTGGAGTCCGGAAAGTCAAGACACTTTTCGAGTGTGCTGGTTTTCACCGTTACGAGCCAGTCTCCGGCTGCAGCGTCGGCTTTTGTTCTCTGAAGAAGTACGAAGCAACCAAGTGCCAACAATAAAAGGGCAAATCTCGATCGACTAGACAAACTGACTACATCCAAGGAAACAATGCGGAGCGTAGAACTGCTTTCTGTATATCGGGAACTTTGTAGCCTTCCGTTGTCGTGTATGCGGTGCGATAGACGATTGCGTCGGCATCAACGGCATTCAGAGCAGGATTGAGCGACTGCAGTAAGCAAATAGCGCCGGTCCAGAATTGCGATGCGAAAGAAGTGCCGGTGCCGAAGGCAATCGAGTTTGGACTGTCAAAGGTGGCGATCATTACTCCTGGTCCTGCAGCTTTGAACGGACCGGTATTGGAGAATGATGCCAGAAGATTGTTTTCGTCCAGCGCGAGAACCCTGCGCATAAATCTTTCCGGACTTGAATCGACTAGTGAATCGTTGCCTGATGCGTTGACAAAGAGATCGCCCTGCAATCGCGCGTTCCTGGCGATTTCCTGAATGACGAAAGAACCATTGTATTTGGGCAATCCAAACGAATTGACGCTAATGTTGACCACGCCGGGTCCGCCACGCGCCGCTTGATTGTCTACGCACCAGACCATTGCGGAGATAACGTCGATAGTGCGAAAGGTTAGTCCATTGCTGGTTCTACAAGAAACAATTTTTACCGGGAGAGTGTGCGAGCCGACTCCGGCAATGTAATTTGCGTTGTCTGACTTGGCGCCTACGATCGCGCATACAGCTGTACCGTGCACCTCGGCATCGAATGCAAATTCCGGAACTCCATTGGCCCCATCAACGAAATTGAACTGTGTGACGTCGTTCATTTCGTCGCCACTGTTTACCTTTGCGCAACCACTATCGATAAGTGTGAGTCTTGGGATTGCTCTTTGACCGATCCCGAGCAATTTCATTGTGCAAATCGCATCAGTCCACTTGACTGTCTGAAGTCCATATTGCGAAGGAAAATCGGGATCGTTGACTCCACAGAACCCACTTGCCTGGAATGTTGACTGCGGGGTTCTTTCTACGCTGCTGATGCCTTTGATTTTGTAGATGAGAGCGACGGTAGCGCTGATATCTCCGGTCGGCTGCACTTGGAAGATTGTAAACTTGCCTTTTTTGAATGGAATCTCCGAGAGGATAGTGCATCCGAGTGATGTCAACTCAGCTCGAACTGCATCGACTTTGGCTTTGGCTTTTGTGCAGACGATAAGCGATTCATCTGCGGCATTGGCGCTTGTTGAACAAGCAAACAGGAATAGCAAGAAAAGAAAAACCAGCGCTGATTTCGCGCGTGTCATAAAGCTGAGCGCTAGCTTATTCAACTTGTTTTGAACTCCGCTTGTCGGTGGTATTCGAGGGAATCTCTTAGCCGGTACGCTCTCAGGCTTTTTCCATAGGGCGTCAAACGCAGGCGTATACCGGTAGATCTTTACGACAATTATAGTGAAGGTAGGCTGGTTAGTCCGATTATGAGAAGCCGGATTACACAAATCTTGGTTTTGCTGACAGGGGGGCGATGTCACTTATTTCTTGCAACAGCGCCCTTGTTCAACAGTTGGCGCGAGGCAGGACTATCTGGTCGAAATGCGAGTGTTTCGCTGTCCAGCGTAGCGTTTCCGAAGATTGCCAGTTTTTGGATAGCGGCAAAATCAGGGCGGTCTGTCGGCACGTCATTGAACCAAAAGAGAGGCACTCCCCTGTCGATTAGAATTTCTTGCAACTGGCGCACGAGTTCTTTTGATGCCGGAAGATTACAGGGCGCTAAGCTGTTTTTCAGGCTGAGTACCGCCGCGACTCCTTGTGCCTCTCCTATCGACCATTCGATTGGGTGCAGTCTGTAGGAGCCATTGGTAACATGCGTGGTGCCGATGTTTTTACAGGCAGGCAGAAGGTTGGCGGCGTCTTTCGGAATGAGTGCGCCCAGTGGAATCTGAAAAGGTTTTGTATGTTGCGCTGCTCCCGGCACATCTTGTTCGCCGTGAATATCCACAGGGTAGCGCCCAATGCCGACGGAATCAGAGAAGAGATGCGCTCGTGCGTCGGGATTGCTTGCCGCGACAATCTCTTCTTCGACAATTGTATGTTGCGCTACTATGCGACGCGACTCTCTAATATAAGGGTATTTCGAGAGTCCGTCGGATGAGCCCAAAACGTCGGTGCGAAGATAGAATTCCGGATAGCCGAAACCGCCGTCGTCGCGCGGTGCTTCTGTTTGCAGCCAGTAGAGAAAACCGAGGCTGAGAGCCTTTGCGAGCGCAAGTCGTTCTGCTTGTGTATTCGCTTCGACATCGATAATGTTCTGCATTCGCAGGTCGTTGCTATTCCAATTAATCATTGCGACATCAAACGGATATTCGCCGGATTCGAATAGCTTCGAGGAAATGAGTCGACGGTACTCCCAGAAAGGAAGTTTGTCGATGCGCATGTCATCGCCTTCGCCTTTCAGTTTGCATGCGAACATAGGATAGCCTTCCAGCGAGAACTTCCCTGCTGCATTGAATTGCTCGTAGTGTTGAGGCTTTTCAATGACGTTATTGGTGCCTGGTCGATACTCGATTACAAACGGATAAGTGAAATCTTGAACGTTCTCAGGGCGAGCTATTTCAGGAGCGTGCGCTTCGCCTGTCTCTGCTTTCGACTCGGCTCCGCTTCGATACTTCAAGCCTGCCATTGGCAGCAGGTCACCTAGCTCTGTTGCATCGATTACTACTTTTGCTTCTACTTCAAAGACTTTGCTGCGTGCAAAATCGTAGAAACCAACGGACGTGATTTTCTTTTGTGTTGAATCTGCCGCTGAGATCTCAGTTCTTGCGTAGACGGCCTTCGTTCGCAATCTTTTCGATAGCTGTCGGCTGCTTTCGTATGGGTTCAAGAGTTTTTCAATTTCGTCCAGCGCAAATTTTGGTTCGAACGCCAGCCAGCTCACCCAGCAATCGCCTGGATTGAGCCACGGTTCGTCATTGGCCCATTGAACCAGTTTGAATTCACTTTTGTATCGAGCCCGTATTTCGTTTCTAAATTTCTGATAGCTCCGCGCCGCGCCGCTTATTTCCACCAGGTGGTTTTCATCGAGAGCTGATACGCCCTGCGATGTCATTTGTCCGCCCAGCCAGTCTGTTTCTTCTGTCAGTATGACTAAAGGTTGAGCGGACGCATAACGGATTTCATGGGCGGCTCTCAGTGCGGAAAGAGCTGCAGAAACTCCGCCCATTCCTCCTCCCACGACAAGCAGATCGCACTGCAGGCGTTCGACTTGCTCTGGCATTTCGAATGAAATGACGGCGCTGTGTGGATTTTCTATATTGACCTTGAGGGGGTCAACGACTGAAAAATTTCGCTTCGTAGAATCGGAAATGTCTGCCAAAAATTGTCACCGTTCGAAAACCTTGTCAATTCTATCTTCTTGCAAACGTTTTCCGGCAACGCAAAAGCAGGGCGGATGCCCGCCGCCCTGCTTGCTCCTGCGTATGGAAGCCGGGGTAGCTTCCGTGTCGCTCGGTAAATCAAAGATGTCGAAACTTAGTGTTCGAAGCCGAAGCCGTCTGAGATGCCGAATAGCTTTCTTATTTTGTTGAGCTTTATCTTGGCGCGCTGTTCAGGCGTGAGAATTTTCGCGAAAGCGATAAGGTGCTCGACGAGAACATCGGTGAGTTCGGATTTCTTGCCGCGAATTTCGTCGGTGATATTCCAAACCAGCTTTTCGTCGATGTTTGGCTTTGCCAACTCCTTAAAGAGTCTTTTGTACAGGTCGATGATGTCGACCTTGCCATGCCCGAATTTACTGAATGCTTGCCCTTTTAGCTCTGCGAGTTTCTCCAGCTGGTCGTCTGTGAGATCGATCCCGGAAAGAGGCGAGGCGCAGCCGTTACCCAATGCTCCATGCATGCCTCCATGGATGCCGGCGAATTTCCCGAACAAGCCATGGGGTCCGCAATTTCCAAATCCGAACATAAAACCTCCTATCGGCAGGGCGTAGAGCCCTGTCGCTCGTATAATTTGAAGGAATATTCAAAAACCGACTATCAGTATAAAATTATACCGTCGGTCGGTTTTGTGTCAAGGCGAGCAAAAATTGGGACGACGAGAAGAGAAACGAGAGGCGACCAGGCAGGAGATCCTGACTGCCGCTCGGGCTAAGTTTCAAGAAAAGGGATATGACGCCACCTCGGTGGATGACTTAGTCCTGGCTGCCAATGTAGCCAAGGGGACTTTCTATTATCACTTCAACTCGAAAGACGAGCTTTTGCATGCTTTGCAGGAGATGGTCATAGATGAATTTGCCGCTCAGGCCAGGCAAAAGCTGACTGAAGGAGTTTCGCCTCTAAAGGTGCTTTCTGAATTTGTCTCCGAAATGGCTAAATGGAATGAAGCCAACTCGGATCTTTCGCGTGCCGTATTTGCAGAGAAATTCACCCGCTTTTCTCAGAGTCAAAGCAGCCACGGAAGTCACTGCGCCATTGAGGAAAAGAAGCGAAAATTCGTCAATTTGATTGTTGAACTGATTGCCCTTGCTCAGAAGGCAGGCGAAATTCGCTCAGACGTTGAAGCTGATGACCTGGTGCGCGTCATTCTTCCACCCATTATGTTTACGACGGCTACATGGCTCTTCAATCCAGAGGGCTCACTCTCAGAGCGGCTGGAGCGCAGTCTTACTCTGGTTTTGGAAGGTGTGCGTCCGCAGTAGCTTGCTATTTCCACGCAATCATAAGAGCCAGGCGTGGTGAACTTCTCGTCTATTAGTTCATTTACACTCTTGTGGCTGCCAAGCCTGATATCCTAATGCGACGTCGGCAAGCCTAGCGCTGTGCCTGAATAATCTTTGTGGGGCTAGAACAATGAACGGTAAGAATGTTGACGTCAATTACGATCTGCTCAGCGCTGATATCATCAAGCGTGCAGAAAAAATCGCGCTTATCCTCATGGATGTCGACGGCGTGATGACTGATGGCACTCTCTATTACCTGCCTGGAGCAAATGGTGATGCAGTGGAGTTCAAAGGGTTCAACTCACACGATGGATTGGGTTTGCACTTCTGTCATGCCGCTGGTATCAAGACCGGTGTCATCAGTGGAAGAGATTCTTTCGCAACGACAGAACGCGCAAGAATGCTCAAAATGACTTATGTATATCAAGGTCACTTGAAGAAGGTTCCATCATTCGAAGAGATTCTTGCCGACGCGCAATTGCCTAATGAGGCCGTAGCGTTTATTGGAGACGATTTCACCGATGTGCCGCTCTTCAATCGTGTCGGACTGGCATGTGCTGTCGCCAATGCCAGACCGGAAGTGAAAGAGCATGCCCACTATGTGACTGCTCAGAGTGGCGGAAATGGTGCGGTTCGTGAAGTTGTCGAGATCGTTTTGAAAGCGCGAGGTTTTTGGCCGCCTATTCTCAAACAATATGAGTTGATTGAATCGGCCAAAATTAGCTAAGCGATTCGCGATATCAGTTTGTATTTGGTGATGAATGCAGCAGCGTTCGAGTTCGTTGTCTTATATATTGTTGGCCTTTATCTGAGAGGGTGCCCGTTCGCGAACTGGAAACCCGGTCCAGCAACCATTTTCAAAAAAAGTTTCGCAGTTTAGGAAAAACTCAGCGGAAAAATTGAACTCTTTTTCTCTTGGTTTCGTCTTTAAAGTTAGACGCGACTTTATGGAGAGTTCTTATGAATAAGGTGACTTTGATGAGCCTTTCGCTCGCTCTTATTGCAGGCACGGCTGTTCTCGATTGGCAGCCAGCTGAAGCAAGGCATTGGGGCAACGGTGTCAATGGAAGGCAAACAAGGCAGCATACGCGCATCAATAATGGAATCGGCAACGGTTCTCTGACCGGACGCGAAGCGCACCGCTTGAATACACAGCAAAGAGCATTGAACAGACAAGAGCGCTACTATCGTTCAACCGGAAACGGACTAAATAGTTGGGAACGCAATCGCCTGCAGCGAGAGCAAAATCAGCTCAGTAACAACATTTACCATCAAAAACATGATGGACAAGATCGAATGCCAGGTCCATCAAACGGCTGGGGCAACCCGCCAGGACACGGTGTTGGCAATCCTCCCGGCACTAGTTGGGGTAATCCTCCCGGCAGAGGACCCGGCAATCCACCAGGCACCGGTTGGGGCAATCCTCCCGGCGTCGGCGCCTACAATCCGCCTGGAACGAATTGGGGCAATCCTCCCGGTGTTGGAGCATACAACCCGCCCGGCACCAATTGGGGCAATCACTACAGAGGCGTAAATGCGCGTCAGGAAAATCAGCAGGAGCGATTGACCAACGGTTTGCAAAACGGCTCTCTCACTCAGAAAGAATACGATCGTTTGCAGAATCAACAATCCAATCTCGCAGCGCTTGAATCGAAATATCGTGAATCGGGCAGCGGGCTCAACCCATATGAAAGAGCACGCCTGGATGCTGCGCAGGATTCTCTTAGCCGAAATATCAACCGTCAAGCCAACGACGGTCAGCACAACTAAACCCTTCAACCAAACAACGTTCATACGAACGTGTAATTCGACCGCGACGCTATGTAGTGATTTCGCGTTGGCGATAGATTTGGGCGTGTCACCCCGATTGACACGTCCTTTTCTATTGCAATTCATTGGTGTATGAATATTGACTATGCTGCAGATGAGAATCTGAATTGCATTTTCAATTCCGGTTTGTAGCCGCTGGAAATGACTACGGATTCCGGCCTCACCTTGTTGTTGGATAGTGCCGCATCGCGAGTGGCCCTCAGTGCGGTGTTGCTGGCGAAGCTGGCTTTTGCGTCGCTGCGGGCTGATTCGAGCGATGCCAGCACCATTGCCAGTCTTGCTCTGACTGCATCATTTCCGGAGAACATTTGCATCAGTGCGCCGACTTGAGAAATGCTGCCTTCCAGTTGAGCTATCATGTCTAGATTGATCAAGCCCGAAGCGGCTTTCGATTTTGCCGCATCGGCAATTGCTTCTGCATTGCGCAAAATGGTTGCTGCTTGTTTGATTTGTTGCTCTTGAATGTCCGCTGCCAGTTTCGCGCTGTTGCCGACGGTCACTTCACCGCTTGCGTGGAATACAGTGCCGTCTGCAAAGTTGACATTACCTTGTAGGTCATAGTGCGTGCCGTCAGCTAGTTTGACTTCCAACTGATGGCTGACGAAATCACCCGTCGCTTTGAGTGTTGTGCCGAATTTGTCCGTGTGAACTTCAGGTGTGTCGACTTCGTCTTTTACGGCGTTGACAGTAATTTTTTGATTGCCTTCGCCGATTGTCACTTCATTAGTAAGGGTATTGACGCTGCTTGCAGCCCTGTCCGGCAGTTTCAGGTCTATGACCGGGCCGCCTGCTGTTAGCGATGTCTTATTTTGAAGAGTGACGTTGATCCTGCCGCCGGTATTTTCAAAAGTGACACCATTGCGGGTGAATTTGTTTTCGTTGGCCCAAGTTTTGAGAACGCCAAGCATTTCCCTTGCTTGCGCTTCGATATGTTTACCGGTTGAGCCGTCCAGAATCTCTTTGGGAGGCTGTCCGTTTTCAATGATGAAGTATTTGTCGTTTACGTCTTTCCAGATTTTTTCTCCCGTGGGCAATTCGAAGAAAGCATTTCCGTCTGTTTGCAAAACAGTAAACGAGCCGTCCTTGTCGCGCATGAAGATACCGTCTTCAGCGGCTCCGAGGACCAGGCCGGAAGCGTTTCTTTCTGCCTTGCGATTGGCTCTCCATTGTTTGAGTTTGTCGCATATGCTGGCGTCTTGCCCGGTGAATCTGACGATTTCATTTTCGCCGCTGAAGTCGGTGACTTTGTCCTTTTCAATGGTTTGAACAAGATTGTCCGAGCGATCATAGACATTGAAAGTTTGTGTGCCGATTACTCTTTTGACTTTGAAGCCATTCGGACCATCCCAAATCTGCTGATTGTCGACGACACGATAACCTTTTCCTTTCTCTGTCATTTCGACTTCGCCGGTTGAGCGGTTTACACCGACTTCGGTTTGTTGCGCATCGCCTCTGGCTCGCAAGCTGCGTGTCTTTGCATCGAATTCGACGACGTTGCCTTGCTTGTCGTCGTGAGTTACCTTGTCCTGCCCTACCTTAACTTCGGCTTCAGGCTTGCCTTCTGTGCGCTTGTCGCCCGTGTGAGACGCTCTAACCATGATTGAGTCGCCGGTCACGGTCGCATCAGGTAGCGCGACATTGTCGTTGCTTTCACTGAATATTTTTTTCCACTGGTCTTGCCCTATATGGGCAGTCAGGTCTTTGTCTTTGCCGCCATGAAAAGAGCCGTTATCGGTTTGAGAAGCGGGCAGAGTGCTGAGCAATCGCTCCGTATTGATGGATGGATTTGATTGGTTGGAGGTTTTTGCCTCAGCGCTTTGCTTCAAGGCAGATGCCCATGCTGAATCGTCGAGCACCGACGTGATGCTTTTGCTCTTGTCCAGGATTTGGACTCTGTCGCCGGTCTCTTTGTTTTGGTAAGTGTTGTTGCCCAGGTTGATGAGTTTGGACGCAACAACCGCGCCGCCTGCTACGGGACTGAGCATTGCTGCGTAGGTGCCCAGAGCACTGGTCATCTCCGTTGTTTTCTTCCAGGCATACGCGACTTTGTCGGTCAAGGAAGAGTTGACGCCTTGGACTGTGGTTGCCAGTGAGGCTGGTTTGGGAGTTTCTTTGGCGGGTGTCGAGATAAGAGGGCTGGCAATGACCTCGGCTGTTTTTACGACAGCATCCTTGGCTGTGCCGACAGCTTCTCCGACCATTTTGGCGCCAGCTTCAGCTTTCTCCGACGCCCAGTTGAGCGCGTCGGACAAACCCATGCGAATGCTATCGCCAAATCCCACAGTATTTACTTCCGTAAGCCATTCCAAACCGTATATATGCGACTGGGCGGCGGATTGGACAAAAATTTGAGGACAATTCGCAGCCGGCAAGGGCAGTTCTGATTGACCGCCATTTGTCCGAGGATTATTCACCAGGCTGCCTTTTGGGCGATTCGGGAGGTTTGAATTTTGGGTGGTTATACTGAGGTTAGAGGAAATTAGGACAAAATGGCTGAGAAGGACCAGAAGACTAGCACCCCGGAAGCCTTGATCGGAAACTATCCCGGTCGCTTCTGGCACGAGCTGGAGGGCGAACGCAAGATTTTTTGCGACCTTTGCCCGCGCGCCTGCATTTTGAAGGAGGGTGATCGCGGATTTTGCTTTGTCAGGCAAAACGTCGACGGGCAGATGATTTTGACCACATATGGTCGCAGCACTGGCTTTTGCATCGACCCCATCGAGAAAAAGCCTCTCAATCATTTCTTGCCGGGGTCAAGCGTTCTTTCCTTTGGAACTGCCGGCTGCAATTTGGGCTGCCAGTTTTGTCAGAACTGGTCGATCAGCAAGTCGCGCGAAATAGAACAACTGAGTGAAGTAGCAACTCCGGAAGACATAGCCCAGGCTGCTCTGCGCATGGGTTGCAAGAGCGTCGCCTTCACATATAACGATCCTGTGATTTGGGCAGAGTACGCCATTGATACGGCAAAAGCCTGTCACGAACTCGGATTGAAGGCTGTCGCCGTGACCGCCGGTTACATCACCCCTGCTGCGCGAGAGGAATTTTATTCCGTCATGGACGCAGCCAACGTGGATCTGAAGGCTTTTGGTTCTCAGTTCTACAAACGTCTTTGCCTGGCTGAATTGGAGCCTGTCATGGATACGCTTGTCTGGCTGAAGAAAGAGACCAATGTCTGGTTTGAAATTACCAACTTGATGATTCCTGGTGAAAACGATGGAGACGACGAGATAGCGCGCATGTGCGATTGGATTTTGACCAATGTCGGTGATGATGTGCCCATTCATTTCACAGCATTCCATCCCGATTTTCGGCTGACGGATCGCCCGGGTACTCCTGAGTCAACTCTCCGTCGAGCGCGGGAGCAGGCTTTGAGTGCCGGCATCAAGTTTGTCTACACCGGTAATGTCAATGACGCGAAACGCCAGAGCACCTACTGCCCCAACTGCCAGGAGCTGCTCATCAAGCGTGATTGGTATGAACTTGGGGCGTATCGCATGAAAGGAAATCGTTGCGGCAAGTGTAAACACGTTATACCGGGTGTTTTTGAGGAAACAAAGGGAAATTGGGGACGAAAGAGGTTGCCGGTATCGATAGAAAGGCAAAGGCCTTAGGTTCTCAACATTTTTCGGACGGAGTCTCGAATAGAGGGATTTTTTGGTCTTTGCGACTTCACAACCGGGCTGAAAAGTCTACAATCGTATGGGCGATGCGCTGATTTCCCATTTTTTTTCAGGCCCGGCTGCAACGCATCCCTCTTGAGCCGGCAATTCAGAAGAGCGAAGCCATGTTTCGACTGCAAAATCTATTTCCGACCTGTTTGCCAGCAATTGCGATTGTCTTTTTTAACTTCGGATACAGCGCTGCCCTTGCTGAAGACGCCGTAAATCCCGATACGCCGGTCTCGTCGGAGGCCCCGGCAGACTCTGGAGACCCGAATACATCGGTTTCTTCGGACAGTACCGCACCTTCGCCGGGTTCAGCCGGACTGGATAGTGCTTCGTCTCCTTCCTCGGACGGTTCGGCTGTCCAGGGTGCCTATTCTCCAGCAGCGGCGGGTGCTGAAGTGGGTTCTCAAGTTACAGTCAAGACCACTGTAAGTCATGAGCAAGAGAAGAAGGATCGCTTATTTGTCGATGCTACGTCTATTGCTGTAGCTATTGTCCTTCTTTCAATAGCCTTTTTCCTTTTCATGAGTTTGCCGAAACAGTCCAAAAAGACAGGCAATGATAGTGTTCAATAGGAAATGTAAACGCTGAGGTCGGTGTCGAAAAATGGATATGGCAAGCCGAATCATGTGTTTTGTCCTGGGTCTCACCTTCCTGGGCGGTGGGCTCATTTTCGTCAAGCAATCTTTGGAAGCAAAGAATCTGATAGAATCCGTCCTGTTTTCTCTGATGGGCGTTATGGCCGGGCTCTTTCTCATAGTGACCGCCATAATGGGACCGCCTGATATTTAGGCAGCATCAGAAAACTCGTGATACATGCCTTGGGAGGCTTTTCATGCGTCGTTCTATTTTGACCGCCGTAGTTGCGTGCGGAGTTGTTATGTTTGCTGGTTCTACTGCTTTTGCTGCTGAAAAGAAAGGCGAAGATGGACGAGCGGGAAACTGGACCAAGGGCGCGCAAGGCGCACCGTCCATAGAGTCAGCCAAAAAGGCGGTCGAACAAAATCCTAAGAGTGCAATTGCCCACAATGACTTAGGTTGGGCTTACAGACAGAACAACAAACACAAAGAAGCGGAAGCTGAATTGCGTGAAGCGCTGAAGATTGATCCGGCACTTTCCTATGCTCATTCGAATTTGTCGGTTGTCTTGCTTGATCAAGGCAAAGTTGGAGAGGCTGTCGAAGAAGGAAAAACATCGACGCAACTCGATGGAAAACAACCTATTTTCCGGGTTGTGTACGGCAATGCGCTGCAAGCGGTTCCGGACAACAAAGCTGCAATTGAGCAATACAAAGCCGCTATTTCACTAAGACCGGACTACGAAAATGCTTTCTACAATCTTGGTCGAGCCTATCTTGCTGACGGGCAAACGACGGAAGCAAAGGTTGCTTTCAGCCAAGCGCTCGAGCTGGATAAAGACGACGAGCGCGTGCTGAAGGCGCTCGACCAATTGCTGGATAAGTAGGTTGTAGGAGTTTCCTTATGCAATTTGTTCTCATTGGCCGAGATGGAGATGATAGCGAAGCATTATCCAGGCGCATGGCCGCTCGTGAATCTCATTTGGCAGGCTGTGCCTTACTGAGAGAAAAGGGGGTGCTTTTGTATGCTGCGGCAATGCTCAGCGATGATGAGCATCAAAAGATGATTGGATCGATGTTGGTAATGGACTGGCCTTCGCGCGCAGAACTAGATGATTGGCTTAAAGAGGAGCCATATGTCAAAGGCGATGTGTGGCGAAAGATCGAAATCAATCCATGCAAACTGGCACCCGGATTTGCAGGACTCGTTCCAGCTGCGACTAAAGAGCACGTTGTTCATTAGTGCTCTGCGGACCGCATCTATGCATCTTGCAGTCTTAGAAGCAAAAGGGAGGCTTTCGCCTCCCTTTTTTTGCCCTCGTTGAAAGTCCTAACTTAATTGCTTCACTTACTTCTGCTCGGAAACATGCTTGACGAATTTCAGTTTGATCAGCTCTTCCAATTTGTCGGGTGAAATCTTGCCGATTACTTTGGTTCTTTCTTGAAGAATCAATTCGAAACCAAGTTTTTTCAGCGCTTTGATATTCTCTTGCGAGTCCTTTGTGAGCTGAATTTCCACAGAGATCTTTCCGTTTTCCAGGTGGATTTTCAAACCGGATGCCGTTTTCAGTTTCTCCGCGCTTGTTGCTATTTGCTGCAGAGCTGCAGTTAGCTTTGAACGTATTTCGGCATCTTTAGCTGCAGCCGGCTCTGCTTTCTTTTCGTCCTGCTTGCGGCCGACTTCTTTTTTATTGGATGCGATGAGCGAGTCTGCTTCGCGCTTGTCGCTCGCAAGCTTTCCCTCTTGGCGCGGGCTTGGGGTCGGAATTGAGCTCACCGCTGGTCCGGCGACCACACTACCGCTCACCGGGCTGTTTGTGTAGCCGGAATTAACCGACTGGTTTGCTGATGCGTAGTTGCGTGTCTTTTGTCGGGCTGCCATAGCATTGCCGATTGAGTAGTGGTTGGGGGAGTATTTGAATCGGGCCCCGCCGCCACCGCCGCCGCCGCTGGCTCGTGCAAAGCTCATTGAAGGTGCGCCTGCAAGTGGGGAGCCTGGCATCGCTTGCTCTTCGATTGTCGCTTCGCGCGAGACTCCATCCGGAAGTTCAACCGGTACGGCTACCGTTCTTGCCACACCACCCTTGGTGACAGTCTTTTCTTCCACTGCTACAAAGGAAGTATATTGAGTCATGATGTGATGGTCGAGAGCGACTTTGACGATCTCGTCTTTCAATTCTTTATTTACAGAGCCGCTTTGAGCGCCCATCCAGTCTTCGCTCATTAGTCTGTCGACTTTTGCTCGAGCCCAGACCGAGCCTATAGATTCGCTGCCGCCTGCGTTTTCAGGAAAGTTGACTTTGATTTTTTCGAGATAGGGTTTTCCGCCGGAGAATCCGGAAATCGAGATTGTTCCGGCGCCTGGTTTGATGTAGCGTCCTTTGATGTAGAGTGGCTTTTCCGCCCATACGTCTGATACTTCATGCGGAAATACTTCTTTGACCTGCACGCCGTCGAAGTCTAATTTGATGTCGGTGAGAACAGGTGATGAAATTCGGTCATAGAATTTTTTGCCTACTTCGTTGCCGGAGCTGTTAAGCAGTACATACTCAGCTTCTCCACCGCCTTCTTTGGCCATCGAATCGATCAGAAAGCGATTGACGCCATTGCCTGTTCCGAATGAGAACCATCTCGATTTGCCGCGCAATTTCTTGATCATGCCGAGAATTTCCATGTCATTGCCGACATATCCATCCGTCATAAAAGTGACGATGCGCAGGCGATTTGCATCGGCTGGCGTTTTGCATGCCGCTTCCACTGCCGGCGCCATCCAGGTGCCGCCGTTTGCACTCAAGCCGTTTATGTAATGTATCGCCTGCTTTTTCATCTCCGGTGAGACTTTCATTGGTTTTGCGAACATTGGTCGCGCATCGTTGCTGAAAGCAATGATCTGGAAGGTATCTTCCTTGTTCATGTGCTCGATGATGTAGCGCATGGTCTCTTTTGCTTTTTCCAGCGGAGGTCCGCTTTGCGACCCGGAGCAGTCGATGACGAAAATCATTTCTTTCGGTTGGATCTGTTCTGGCGTAGCACGTTTTGGCGGCATCACCATGACGGTGAAATATCCGTCTGCTGCTTTGCTCGGCTTGTATGTCAGGTAGCCGCTCTTGATTTGATCGCTGGCGACATCCCAGGAAAGAACGAAGTCTTTGTTTGGAATCGTGTTTTTGTTGGTCAAACTGATTTTTGCTGTTTGCGCATTCGGCTGTGTTGTTGTTACTTCGTGCAACCCGGAGCGTATTGCATGAATCGGCACGCCTGAATCGATGTTCACGTCAATGGAAATGTCATGACCGGCGCGCTCACCTTTCGGAGCAACCGGTGGACTGATTTTTGAGGCATCTGGAACTGATGATGTGTCCGGCAATCTGCCTGTTCCGGTCTTGCCCACCGGTGTCCCGGGCATGAAACGAGGTCCGACTACGGTCGGGAATGCAAATGTGTAGCGACCTGATTCGTATGGAAGCAGATCTACGTATTGAAGAGTAACTTCAATTTGATTGCCTGGAAGAATGTTGGCGACGGATTGCGTGAAAATGTTTGGGCGCTCCTGGTCAAGCAGTGCTGCTACCTGCCCATGCGCTTTTGCATTCTCATATATTTCTTTTGCTTCCTCGCGTTTCTTGATTGAACCTTTGATGACGCGTTCACCAACTTTCATTTTCATGTCGTCGACTGCGCCGGTTTCTGATAGCGGAAATGTATAGACGGCTTCAATCTTGTCTTTAAAAGGATTCTCGAATACTTGTTTGACAGTCACGCGTGCAACGTATCCTGATACATTTGCAGTGACGCTCGTATGTTTGAGAGGGCACTGACCAAGTGTCTTTCCCGTGCCCAGCATCGCAACCAGTGTGCCCGAGCCGTCGGCTTTGAATTGATTATTCTGATCTTCTTTGACTGGTTTCGGCGCAGAAGCCCTGCCTGGAATTGCAGCGCCAATTGCCTGTTGAGCGTTCACACCAAGCGGCAGTGAAGCACTGAACAGACTTGCTATTGCTGTCGGAACGAGAATGGCACCCGCTAAAAAGGACTTCATTGTTTATTTCCTCGCTAAATGCCAAATTACTTGGCTGTTTGCCGCAACGTCACATAGCACGAGCGTAACCGGATGGCGAGGGTCGATGTATAGGGTTTCTCCTAGAGCGCCCGTGGGGCGAGACCTGAACCTTGTATACTAATTTCCTCTTATTGCCGGCGGAGGCGCGTTTTCAGTATGTTCGTGCGGAAGAAGTCAATGCTTGCAGCGATCGCTCTGAGCGCAATGTTTCCACTATTGGTTCAACCAGCCGTCCTCTCGATGAGTGTTGAGCCGATTGCTATTGAGTTTCAAAATGCAGAATTGAAAGAAATGGTCGGAGTGCAACCTCAGTTCGGTGCTTGCGTTACTGAAGAAATAGTGGATAAAGTCACTCGCGAGCTGGCTGCGCATGGGACGCTGGCCTTGAGGCGTTATACAAGCGGCGGACATTCGGCTGTTACAGTTCACGACCCACGTTCGCTGGAATCAGCAATTGATGGAATGTTGATTATGCATTGGGACCGTGACAATGTGATGCAAGTTCTTGCCGAGTATCAGCTCGCTCAAAATGATGCTTTGAGAACACAGTTAAAGGTTGCAAAAGGTGCATGGCTGCTCGGACTAGCTGCGTCACTGAAACATCATCATAATTATTACAAGCGTTTCACGGATATCATCGAAGCAAAGGCCGGGGCGCGTGATTACAGCAAGCGGCCCCATATTCGCTATAACCCGATTAACCTGCAAGAAGTTCAGGATCAGTGGGGACATGCTCAAAATGACGCTCTCGGCTATTTGCTCTTCATGACTTTCTATGCTGCGAATCAGGGCAAGTTGAATGTAGCGCAAAAAGCTCTTGCTGAGAGTACCGATGGAAGGCAACCAAAGACGCAGTTTGCCCAGCAAGAAGCTTATCGCTTGGGTACGCTCGTGCCGCTCTTCTTCGAGAAAATCGAGGTGTGGAAAGATTTCGATTTTGGTGCCTGGGAAGACAAGAAAGCGGAACATGCATCTTCAATCGGTTGTGCTCTTGCCGGTTTGCGCGAGGAGAAAAAATTTGTCGATGAGCATGGGCCGCTCAGCGAAAAGCTCGATGGAAAGACGTACACGGTTACAAGTGAATTACTCGCTAACTTGATAAGACGGTGTGAAGACAGCCTTGCAAGAATTTTGCCGAACGAATTTGTCAATTCTGATCCCGAAGACAAACGGGCCGATGCAAGCAGAGATAGAAAGGCTGATTCTGCGCTGATCAATGCACTCTTCCTCGGCGCCGTTGCAGGCGAGCCGCTGGTAAGCGAGAAGATGACCGAACAAGTTTTATCATTGACCACTCAGGAACTCTGCCGGCCAATTGGTTTTGCTCGCTATTCGCTGGACATCTGGGATGGAAGAATTGACAGAAGAGATTTGAAATTTCACGAGGAAGCGCAGTGGTCGCACGTTGCTCCGATGATGTCTGTCATATACGGAGACCTCTATCTTCGCACCAAAAAGCAGGCTTACTTCGAGTGGCAAGATTTCTTTTTCAGACGCAGCCTTTCAACAGTAAACAAGCGCTGGAGAATTCCTGAGGCTTACATAGTCGATCCGAAGACTCGGAAATGGGTCTCTGATGCCAACGAGCCCCTTGCCTGGGCACAGTCGGCAGAAATAATGGCAATTATGGCAATGAAGCGCAGCCTTCTCGGCCGTCAGGCGTCTGTAAAAAAGTAGCCTTTTGAGCGTGGTTCTAGGAGTCTTCGTTCCAGGTCATTTTGTAACCTACTCCAAACACCGTCGTGATTGACGGTCCGTCTTCGCGCGAGCCCAACTTAGATCTCAGACGATTGATGTATACCCTCACGCTGTCCACCGTGCTGTCAGACTCCGATTTCCAGACTCGGTCCAGAATCGCATCGGAGCTGAAAACCTGATTGGGATTCTTGGCAAAAAATTCCAGCAATGCGAATTCCTTGGGAGCCAGTTCTATCTTTGTTTTGTTGACTTTGACGCTTCTTGCTTTGGTGTCTATGCTGAGACTTCCCAGGGTGACGCAGTCTTGTGAATAGGAGCCTGTGCGTCTTAGCAGGGCACGAATTCGGGCTCCTAATTCTCTGGTGTCGAATGGTTTGGTGAGGTAGTCGTCGGCACCGGTATCAAGACCCTCCTCCTTCTCTTTCACTGTATCTTTGCCGGTCAACATCAATATAGGAGTATTGCCACCCGAATCTCTAAATTCCTTGCAGACGCATAATCCATCTTTTCCCGGCAGGTTAATATCGAGAATTATCAGGTCATAGGGGTATTGACTAAGCAGGAGCAAGGCATCCTCACCGGTCGTTGCCAGATCGGTTACGTGACTCTGGGATGTGAGCCATCCAGATACCATCTGACCAATACTTTCATTGTCTTCAACTATGAGGACTTTCGCCATACACTGCCGCCGAGACGAAATAGCTGAGAGCTTCACTGTAACAAGTCTCTCGTTAGCAGTCTTATTCCCTCCAAAGACAATTTCGATCGTTGTATGCGGTATTTCAAAAAGCAATTGAATTTGATTGGCGGTGTTGCCAGGGTGTTTATACGCTAGTAACAAGTTTGCTTTAGCATCTTTCGTATCCCTAGAGCGCTCATTCAAGCAACGATTACTGCCGGTCGCACCGGCAGGCTGCGACTTGCTTCAATCCCCTTTCCCATGGTTTCGAAGAGTATACCAATGAAAAACCTTTACCTGCTAACGCTGCTGACAGTCCTCTCTGCAATTCTTTTCATGCCTTCTTGTTTGGCTCAGGTGAATCAGGGCGATTCTGGTTATATGCACGCATCTAATTTCACCGGGCGCGGGAGGAATGGTTTTGGACCGGGTGCCAGTGGACCTGGCAGAACTGTTTACGGGATGGCGGGCACATCAAGACAACAAGTCTCGAACAATCCAAGGTCAGTGGATTACGGAAGGCAAATTCTCAGACCGGGAAATTATCAGCAAGGTGGAATGATGCCCACCGCCACTCCTTCGCTGGGTCACAGAAGCTTTGATATGAGCCCGATTCCGTCAGGAAATTTTCATTACGGCTTCGACACCAATCCTCAACAATCTCTAAACGGAGTGAAAATAAGCTCTCGTTTCGGAGGACTCCCAGCAACCTCTACGGCTTCCGTGGATTTCGACATTTGCGACGTTCCGACTAGAAGCAACGGTGGTATTCCCGCAACAGATCCGGTGGGAGCAGCAAGTTACGTCGGCGACCCATCAGGTTTGCTCGGCGGTTCATGTGCAAACCCTGCCGATTGTTATGGGCCTCTAGGCGTTGTAGATTGCTATGGCGGATCTTGCTCAGGATTGAGCTTGGGTTCTTGCAGCGGTTACGACATGAGCGGATGCGGTGGTTATAGCAGCGGTTCGTGTGGCGGTTACGACATGAGCGGATGCGGCGGTTACAGCAGCGGTTCGTGTGGCGGTTACGACATGAGCGGATGCGGCGGTTACAGCAGCGGTTCGTGCGGCGGTTACGACATGAGCGGATGCGGCGGTTACAGCAGCGGTTCGTGTGGCGGTTACGACATGAGCGGATGCGGTGGGTACAGCAGCGGCTGCTCATACTGAAATCTCCATGCTGAAAATAGAGCTCTCTGGTGTCCAGCGTCCGAAAAATATGAACACTTTTGCCTGATGCCGTGTAAGGTCTCGAACGGCGGGGGAAATTGTAATTGGCAGAGCATTTATGCTCGAACTGGGGTTGGGGTCAGGCAAGTTAATGAAGTTCCGGCTCAGGCTTCTACATAAGGCTTTGATTGTTCTTGCTGTGCCGCTTGTGTTGCAGCTGTCTCTTGTATTGCTGCTCGGGGCTTTTCTCTGTTCCGCCCAATTCGAGGTAAATCAAGAGCGTAAGGCTGCTGAACTTTCGCGAATAGGCTCCAATTTCATATCTTCGTTTTATCAGGCTGCCGCAGAGCTTGGTATCTACTACGAAACCAAAGATGTCCTCGAGTATGAGCGAGGAATTCAAGCAATCGAGGGAATTCGTACTAGTTTGGTCGAATTGCGTCAGCTGGTTGGCGCAGATGAATATCGCAAACCCATAGTCGAGCGTATCTCACTTCTGGTGAAGAAAGGGTTGGATTCGCTTTCACGATCAGAGGAAACCGTAAAAGATTGGCACCTTGACCGGTCGGAGTTTCAGCAGAGGGCAACAATGAAGGCAATATCTCTGGTTGCCGATCAGTTGAAGGTCGAATTCAAAAACCTGTGTCGTGTGCACAATCGATCCGACGTCGAGAATGCTCAATATGAAGCGCAAATTCAGCGATCTATTTCTTTCTTGCTTGTCTTTGCTGCGCTGATGAATGTGCTTCTTGCGGTTGCGATGGGTATCCTTTTCAGCAGAGACATTGCAAAACGTGTTTCGATTGTCAGGGACAATTCGATACTTTTGGCAGCAAGCCAACCGCTGCAACCTCGATTGTCCGGCAACGACGAGATAGCGGAGCTTGATGCCGCCTTTCATAGCGTTGCCGGTGCTCTCAAGGACGCAGCCAGGCGTGAACGGGCGATTGTGGATAATGCGGCTGATGTAATCTGCTCTATCAGTCAGGACTTTCGTTTTACTGCCGTGAGCCCGGCCTGCCGCAATTTGTGGGGATACGAGGAAAGTGAGTTGTTGGGCAAGAACTGTCTGAGTCTGGTGCCTGAAATTTGGAGCCAGCCGACTTCCAACGCATTTAAAAACGCCATTAATTCGGCCGATACTTATTCGTTCGAAAATCAAATCAGGCATCGCGATGGTTCACTCGTCCATACCCTCTGGTCCGGTTGCTGGTCCCAAGAGGAGCAATCACTGTTTTGTGTCGCTCACGATATAAGCGACAGAAAGAAATTGGAGCAGTTGAAACACGACTTTCTCGCCATGATCAGTCATGATTTGCGCACTCCCTTGTGCTCGTTTCAGTTCTTTCTTTCGATGATTGCATCGGGGCGCTGGAAGGATTTGCCTGAACAGCTCGTTCGTCATGCGGAAAGTGCTGAAAATGAGGCGACCAGACTTATTGCACTGGTCAATGACCTGTTGGACATTGCAAAAATGGAATCTGGCAATATGGAATTGTCGCTTGAGGAAGTGCCAATCACTGCCATCGTTGATCGCTCCATGGAATCGATCCGGCATTTTGCTGAGCAACGAGGAGTTGCTCTCGAGTCTTCCGGTAAGGAAGCTATTGTGTTTGTAAATGAGGGCCGAATCGTCCAGGTTCTGGTGAACCTTCTCTCCAACGCTATTAAATTTTCCAGCCAAAATTCCAGGGTTTTCATCGATGTCGAGGTCATCGATGCTTACGCTAAAGTTAGTGTGCATGACAGTGGCCCAGGCATTGCGTCTGATGAACAGAAACGAATATTCAACCGCTTCGAGCAAGTGCGAGGACAGTCGAGCAAAGAATTTGCTAGTACCGGACTTGGCCTTGCCATTTGCAAAGCGATCATCGAAGAGCATGCCGGAGAAATAGGAGTGGTGAGCGAACTTGGAAAAGGAAGCCAGTTCTGGTTTACGGTGCCGTTATCTAATGGTGTGGATGTCTCTGCAAATCCTCAGTCATAGATGGTTTTATTTGCTGAGGCTGGATGAAATTTCTTCTCTGATTTTTTTTGAGTAATTTTCGTAATACTTTTGATTAGCCGGATCGAGCTCCTTTGCTTTCGTATAGTCCTTAAGAGCTTCGGAGAAAAGTCGCTTCGAGTAATATATCTCGGCGCGTTTGGCATACAGGAATTCGTCTTTCGGACTGATGCGAATTGCGTTGTTGAGATCTTCCAGAGCCTTATCATTCTCTTTCAATTTTCTGTAGAGAAGCGCTCTCGTGCACAACGCGCTGGAGTCTTTGCTATTCAGTGAAACCATGTGGCTGCAATCTTTCAGGGCTTTCGTCAAGTCGCCGAGCCTTTCATATAATTGCGAACGAGCACTGTAATTTTCCGTATTGCTCGGGTCTATCTTAATTGCATTGGAGTAATCTTCAATTGCTTTTCTGAAGTCGCCTTTAGCCTTGTGAGCTTTGGCGCTGAGAATGAGCAATACCGCATTATTGGGTCTGCTCGTAAGTTCCTTTGTGCATGCCTCGATACACTCATCGAATTTTTCGCCTTCCAGCAAGATCGTCGCTTTCAGGACTGAGCACGGCGCTAAGGACGTCTGCATAGATTCTAGTTTTTTGATGTCTTCGAGGGCTTTGGCAGGTTGGTTGAGTTTGTGAAAACACTGGGCGCGGCCCATGTATGCAAACGAGTTGCTTGGCTCTTCTTTGATTTTGCGTTCGTAAAGTGCCAGTGCCTGTGTATATTCGCCGTTATGCATCAGGTATCGAGCGTAACTGATTTGCTGGCAAGACTCGGGGGAAAAATGAATCTTGCTCAAAGCCATTCTGTCTAACTTGGCCAGGTCTTTCCTGCCTATTTTTTCGTAAGCCGCGGCTCTGTTGTACAAGGCGGCGCCGCTTTTGGGATTGGAGGCGAGCACTTTGGAGAAATCAGAGATACTGCCCTTATAGTCGCCGATTTGTACTTTGCAATAGCCTCTCATCTGATAGACAAAACCACCTGCGCTGCTCGAATTCTGATTCAGCGAGATGGCTTTGGAGTAGTCCTTAATGGCTTCTTTGAAAAGACCAAGCTGCGTGTACTTGCGGGCCCTCTTGCAATATGCCATAGGGGAGTTAGGGCTGCGTCTGATTTCTTCACTGACGGCTTGGATAGCTTGTTTAATGTCAATCACTCTTGTCTCAAGCAATCCGGTCTCTGACGGCTGCACTCGTCCGGAATCTTTTCCGAAACCGGGTTGGCAGAAAGCTGCCAGTCCAAGGGAGAACGCCAGGATGAGAGAGGCAAGGATATGAGGAGGATTCGGATTGACTGACATGATTTTCTTCATAAGCACCCCATGTAATTGATACCCGGAGTGAATTGATCTCAATTGGGATGCGTGATCAGTTTTTTAATAGCGATTTTTTTTGTTTGCCGGCGGGGCCTTTCGCGGATAGCCATTACCTTGCTATATCAGGCGAATAGAGCTTCGGTAGATTCTGTGCGATTGAGAGTTTGATACTGTATTTGGTGTGAATCGCAGTATTTTGTCGACGGTATCGGTTTAACTTTTGGTTTTTCCACGCTCTTTTGCACGGGTCACTTTCGACATAAATCCGCCGGATCGGGGGCTAACTTAACATGAGCCTACTATTTCATAGATCTATGGGAATAGATAAAGGGTTGGTATCGGAATCAATATTTGACTAAAGAGCCTAATAAAAAGCATGAAGAAGAAGTACTGACGGACCTTGAAGAGGATTCGGCGGAGACGAAAGCGTCGTCTGAAGAGACGGGTATTCCAGTGCCGGCTCCCATTCCAAAGATTCCAAAGGATGAAATGACTGAAAAGCTTACAGGCGCTGCCGTTCAGTCAATGCCCGATGACGAGAAGACTCATATTTCCGATAATGTTGTTCTTAAAGAGCAGCTGAATAAGCCTGACGGCATGGTAGGAACCGTAATTGCCGACCACTTTCGCATTGATACTCGATTGGCCGAAGGCGGAATGAGTGCGGTTTACAAAGCTCGGGATCTTTCGTTGGGGCGTGATGTAGCCATTAAGGTGCTCCTGCCCGGGCGTCATTTCACCCACGATAGTCTGCTTCGATTTCAGCGCGAAGCAAAAGCCGTAGGTATTCTCAGTCATCCGAACATAGTCAATGTGTACGAAATGAATACTTTCGCCGAAGGTGAGCCGTACATCGCCATGGAGTTTGTCGACGGGCAAACCTTGTTTCAGCATGCTCACGGCGGTTCGGGCTTACCGATTGAAACTGCTGTTGACGTGATGCGCCAATGCTCAGGAGCGCTCGCTTATGCGCACAAACAGGGTATTGTTCACCGCGATATCAAATCTGGCAACATCATGCTGGCTCGCGCTCCTCAGGGGGGGTGGCAACCCAAGCTTGTAGACTTCGGTATTGCTCGTGCCCTCGAAGAAGACGCCATCAATCTGACCAGGACCGGAGAAATTTTCGGAAGCCCTCGTTATATGAGTCCGGAGCAGTGTCGGGGGGAGAGGATAGACGCACGCACTGATATCTATTCTCTTGGTTGCGTCTTTTACGAGGCGTTGACCGGCGATGTTCCCTTCAAAGGTGCAACCGCTCTCGATACGATGCGAATGCACAATGAAGATTCTCCCGTGCCTCCCTCTCAGGTTAGAAAAGGCATGCCGCTTGCTGCCGAATTGGACAGAATCGTACTCAAATGTTTGGCAAAGGACCGCAATCAGCGTTATCAATCAGCCGAGGCTCTCGAGCAGGATCTTTTTACGCTATCTCGGCAAAAGAAGAGCAGCGTGGCGTCGATTGTCGCTGGTGCTGTGCGCAAGATTCCATTCTCGAAGAAGGCCGGCAAAGCAATCGGCGAAAAGATGTTTGTCGCCTATTTCTTGGTCAGTGCCGCGATTCTCATCTGGGTGGCGTCCAGTCAGGCGCACCGCGTCTTTGATTACTTCTGGTCTGATTTCGATTACAAAGGACAAAAATCCTTTGATGCGGGCGATTATAAGCAGGCGGAGCAGCATTTTTTGAATGCGCTGAAGATTGCTGAAACTTTCCCGATGCAGAAAAAAGGATTGCGATTGAGGAATAGTTTTTCAGAGCTTGCTGAGCTGGCGACAGCAAGGGGCGATGAAAATGCGCACAAAATGTGGTCTGAGCGCAGGGATAAGGAAGCAATAAAAGCCCTGGGTGATCTCGATACTTATCGCGGACAGCAAATGAAGCTTTGCAGAAGTTCGCTCGATAAGTTCATAGAGGATACGAAAGATGCGGACGTGGGCAGCGACAGGGAAGAGATGAAACTTAGAGCCAGGCAAGTGTTGGAGAAATTCAACGACCTGACGGTTTTGTATGATTCCGACGAGCCCATTGAGAGTGTTCTTGCTACGCTCGACAAAGCTATTGATGCGACTTCGCCTTATTTGGAGAAAACCAATCCGGATTACGTAAGTGCGATCGTCAGCCGTACGCTGCTTGCTTTTTACTCGAACGCTGAGGATATTCGCAAACAAGTCGAGGCGGCTGAGAAGATTTTGCGCACAGCGAAAGATATGGTGCCGGCGCTGAAGGCGCGTGACTTCAATTTCCTCTGTCAAATTTATCTTGCTCTGGGCGATCGAGATAACTCTCGAAAGTGTTCGGAAGAAGCAATCGGTATTCTGCACGCAAACTCTGAAATGCAGACTGACACAGCGGTTCATGTACTGCTTGTAAGGGCGCTTCTGGAGGATGAAACACGGCATCTGGACACTGCTGATTTCTATTTCAACAAGGCTAAGTTCGAGTTGGGAAAACAGAAACATAGTCCAGGCATGATGGAGCGTTTCATCGAGATCCGGCTGCATATTCTTTCCAGTCGCGGGGCCACTCTGCACGCCTTGCAAGAGTGCAAGGCTATACTGGACAACGAAGAAAGGAATCCGACATCGCGCCGAATTCTTTCTCGAGCACTCAATGCAACGGGCACTTTATGCGGGTGGCTGGGTGCGGAGAGTGAATGCATCAATTTGCTCGAGCGCGCTTCGGCAGTAGCGAGAAACAACCAGGAGCCGGCGTTGTCCGCCGCTTCACTCGATATGATCGGCGAAGTGCTGGGGGGGCGCAAAAGATACAATGACGCAATTCCCTACTTTAGACGGGCTCGCGAACTGTACTGGCAGAAGCGTGACATTTACCCTGCTTCGGTTGTCGCTACCTCCAACAACCTTGCCTTGCTCTTGATGAAACAAGGCAAGTATGCGGAGGCTATTAGTGTATTGAAGGAGGCGGAACCATCTATCAATTCGCCGACATTCGGCGCTCCCAAGTTCAAACAAGTTTTGTATGACCGCCTGGCGATCCTGTCTGAACGGACTGGAGACCTGACGGCGGCAGCGCGCTACAGGAAGAAGTCCCACGATTCATTGGCGCAATGATTGTGATTTAGTCGATACCTCGACTCGCACCGGTTCAAGCTGCTCGGTATTAGGTGTTTGTCTCCAATCCGGCTTTCTGTAATGCATGTAGATGGGGATTCCGGATAGCAGTATGAGCAGTCCGGCGACCTGATGCGTCCAGCTTACACAGAAGAATGCCGAAAATGTCCAGATTGCAATTGTGATCAGGCAGACTATCCAAGCCATAGTATTCCCCTTTGCGCCGATGCGGAAAGCGCGTTCCATGTGTGGATCCGTATAACGCAGGCTGATCAGGCATATGCCGTACAACATCGCCACGAAGGCGTACATGAAGCCGAATGTCTCACAGAGGAAAGTGTATGCGTCGCTGACTATGCCCGTTCTCGACAGGAGATTGGCGCCCACGCCGATGATGCACAAGCAGCAGAATTGGAACCAGAGCGCATAGCGAGGTACCGATGTTTTCGCATCGAGCATTGCGAACTGAGCCGGAAACAATTTGGTCTTCGCCATTGAATAACTGACTCGTGCCACCGCCAGCAGTGCAACAAAGGCGCAGCCGATTATCGATGCAACTACACACCCGGCAAAAATGTTGCCGACCATCGGACCGCCCAACATACCGGCAAGTGATGGACAAGTGGCCTGGAATGAGGTGCCTGGAACTATCAAGGTGGCTTTGTCGGGCGACAGCGTGAAGTTGGCGACGCTGCTGACAGCGACACACATTCCCACATACATCAGCGTGACCGTGATTAGTGTCAGCCCCATCGCTTTGGGAACGACACGCCGTGCATCCGCTGTTTCAGCCGATGTGCAGCCGGAAACCTCGAGAAATGAAAAACCTGCCATGGCGATCATCAGAACAGAGCCGACGTTTTTCCAGAGATCGACTTCTCCTTGCGGGCTTGTGACAGTCAGGATTCTGTCCAGCGAAACATGCCCGGAGCAGGCGACCAGCAGTCCGAATCCAACGGCCATGGCTAATTTCATAACAGTAAATACGTTGTTGATCGAAGCAGCTTTCCCGACTGGAAGGAGATTGCCGGCTGTGGTTGCTCCAAAGAGCGTGAATATGACCAGCGGACCGAACCAGATCGGAGATTCGGCCTGGCTGCCGAAAAACATTGTGCTGAGAAGATTTGAAAGCCCGTTCGACATGCAGGCCAGGGCAACAATTGCGGCCATCCAGAAGAGCCACCCTGTGAGAAAGCCGATCATCTCGCCTTTTGCCGGAATCAGCCGCTTAAGCGCATAGTATTTATAGACGTAAGGTCCACCCGCCGCAGGAAACATTGACGATAATTCCATGAGGATCATCGCCAGTGGAACCGTAGCAATGGCGGCGATTGTCCACGCCAGAATACAGGGCAGAGTACCCGCCCGTGCCAGCATAGGTCCATGCATCAACCAGGCCATCGAGCCGATGATCGACCCGACACCCACCATCCATGCGCCGAAAGCAGTTATGCCAACTTTCAGTTCGCCGGTTCTTTGTCTGCCCTGCTCCGCCTTATTCCTTCGGGGATTTGCGGAGCGCTGTGTGTGAGTTTCCCGTTCGTCCCTTTGAGCCAAGACGGGTTGGACCATTTGATTTCCCCCAACGCAATCAGTATTTGAGGTTTAAGCAAATGTAATCTGGTCGATGCATTCTGGGAATGGTGATTTCCACACTGCGGCGTCACTGAAATGAAGGAAACCCGTGCTGTTCCAACCACGGCAGCACGGGTTCCTTTTGCAAAGCAACTTTTGCTATTTGGTTAGAACGACCAGTTGCTTATCTACACTTTTTGTTTCTTCGTCGAACTGAGCTTCTTCGGTCGAGCCCTTGAGCGCGGCTGTCGAAGCTGTACCGCCGGAGATGGTCATCAGCACTTGGTCGAAATAACCGGTGCCGACTTCTCTCTGGTGGCGCACGGCCGTATAGCCGAGCGGTTGTGATGCAAATTCTTCTTCTTGCAGTTCAACATATGCCGGCATGCCTTCGCGGGCATAACCGTGCGCGAGATTGAACATGCTCATGTTGGTTGCGTGCCAGCCGGCCAGGGTGATGAACTGGTATTTGTAACCGAGTTCGCCGAGCGTTTCGTTGAATTTGGCGATTGTCTTGTCGTCCAGATTTTGCTTCCAGTTGAAAGATGGTGAGCAATTGTAGGCGAGCATCTTACCCGGGAATTTTTCGTGGATAGCGGCAGCAAATTCTCTTGCCTCTGCAAGATCCGGCTTCGATGATTCGTACCAGACGAGATCGGCAAAAGGAGCGTAAGCAAGGCCGCGTGCGATGACCGGTTCGATGCCGTTTTTCACCTGGTAGTAGCCTTCCAGTGTGCGCTTGCCCAGGATGAACTTTTGATCTGCAGGATCGATATCGGAGGTCAGAAGCGTCGCATCGAGAGCATC
>JAIETE010000277.1 GCA_019745505.1 Candidatus Obscuribacterales bacterium | reverse complement strand
TCTACTCATTGGGCTGTGTGATCTATGAAGCGCTCACTGGTGCGCCACCGCTCATAGCAGAAAGCGCGCTCGCCACGATGATGAAGCATCAGACTGAAACACCGCTCAGTCTGAAAGAGGCTTCTCTGGGGATTGAATTTCCGCAGTCCGTTGAGCTACTGGTTGCCAAACTTCTGGAGAAAGATCCGAACAAGCGCTACTCCAATGCGCAACTGGTGACCGCAGAACTGGTCAATATACAGCAGAATTTGCACGACGCCGAGGAAACGCAAAAACATGATTCGTTCGGGACCGCACAAAAGAACCAACCGTCGTCCAGATCAAAGTCGCTCTTCAACACTCGCAACTTTGCATGCGCTCTGATTGTCATTGCGGCCTACGGACTAGGCTATCTGACCGGAAACTGCGTATTCATCTCGGCTCCCGCAACTGCCGCAGTTAAACCGGCAGCCGTCAAAACAATTGAACAAAAATTGGCTGGTGTTCCCGGCGGCTATGTTGAATTTCTGGAAGGACAATCACCCGAAGGAAAAGATCCTTACATGGGTACAGGCAGAGGATTTTTTACAGAAACCAAAGGCACAGAAACTGTCTGCCATTTTCCGGCTGTAGAAATTGGCAGCATTGGCAACGTAGAGCCTAATGGACAGCCAATCTACAGGGCTGATGCTAAAGGCACGAAAAGATTGCCTAAAGGTCTTCTTGCTTTTAAGGCAAACTCGCAAATGATGCTATACCCGAGCATGCTGGAAAAATTTCGCCCGGGAGAGCTTGGCTGTCTCGAATTGCAAAACGGAAACCGCAAAGCAACTCTCTTTCTGCGCACTCTTAGACACCAGAAAAATCTGCGCTATATCGATCTGAGCGCCACCTGGGTAGAAAACGAAGACATAGCTGAAATCGGCAAATTGCCTGATTTGCAGCAATTGTATTTGAGCGGAAGCGAAATCGATCCAAATGCTGTCGCGGGCATGAAAAATCTCAATAATCTCAAGAATTTAGACGTCACCGATTCAAGAGGAGTCCTGAAGCTAATTCAAGCGCTCCAGAAGAATAAATCGCTTACATATCTGAAATTAAAGAGATGCAACTTGAAGGCGACCGATGTAGAAGCAATCGGCAAAATCAGAAGCTTGAAAATTCTGGACATTAAGAACAACAAGGGTGTTTCGGACAGCGCGCTGAAAGGCTTGGCCTCACTCAGTAATTTGAGGGAGTTGAATCTGGAATATTGTCCAATCACATTCCATGGGGTGTCCTTCTTGAAAAATCTTCCTCTAAAAAAATTGAAGCTCTCTGACAACAATTTCACCGAAGCCCAGAAACAAGAGCTGAAGAGTATATTTTCCGGAATAGAATTCGAATCGAATCAAAAGGAATCAGGAACACAACTACACTACGTGCTGGAAACATTTGAAGTCAAATGAGTCCAAAGACGCCACACACACCTCACGATTTCGCCAGCCAGGATAAAACTGCTGGACTGCATGGGCACAGCGCCTATGATGCGCCGATTATCCTCGCCCCCGGCAAAATCATTCTAGATCGATTCGTCGTCGTAGAACACCTGGGAACTGGAGGTATGGGCAGTGTGTTCAAAGTCAAACACCTGGTCTTGGACACATACTATGCCCTCAAATATCTGCACCACAAACGCGGCAATGATGCGATTTGGCGGCGTTTTGAAAACGAAGCGAGAGCGGCTAACAGACTCGATCATCCAAACTTGATTCGCGTGCACGACTCCGGGCTTTTGCCTGACGGCCAGCCGTATTTCGTGATGGACCTGGTAAATGGGAGCACGCTGGCGCAAGAACTCACATCAAGAGGCACGATATCACTTAAGCAGGCATTGAAAATTTTCATCCAGGTTGGATTCGCGCTCTCCTATGCACATACCAACGGAGTCATTCACCGTGACATCAAACCATCCAACATCATGATCGTAAAAAATGTAAGCGGCTCTCTCGGCGGCACTGTCAAGGTTGTCGATTTCGGAATAGCGAAGCTTACCGGCAAAGACGAATACAACCAACAAACATTGACCAGGACCGGGGAGATTTTCGGCAGCCCGCTATACATGAGTCCGGAACAGTGCATGGGCATAGCCGTTGATCACCGATCGGACCTCTATTCGCTTGGTTGTGTCATGTACGAGGCACTGACAGGGGCACCGCCAATGGTGGGCGATAGCGCTCTTTCGACGATGATGAAGCATCAGAGCGAAGCTCCTCTCGCCCTGAGACAGGCGTCCATGGGTCTAGAATATCCGGAGAGCATCGAATATGTTGTCGCCAAGCTTCTGGAAAAGGATCCGGCCAAGCGCTATCAAAGTGCAAACTTGTTGACAGCCGATCTAGTGGCAATCGAGCAAGGTCAATCGTTCAGTGAGCAGAATTCACTCGATACTCGCCAGACTCTTGTAGCAATTGAGCACTCCGTCAGCCCGGCTAAAAAGCATGATCATCACATAATTACAATTATTTGGACGATTGCCATGCTTGTCTTAGGTTTCTTTCTCGGACATCTCACTAAAGGTGGTTCGCCTCTATCAAAAGACGAACAGGAAAAAAAACTGGCTGCCCAAGTACAACGCTCGGAATTCGAGAAGCTGCCAAACTTTGAGCCTGAAAAGAACGGACTCTCCAATCTCGATTCCACTCCATTTTCTACACTGTACAACGGCGGCAGCAAGAGAATTTTTCACTTTCCCACCAGCGAGCCGTTAGGATCTATTTGCGACTCATCCTGGAGAGGAACTACGGCAAAGTTAGGCGGCATCGCCACCGGCGTGAAAGCATTCGAAAACTTCCAACCGCTCTATATCAATTTCGATCAACGAATATCCGGCTCTCCTGTGGTTTTCTCAAAATTTCGCTCAGACGAAATCGGTGGAATCAAGATATACAACATCCAGAATAATCTGCCGCAAATATTGAGGCCAATCGAAAACTACACAAAATTGGAATATCTGGGACTGGAAAGCAGCGCATTCAACAAGCAGAACATTCCGCAGATTGGAAAGTTGGTATCACTCAAACACTTGAATCTAAAAGGCACGAATATTACCGGTCAAGATTTGGCTGCACTGCCGAGACTCTGCCAGTTGGAATTTCTCAATTGCAGTTACATCAGGGAAATTACGGCCGTATTGCAGAGATTGAAGACATCCAAGGCCCTAAACAGTCTCTCCACAAGCAACTGCAATCTCAGCTCCGGCGACATCAAGCTGATTTCTCAGTTGCACACTCTTACTGATCTGGACCTGACCAACAATCAAAGAATCAATGATGATGCGATATTGAAAATCGCAGCTCTCAAAAATTTGAATTTTCTTGATTTAGAAGATTGCCCCGTCACGCCGAAAAGCATTCAGGCTCTGAAGAGCATCCCCGCCCTTACAGGGGTAAGACTCTCAAAGAGAGGTCGTTCTGCCGAAGAAATTCAGCTCTGGGAAAAAGAGTTTGCTCCTCGAAAAATTTATTGGAAAGGCAACGATATAGATTTGGAGTAAACAGAACGGCTACGGTAATGAAGGATCAAACGCCACAGCACGCACAAGACTCGACTATTGCCTCGAATCAGTCAGATGCGCGCGTTGACTTTCAGCCAGGCACCACTGTTCTCAATAAATTCAAAGTGATTAGATTGCTTGGCTCCGGGGGAATGGGAAGCGTTTACGAGGTTGAAAACCTGGAGACCGGCGGCAAATACGCGCTCAAGTTCTTGCACAGACAGCAAACAAACGATGCCACATGGAGACGTTTCGATATCGAAGCAAAAACATCCAATAAGCTCGAGCACCCCAATCTGATCAAGGTCCATGAATCCGGTCTGCTACCGGATGGACAACCATTTTTCATAATGGACCTGGTACATGGAGAGTCGCTGGCGGACATTCTCAGATTGAGAGGCAGGCTGACCGTAAATCAAGCAGTGAAAATATTCATCCAGGTGGGATTTGCTCTCAGCTATGCACACGCAAATGGGGTTATTCATCGTGACATAAAACCCAGCAATATCATGCTGGAAAAAAATCCTGGCGATCTTACAAGCGGCTCCGTCGTCAAGGTCGTTGATTTCGGTATCGCTAAACTGACCGGCAAGGATGACGGTACGCAATTAACTCTGACTCGAACCGGAGAAATATTCGGCAGTCCGCTCTATATGAGCCCGGAGCAATGCATGGGTATCGCTGTAGATCATCGCTCCGACCTCTATTCGCTGGGTTGTGTATTTTACGAGGCCCTGACGGGGGCACCGCCTCTCATAGGTGACAGCGCCCTGGCGACGATGATGAAACATCAATCCGAAGATGCGCTGTCCCTGAAAGAGGCCTCCTTGGGCATTGAGTATCCCGAGCCAATCGAAAGAATTATTGCCCGACTGCTTGCCAAAGAAGTGGAGAAAAGATATCAATCGGCCCAGGCCTTCACATCAGATCTCGTCAATTTCGATTCCGGGCTGGATACAACCATTCCTCTTGCGGAGAAGCTCGCGCCGATCGTTCAAACGAGAATACGTCCGTTCTATGTCGTCAAATTGCTTTCCTGCTATTTAGCTCTTTTAGCTGCCGGCACAATTGTAGGCACAAACATTCCTCGCGAAAAGCAGGAAAAATTCCCGATTCGTTCGTACGAAGGAATGGCTTTGAGTACAAAAGACAAGGAGAAAGCCAATGCCGGGTCTGACATAGAATCGAGCGCAGCCGGCAATCGAATCGTCGATGAATTTTCTCCGGAATTTCTCAAAATGTGCCATGCCCGATTATCGACAATGGAAAAGGAACCGGGATTCTTCTCAGTGATAGACAAGAAGGCAAAAACTCGCACCTTTCGTTTCCCTGATTTCTCATTGGGAATTATCAGCGAAAAGGGCAAGCGGCATCAAAAGGCAAGAGGAACGATCGTGTTTTCAATCTCTCGACCGATTGCCTATACTCCGAACGACATATTCAAGTCGCACCCCACACTCTTCAAAAAATTTCGCCCGGAAGAAATTGAAGTGCTCAGTTTGAAAAATCTGGTCTCGGATATAGATCCAGAAACCATAGAATTTTCAAACACCGACATGGTTCTGGAAAACATTAAGCATCTTCGAAATCTGCGCGAATTGCATATGATGTCGACGGAAGTCAGCTCGAAAGCGTGGTTATTAGTGAACAGCTTTCCCAAACTGCGAGTTCTCAGTCTTTCGCACGTCAAAATCGCTCCGTCCGACATAGCCAAATTTAAGGGCTTCAAACAGCTGGAATATTTCAAACTTGTTGTCGACACAAAAGTAACGCCTGTGTTGGAGCAGATTCGCGGGTCCAAAAAATTGACGAACCTCTGCCTTAGCCGCTGCGACATTAACGACAAAGACGTTGAATTGCTCAGCGACTTATCCAATTTAGAGAAGCTCGAATTGAGGAATACGAATATTACCGATATCGCCATAGACAGCCTGCCGCAATCTCTGGCATTTCTCGACATCAGCAAGTGCAAAGTCACAAACGCATCTGTTGCGAAGCTGGCACGTCTGAAAAACTTGCGAGAGCTCATTCTAGACCGAGAGACTTTCAATCCTTCGGATATTCATCAGCTTCTCAAGGATAATCAAAACCTCGAGGTCGAGTTTGCCATCACCGAGGAAGAAAAACTGCTAGGTCGCTCGAAGCCGGCAAGGGTGTCCAATGAACATAAACCATGATCTAGAAACCGCCGGAGAATCGACGATCCGAAATTTTGTCGAACTAGAGAGCGGCGAAATTATTCAGGAGCGCTACAGAGTTATTGAGCTGCTGGGCAGAGGCGGCATGGGCAGCGTCTATAAAGTAGAAGACTTAAAGACCAAGTCTCTTTACGCACTTAAATTTCTCAATAAGCAACAATCAAATAATTCAGCCTGGAAGCGTTTTGAAAATGAGATCAAAGCGACCAACAAACTGGATCATCCAAACCTGGTCAAGGTGCATGAGTCCGGATTGCTGCCGAATGGACAACCCTATTTCATCATGGACCTCGTGGGCGGAGAGTCTTTAGCTCAGCTTTTGAAAAAACGCGGGCGGCTGCCCCTGGAAAAGGTGCTCAAAATATTCATTCAGGTGGGCTTCGCACTCAGCTACGCGCATTCCAAAAGCATAGTTCACAGAGACATAAAACCAAGCAATATCATGCTCCAAGAGACCGGCAGAGAGACAACGTCCGGTGCAGTTGTCAAAATAGTCGACTTCGGTATAGCCAAATTGAGCGGCAAAGACGATTTCAATCAGCAGACTCTGACAAAAACCGGCGAGATATTCGGCAGTCCGCTTTATATGAGTCCGGAGCAGTGTGTAGGCGGTGCAATCGATGCGCGAACAGACCTCTATTCAATGGGCTGCGTCATCTACGAGGCATTGACCGGAGCCCCGCCTCTTGTCGGAGACAGCGCCCTTTCCACAATGATGAAGCACCAGTCCGAAGCAGTTCTTTCGCTGAAGGAGGCTTCACTGGGGATTGAATTTCCCGAAAAGATTGAGCAAATCGTCGCAAAACTTCTGGCAAAGGATGTCAATGACAGATATCAATCAGCACAGCTGGTGACGTCGCATCTTGCCGCCTTCGAATCTATTCCTTGCACAAAACAGCTGAACAATACCGAGCCGCAAAAGATTTTGTTGCAGGATTGGAAATTGGGCAAGAAGCTTGCTGTTTCGCTTGCCGTCTTATTTTTTGCCGCAGGCACCGCGATTGGCTATTTCCATCCCGAACACAAGAACACGTATGAGAAAAAGCGACCGGAATTCAGCAAGCCCCTGCAAGAAAAGCTGAAGGAGAGCTTTGAGGAAAATAGGAAAAACTCGGTTCAGGGGATAGAGAAATCGAGCAACACCGTCTATGCAGAATACGCAAACAATCCGGCAAAATTTTCCGAGTATAAAGATAAGCACGGACGGCGGATCTTCCACTTCCCGCCTGACCCAATTGGGAGTTTGAATTTTATCGATACCAATTACGAATCGGCCGTTGGCGATGTTGCAAGCCTTGCCAAATTCAAAGGAATAACATTCTGCCCGATCGCTGAAATGCGCAATTATCCGCAATTTCTAAGAAGATTCAGAGATGATGACATTCAATTTCTTGACCTCTTCATTGCCGAGGACAGAGCCATGTTTATGGACAAGAAGGAACTCTCTGTAGACCGCTTGATTCCATACGTCATCAAGTTGAAGAGCATACAAAAGCTTTCTCTGGAAAACACCACCATATTGCCGGAAAATTTCAACCAGCTCAAAGAGTTGCCGAATCTTCACTATTTGTGGTTGTCCAATATCAATCTGAGCGGGGATGAAGTGGTCGGCTCTCAACTGCTCGACAAAATCGAATCTCTGACTGTAAAGAAAATGCGCAATGTGGCGTCAATTACAAAAGAGCTTGGCAAAGCCAAAAAGATAGAAGTCTTGGTTATGCGTGAATCGGGTGTCGACATAGATGCGATAAAACCGCTTGCCGACTGCAACTTACTGAAGTTTCTCGATGTTCGCGGCAACCCGAAATTCAACGATGAATGCCTCAAGCTCGTTCCAAGCAGCGTGACAAATCTAACTCTGTGTTTCTGCGATATCTCACCGCAAAGCATCAATGAATTCAAGCGTTTCAAAAACTTGCAATTACTGATGCTGACTACCGACAAGTGGAAGCCGGAGGACTTCAAGAGACTCATGAAAACACTGCCCCTGACCGAAATACGCCACTAATTTCTAATCCGTTTTCGAATAACTTGTCTTGACGTAATCATCAACCAGATTGATGAAGTCACTGGCGAGATTCGGTCCGGAAAGTGTAGTTCTGTGTTCACCATCCACATAGACCGGCGCACGAGGCTCCTCACCCGTGCCCGGCAAAGATATGCCTATATCAGCATGACGTGATTCACCGGGTCCATTGACGATGCAGCCCATCACGGCCACTTTCAAGTCTTTCGATGCCGGATACAGCTCCTGCCACTCTTTCCTTCTATTCGAAAGATGCTCTTCAATCTCTTTTGCCAGCTCTTGAAAGACTGTGCTTGTTGTTCTGCCGCATCCGGGGCAAGCGGTGACCTGCGGCTTAAAGCTGCGGATATGCAGCGACTGCAGGATTTGCTGGCAGACATGAACTTCCTTGGCACGATCGGCACCCGGTTCGGGCGTGAGACTGACTCGAATAGTGTCGCCAATACCTTCGAAAAGCAGAACCGAAAGGGCTGCACTCGATGCAACAATACCTTTCATAGCCATGCCTGCTTCAGTAAGGCCGAGATGCAATGCATGATCGCTGCGCGCCGCCAGGCGCCGGTAAACCTCGATCATGTCCGGCACTTCGGAAACCTTGGCGCTAAGAACAATGCGATTTTTCGGCAGTCCATATTCAACAGCTTTCGCCGCGGACTGAACCGCACTCTCCACAATCGCCTCGATAAGAACCTCATGCGCATCTTTAGGCTCTTGCAGGGAGGCATTCTCGTCCATCATGCGTTTGAGCAAATCTTGATCCAGCGAGCCCCAGTTGACGCCGATGCGCACTGGCTTCTCGTATTTGATCGCGCAATCGATCATCGCCTTGAAATTTTCATCGTGCTTCTCTCCGCGGCCGACATTGCCCGGATTGACGCGGTATTTGGCAAGCAAACGCGCGCAATCTTGGAACTCGGTCAAAAGAATGTGACCGTTGTAGTGAAAATCGCCAACCAGAGGAACATCGACGCCCATCTTCTCGAGACGCGAAACAATAGCCGGGACCTGTTTAGCGGCCTCGCGGGTGTTTACGGTAATACGAACTATTTCCGAGCCGGCGTCATAAAGTTCTCTCACCTGATTGGCGGTCGCAAGAGGGTCTTCTGTCGGCGTGTTTGTCATAGACTGCACAAGCACTTCGGCGTCGCCGCCTATGTACTGATTGCCGACTTGAACTTTTATAGATTTCCGTTTTTCAGCGCGAATCATCTCTATTTGTCCGCAAAAGTCTGAGGCTCACGATATCACAACCTCAATTGTGAATCCTGAGGCGTCTCATATTCACGCCTAAAAACAGAGTCCAGGTTAGGGGTTTAGACCCTTTTGCTTCTCTTTACTTTGTGCTAAACCAGATGTCCGGATGATGCTCCCTAATGCTGTATACGGTGTTTTTCTTCATGCCGGGTCCGACAATCAGATGGTCCATTAATGTGATTCCCAGAAGCTTTCCGGCGCTGAATAACTGACCGGTTGTCTCTATGTCCTCCTTGCTTGGCAGGACTTTCGAGCCGGAGGGGTGATTGTGGCAAACAATAATCGCGAAGCTGTTAGCTAAAATTGCCGCTTTGAAAACTTCGCGCGGATGGACCAGAGACTGGGACAGAGAACCGTGCGAGACTTCATGAAGACCAAGCACTTCATGCCTGGCATTCAAATGAATACTGACAAAATGCTCTTCGGCTGCATAGCGCAGGGGATTGAGGAAACGAGCCGCATCTTCCGGCGCTTGAATGGCGATCAATTTCTTGGCTCGAGAAGGCTCTCCCACCAGGCAAAGCTTGAGCTGGGGCAGAGAATACGCCACTCGATTCCTGAAATTGCTTTTCGAATTTTGCTCAGAACAGGTCTTCAATACCTGCTTCTGCGTATTTTGCATAAAACACCTCCTGCCTATCGCTTGATTTACGACAAGAAAACGCGCGAATTCTCAATCAACGACAATGTCGATGATCTATCGATGACGCGCCAAGATTTCCTTGCCTGCATATCAATACGTCTTGCCGAATCAAAAAGTTCAATTCGGAACTAAACTTTTTGCTCTTTCCAAACGCCGGTATTGAAACGCCAGATAGCAAGTGCTCCGACGATAAAGACGGAAATCGAAACTCCAGCCCATGTACCGGTCGGTCCCCAATTCAAGTTGACGCTCAAATACCATGCCAGAGGAAGTCTGAAGGCGGTCAAAACTATGGTGCTGGCAATCATCGGCCAGCGCGTATATCCGGCACCCTGCATAGCGCCGAAGAGAATCAACCAGAGAGCGACAAAAGGCTGGCATATGCCTACCCAGCGGAAATAATCGCTGGTGTATTCGAGCACTTTGGGATCGCTGCTCATGATCCCTGCTATCGGGCGCGCAAAAGTAAACAGCACAACCGCCACAATAAGGTTGAATGCAGCGCCCAGAGAGGCGACTTGCCAGCCCGCTCTTACTGCTCTATCCGGCTGTTTGGCGCCCAGGTTCTGACCGACAATCGTGCCTACAGCCATCGAAAGCGCATAAATCGGCATACCGCCGATCATCTCCTCCACTCGCAATCCGACGCCCCAGGCCGCCTGCGCCGATGTCGGATCGTGCGTATGAGCAAGAATAATCAGCAAGAGGAAATTGCCCCCCACCCAGGAGAGATCCTGAATGCAGGCGGGAATTCCAATTCTCAAAAGTCTGCCGAGCCACTCTTTCGACTGCGCTTTGTCGAATTTGCCTCTGAAAGAGAGACACTCCTTCAGTTCAGAGCGCGAAAGAATGAAAGTGGAAAAAATCACACCAACAGTACCGGCGATCAACCAGGCAAGCCCGATACCGGCAATGCCCATCTTGACAGGACCAAGACACAGTCCGACATCAAGGGTGCAGATAAGAGTCGTCATCAGGATCCAGGTCATCATCGGCACGCGTGCGTCGCCTTTGGCTCTGAATATTGAATTGGAGACCCATAAAACAGTAAACGGAATATGGCTGAGCAAATCCAGCTTTAGATATTGCCATCCCTGCTCTTCCACGCCAGGGGCGGCGCCCAGCATGCGCACCAGCGGGCGGGCAACCAGCAGTCCGATGCCACCCGATACACAGCCAAAAATGAAAGCAAAGATGAGCGAATACCGAGCGGCGTCCACCGCCCCCTTGAAGTCGCCCGCGCCCCAAAAACGGCTGACCAGAGCAGTCGTACCAGCCGAGAGGGCAACGGCAAGCATGATCATGAAAAAGCCGATTTGACCGCAAATTCCGATTGCAGCCTGAGTGTCGGAGCCGAGCTTTCCGGCCACCCAGACGTCGGCAAAACTGGCAATCGATATTGTGCACATGTTCAACAAAAGAGGCCAGGACATATGCCAGATAGCCGCCCATGTCGAGCCGCGAATGATCACGTCATCCGCGCGCTGTTCAATTGTGTCGTCGAGGGCGACAGACATCTTCCGATTCCTTATGCCATAGAGGAAGATTTATAGACTAATTGAAAGTAGCAAGCATAAGAAGGGGGTAAACACGAACAGCCCTGCCGAACATGGTACGATGCTGCATTAAACCTGCCCGTGATTACTGTGAACAGGCATAGACCGGCGATTTACGGGCGATTACCGGATTCAGTTTCCAGGCCGATTTGCTTAACAGAACCCTTCACAAAGAACGAACGATTACGCACTGGCTGTCTTTCGATGAGCCGGAATCTCGACTCAGAAAGGCAATGAAACGCGAGAAGTTTTTCAAGGAGTTCGGCAGCGACAACGAAACGGGATTGGAGCCAAGTCTTTCTCAAAAACTTGCATGCCTGGCATTTGCAATGGCCGATGTTGACCTTTTCGATGCGCTTTCCTTCAAACGTGCGGCCAATGCCCTTCACAGCAACAAGCTTTTTCAGAATTTCAATCCTGCCGATTCTCTCGGCAAAATAGATCAATCTCTTGCCAATCACCTGGAGAAGGCGCTTTCCTGGACACCCGACGAAATTTGTTGGGCAGCGATTTGCGTCGAATTTTTGCCCTATTACCTGGCGGAAATACAGGACGATTTGTCGCAAAGCGAAAACGAAGAGCTTGACGCAATTACGTTCTTAATAACCGTTGCCAATCGCATTGATAATCAACTTGAGATTGCTCCCGCGGAAGGAAGCAGCGCTCTTGTGGAAATGGTTTTGCAGACATTCGAAGAACATCGAAGCGAGATGCGCTCCCACCTGCCACCGGAATTTCTGCCCTCCAAGCTCTTGCTCGTCGAAGGTCAGACGGAAGCAATTCTTGTTCCTCTGTTCGCGCAACTCTATGGATTCGAGTTCTCAGATCATCGAATTTTGATGATTTCCGGAGGAGGTGCTAATCAGGTCGCTAAGCGCTTCCTCTCCTTTCGAGAATCGACTGAAATACCGATCGCCTGTCTTCTTGACGGTGATGCGGAAAGTCAATTCGAGATAATTTCACAGCACCTGGGCAATGCGGATTTGCTATTCAGATTGCCGTCCGGCGAATTTGAAGATACGTTCGAAATTACTCGATTGGTGTCGCTGCTGAACCGCTATTTACAGTCTATGACCGGCGAGAAAGCCCCTGCGCTGATTGAGTTTCAACCTCTTAAAAAGGAACAATTTCCTCCCGAGGAAAAACGCACGCAAGTGTTGAACAAAATCTGGCGCGAAAAAGCGCTGGGAAACTTTGATAAAGTTGAATTTGCCGAGTTTGTCGCTCAAACAATCAAAACCAGGGGCGATGTTCCTTACGATTTCAGTGCCATGATCGAAACGATGAAAGAGAAGTGGGGAGATGAGCTGTGACAGAGACAGCGGAAAAGAAAAGCAAAATGCCGGCCAGCAAAATCGCCGGCATTGTGTCAGCCATACTCTGGATTCTCGGGTTTGCCCTGGCATTTGTCATTCCTGCCGAAAGTCCGCTGATGTGGGTGCCTGACGCGCTGCTTCTCATAGGTTTTCTGCCTCTGCTTTTCTTCTGGAAGCCGAGCTGGCCGTGGCTGGTTTTTGGCATTCTCAATATCGTCATCGGCTTTGTTCTTCTTGTGGGCACCTTCATACCGGTCAATACGCTGACGGCGGAAATGAAAAAGGCAGAGGAGCAATTGACCGCCCAGAAGTCGCCTTACGCCTCGGTTTTCTCCGAGACCTCCGCAGAGCAAATGGCACACGTACACACACATTTGGTCAAACAGCATTCGCCCTGGACATGGATGCTGGTTGGAGTTTTCTCGACCATTTACGGAATTGTCCGAATGATCAAAAACCTGATCAAGTGGACGGCAAAGAAAAAGACCGCCTCCTGAAGGAAGCGGTCTTTTCAAGTACGAGACTTACATATCTTCGTCTTTCTTATGCTTCTTTGTAGCGGTCGTTTGCGTTCCGCCGATTTTTACAGGCTCGTCTTCAGGAACGAGCACTCGAGCAAGGAATTTAGGCTCTTTCTCCCAGCGTCCCGGGCGCGTTCCGGTCAGACCCACAAGGTGTGTTAAACCGATAGACTGCTGGTCGCCAAACTCAGACTTCTTCGCAACGTAGAGCCATTGCTTGACGATGAAATTGAAGAGCTTCGGGTCACGTTTTTTCTGCTTCAATAGTTTTTTCTCCAGCACTTCTGCATAGAGAATACGACCGTCGATATCCATGGGCGCCATTTCAACCGAGCGTTGAAGAACAGTAAGGGCCCGGTCGAGATTGCCAATACGCATCGACTGCTCGCCTTCCATACGCAGGGCGTTGGAAGTCGGCACTCCCAGTTCCAAGAACTGATCAGAAGTGACCACGCCGTTGTTGCTGCGGCCAATGCAGTCGGTATCCATGATGAAGTCGTCATCTCTGGCTATTGCCGGAGAAATGCAGGCAATTGCCACCGCCCAAACCAGGGATGCACTTGCCAATTTTCTAAATCGGTTAACGCCAGCCATTTTTAGCTCCTTCACTTTACTGAGACAGTCTCTTGCCTGATCTGCGAGATTGCAATCTTCATATCAGGTGCACCATAAACACTCTTTCCAGCCACCAAAACATCGGCTCCGTGACTGATGGCTTCCTTAGCGGTATCGGCATTGATACCACCGTCGACCGAAATTCTTACGTCAGTGCGGCCGATCTCATTAAACATTTCTCTTACCCTGGCGATCTTCGGCAAAACCGAAGGCAAGAACTTCTGCCCGCCAAATCCAGGATTGACGGACATCACCAGGACCAGGTCGATATCTTCCAGTACATATTTCAAGTGCTCCGCCGGGGTGGCCGGATTGAGCGCGACGCCGGGCTTCTTGCCCAGGCTGCGTATTTGCGAAAGGGTGCGCTGCAGGTGAACGCAGGCTTCGGAATGAACAGTAATATAGTCAGCCCCGGCTTCGGCAAAATCCTGAAGATATTGGTCAGGATCGGTGATCATCAAATGCACGTCAAACGGCAATTTGGTGGTCTTTCGCAAGCTCTTAACCACAGGGGCGCCCAGAGTGAGATTGGGAACGAAGTGCCCGTCCATGACATCGACATGGATCCAATCAGCCTTCGCCTCCTCGGCGCGCTTGATGTCGGCGCCCAAATTGGCGAAATCTGCGGACAGAATTGATGGAGCGATTAGAACCGACATAAGAGTCCGTGTGAATGAGAGAATGCCAGCTCCTGTTGACAAGCCAGCAGGCGATCCTCGTAATCATGACTACCCTTACATGGCTGGTCAAGAGAAGCCTTTTCACATTCATATAAAGCGGAGTTCATCCAGAAGATAAGTTCTGCCTGCATCAGTCCGAAAAGTATCCTGATTAGACGCGTCGAGATTGAGATACAGCCGCATAACCACTAGAATAGGCCTTTCCATCCGGCCGACTGGACCGCGGGGACCGTCACAATTTCTTCATAGGCGTAACGATGTCTGAATTCAATTTAAGTGAAGAGCAAAAGGAATTTCAAAAGCTCGCACGAGATTTTTCTGTTCGTGAAGTTGCTCCCCGAAGCGCGCATTTCGATGAGAGCAGCGAGGTCCCCGTGGATGTACTGAACAAGGCATTTGAAGCCGGACTGACTAATGTCATGGCGCCGGAGAGCGCCGGTGGGCTGGCGCTTCCATTTTTCGAGACCGCCCTCATCCAGGAAGAATTAGCGACCGGTTGCAGCGCCATCGGCGGATATGTAGAAGCCAGCGCCATTGCTATTCTTCCTTTTTTGGCGGCAAACAATGCCGAGCAAATGACAAAGTTTATTCAACCGCTCATGGAAAAGCCGTCTTTTGCAGCATTTGCCGAGAGTATGCTTGATACTGCAGGCAGTGATGACCACTTAGCGAATTTCAAGACGAGCGGCTCGGAGTTTGAGTTGACCGGAACAGTGCGTGTGGTTGCCGGTGCCCAGTGCGAATGGTTTGCCGTAAAAGCCAGAGATCAGTCAGGGCAATCATCCATTTTCGTTGTCGAAAGGAAAGCCGTCGGAGTCAGCCAAATCAGAGCAGTAAACAGATTGGGCAGAAAGTGCCTGGGCACTGTCGATTTCGCCTTGAACGGCGTGAAATTACCGGCTGATCATTTAGTAGGCACTGCAGGCGGTGCGGAACAAATCATGTCCTTCGTGACACCGCGCGCGTTTCTTCTCTTTGCCGCCAGCGCTATCGGCATATCCAGAGCGGCTCTTGCACACTCTATTACCTATTCAAAAGAGAGAAAGACATTCGGCCGACCGATTGGAGATCATCAAGCCGTTGCTTTCATGATGTCCGACATGGCCAAAGATATCGAAGCGGCAAAACTGCTGACATACAAAGGATGCCAGCTCGTAGACCAGGGCGAAAACGATTTCGATTCGGCAGCTATCGCTAAGGTCTTCGCGCAGGATGCGGCCATGCGCATCTCTACTGACGCAGTGCAGATATTCGGCGGCTATGGATATTCAAGAGAATATCCGGTAGAAAAACTCATGCGCGACGCAAAAACCTATCAGGTAACAGCCGGCACCAGCCAGAAGCAACTGGCTCAAATCGGACATAAGGCGCTTGCCGAAGCGTCCAAATAAGTAGATAAGATGCTGCCCGAATTGAAAAAAGGTCAACTTCTAAAAGTAAAGGCTCCGCCTTATTACGAGAAGGAATACGTGTACGAAATTACCGGCGCCGGAGAAAAGGTAATTCGTGCCAGTCTCCACCACTCTCCCAAAGTAAAGAAAAGCTGGACTCTGGAAGAACTGGAAATACTATTCGAAATGGGCATTGTTGCTCTCATTGAAGAAAAGCAAAATTGAATTCGTGAATCAAGAATTGCGATGCGCGTGGGCGCGCTTGTGGCCGCGAGTCCGCTTCTTCTTCGTCTTAGCCGGCGCTGGTTTTGCTACGGGCTTTTTTTTCACTTCCGGCTTCAGACCGAGCATTCCTTGCACGTGCTGAACGGGATTTTTTTCCATAATCATGTGCACAGTGCGCTGCACGTGCCCGGTAAAACTCTTCGGTTCCAGCGCATATCTAATGGCGCAAAAGAAAAGGGAAACGCCCAGAAATACATAAAATACCTGATTCCCGAGTCCGCGCACTTTGCGGAATCTCAAGGGGGTTTTCTTTTTTACCGCTTTGCCGAATCGGGGATCATTGAGGTCAATTTTTTGTGTCAGGTCTGATGCCCTGGAAGCAGCCTTCAGTCCTACCATTTTGCTCGACTCATTGCCTATTGCACGTCTACCGCAGACAACGCAAAAGTTGAGCCCGAGGTTTAATGGTGCACCACATAAAGGACAATTGCCGGACATCAGTCGAGACTCTTAACGGTCGAGGAAATTTCTTTCAAACATTTGGATTACGACCGGCAATCGAAATTGACACGCCATCAAAGAATTGTCGATTTCATGTTGCAAACAGACGCTGTTTTCAGACCGTTTTAGAACTCCACTTTAGGCTGTCCCGCACCACCTTCAGTGGCACAATAACGACTAAACATTTCTTGAATAGAAGACTTGTCGTGAGCAAGCGTTTGTTGCTTGCCGTTGAGCTGCGCAATTCTATCCTTGAGATTTGTTATCTGCTGCTCGATGACTGAAATTTCTTCAGTCAACTCGGTTTCAGTTACAGTGAAGGCCTGCGCCAGTGTCGAAAATGCTTTTTCAAGCTCGCTTTCTGCCATGCGGTAATCGTTCCTTTCCGCTAAATACCGGGTCCCAGATCCAAATGGTCTAAGTGCGTTCGCCTACCCCCATTAAGGCCCCTCACATCAGTTTCAAAGGCCGAAAACGCACACGCAAGTAGACACCTCTATTCTACCCACTTAAAAAGGCGTTTCTGCCCACCGCTTAAATGCCTGCTCCGTGGAGAAACACATCGACAGGGTCGGCACCGTCGCCGGCCACATCCATATCCTTGAGGTCGCCGGTCGAAAAATCATCAGAAGGTACTTCAAATGACTCTTTATTGAGGTCCGCAGAGACGGCCAGCATGTGCTCGAGCTTTTCCAAGCGGCGTTTTAGACTCTTGATCGCCTCAGCTTCTATGTCCGGCACCGATTCGCTGGTTACTTTCACACCGTCACGATAAATTACGCGCCCCGGAACGCCGACTACAACGGAATTGGGCGGCACATCCTTCAATACTATCGAGCCGGAAGCGACTCGCACGTTGTCTCCCACCACGATGTCGCCTTGGATTTCAGCACCAGAACCAACAACGACGCCATTTCCCAGCGTGGGATGCCGCTTTTTGCCGCGACTGACCGAGCCCATACGGGCGGCAGCGCCGGCTCCCAGGGTGACGCCTTGGTAGATAACCACGTCGTCGCCGATTATTGTTGTCTCTCCGACCACAACTCCCATGCCGTGATCTATAAAGACGCGCTTGCCGATTGTTGCTCCCGGGTGTATTTCGATACCGGTCAAGACGCGAGCAGCCTGAGACACGCAACGGGCCGGTGTTGTCAGTCCACGACGCCAGAGGAAATTGGACAGTTTGTGAGCGACAATGGCGTGAAATCCCGGATAGCAGAGCACTACTTCCAATCTGCTGCGGGCGGCCGGGTCCTTTTCCAGGATATTGTCTATGTTTTCGAGTAAGCTCAAGCTTGTTTCCTGTCCTTTGTCTGCTCTTTAGCCACCCGTCAACGCCCTTTCGGGGTTGTCATGGGTTTAAAAGGGGTACTTTCTAGGGAATTTATAACCTGTAGATCAGTATTTATATTAAATCTGATCCGCTCCTGGGGGTCCACCTCCTGACATACGTATTTTCCCCATCAAAGTTGGGCTCAGTTGGCACTATTCTGGGTTAAAAGTTCCCCTCGAACTGTCAAATTTCCTTGCCACCTCGGATACATGCGTTCAAAGTCACCGTATTTCTTCGGTGCCGAAGACGCCAAAAGCTACGATAAAAAACCTGAAAAGGCAGTGACGTAGAGGCATTTAGGGCAGCAATGAGCAATCGATTCGGTCTAAATACAGGCGCTAGCGGAGGAGATAACAATCTCCTGGCCGCCAACGCGCCCGATACCGAAACCGAAGCAACGGCAAAACCGTCCGGGCTGAATTTCAGCTCCGTAGTAAGCAGCAGTTTCAACGAAGCGCTGACCAGTGCCGACCAGATGCTCAAGACACAGCAGACTGCTCCCAAAACCGACAATTCCACGACAGGAAGCGTGGTCACCAATTTCCTGGGCGCTACGGCGACAGGGCTCGCTGACCAGGTTACGACCATATTTAAGAAGGACAAGGCGACCCTTGCCCGCGAAGCCGACCAGGGCGGGATTGCAGCTCTGTCGGAAGGTCACAGCATCACCGCAGCCTTCACTCGAACCGCCGCCGACGTCGCCCATGCCGCTCCGGCATTGAATCCTTTCTCCGAGCAAGGAAGAAAGAACTGGGGCACTCTTACCAATAAGGTAGCCACCGACTGGTCGACCGGCACCGCCGACGACAGGGCACGCATGGTCGGTACCGGCACGAGTTTCCTTCTCACCCTGGGCGGTGGAACGGCTCTGACGACCAAAGGTACGACTGCGGTCGTTCGCGATTTGCGCGGCGGCAGTATGGCTACCCGAGCACTGCAACTGGGCGACAACGTCGCAGCAGCCACAGACGAACTGGCCAACGCCGGCAGAACAATCGGTCGCGTCACCGAGACCGGCACAACAAGAAGTCATACATTCTTCCGCGAGTCCGGTCAGGCCGCCGGCCTTACGGACAATATCGTCGCTCGAGCCACCAATCTCGGTGAGACAGCGACCTTTAGAGGGCCGAAAGCCTCCACGGTCGGCGTAGGAACCGAGAATCTCATCGCCGGCGAAAGCAGCTTAATCAAGTCGCTTCACGGCTTCTATCCAAGCGTAAGACCGGCGAATATCACGTCTGCCGCTTTTACTGATGCCAGCAAGACGGCAGCATTGACCGAGTCGAGAAATTTCTCCGGCTCGATTACACGCATGCTGAACGCCACTGAAAAGACCGACGTAGCGGCAACAAACGCTCTCAAAGAAGTGGAAAGCGCCGCCGCCGCGATGCTCAAGGGCGAAAGCGGAGCTCAGGCAAGATTTGTCCAGGCTGTAGAGAACAGTGCCGCGCATGTAAAAGGACCGCAACTGCAAGAATTGACCGGTCAGAGCAATCAGCTGCTTCGCAGCCTCGAGCGAGCCGGAACTGTTGAGGCCTTGGGCGTGACGGTAGACAACGCGGCCAAAAATATGGGCACGAAGCTTGAAAGCCTCACGGTCGGTCTCGGCAAAAACTCGCCGGAAGCAAGAGCTCTGGAAAATATCCAGACTCTGGTAAACGATGTTGCCCGCGGCGGCAATAAAACTGATGAACTTATTACTGCTGTTAAAGCTTTAAGAAATGATGCGCCGGCTCTCAACCCTCAGGTGGTGGAAAGCCTTATCGCGGACGCGGCCAAACTGGAAGGCGCAGCGGTCGGTCGCCGGCTTTTGACCAGATTCGAAGCTTATGCCGATGATGCCAAACAAGCAGCAACCAAGCTGGAGCAAGCCATCCAGAAAGAAGCTCCGCAAAGCGGTTCGGTCCAGGCGCAAGTTTTGGACGAAGTAAAAGTTGCTGCCAACAAGTTGGCCAGCGGTGCAATGGGCCCTGAAGACTTCTCGAAAGTCGTTGACAGGCTGAGAAGAACCCCTGATATATCGCCTGAAATCGTCAAACAAGCGACCAATCTTACAGAAAGCGTCAATGCCACCAGACTTTTCAACCATATGGATGATCTGGTCAAACCGGTAAAGGCAGCTACTTCCGAACTCGACAATGTGCTTGCGCCGCTCAAGGCAAGCAGCCCGGAGCAAGTGGCCAAAGTCGAACAAGCAGTTACAGACTTTATTGCCGGTCGCAGCGGCAGCACCGAAGAATTGACCGCCGCCCTGAGAAATCTGGCAAACAACGAAAAGTCTCTGGCCACCAGAGCAGGCGGAAATGTCGACGAAGCATTGGCCCAAGTGGCCAAAGTCAGCGACAACGTCACCGCGCAAACCAACAAAGTGGTTGAAGCAGTCGAAAAGGCTCGCCCGGCATTGACTCTGGAAAGAAGTATCGCCGAATCCGCCCCGGTCCTCGAAGAAGCAGCACGCAAATGGGCCGGCAATGCGAACAACTTGAAAGCAGTAGAAGAAGTACAAGCTGCTTTCAACGGCGCAATGAAAGGCAATGTCACTGCCGACGAATTGGCACTGGTAATCCAGAAGAATTCGAGAGTCTTGGAACGTGCAGTGCCGGGAGCCACCGAAACGCTTACCGTCAACGGCACAAAAATCGCCGACGCGGCGACCGATGCAACCCGCACTTTTGCCATCAGAGGTGGTGTCACAGAAATCGCCAAGGGCTCCGATGAAGCTCTTCAAGTTGTCAGAAATTTGCAAACTCAAGTTGTCGGCGAAGCAAAAGTTGCAGCCCTGCGTAATCTCGAAGAAGCGGTAACGGCCTTCAAGACATCGACCAAATCTGCAGACGAGCTGACCAAGAATCTGGACGAAGCGCTGAAAGCAGTCAGAGCTGCAGAGGTAAAACTCCCGCAAAGTCTCGACAATTTCGCCGGCACCGTCGAGCGTACAAGCAGACTGCAGGCCATCGAGAGCAGCGTCGTCAAATCCAGACAGGCCGCCAACGGCATCACTGCCACCACCGACATCATGGAAGCGGCGGTAAGACAAGCAGACGAATTCAAGGCTATCGACAGGCTGCGCAATGCCGTGCGCTCAGGCGACAAAGAAGCGATCGCTAAAGCCGTCAATGATTCTCAAAAAGGTCTGGCCAGACTGGAAGAGCTGCAGCCCGGCTTCCGCAGAGTTCTTGACGATGCAGTCAAGGCAGGCGACAACAAACAACTTTCCAGACTGACCAACGCTCTGGACAATGTCGAGCTGGTCGCTCAACGCTCCAGCAATGAATTCAAAGCGCTCGATGAAATAAGAGCGGCAGCAAGACGCGCCGCAACCGATGGAGTCGGCGACGACCTGGCTCGAGTGATTCAGAAAAATCAGCCGCAAATCGACAACATGCAGCAGATGGTCTCGCGCATGGAGCAAGCCGCCGTCAAGACGGAAGGCAGGATTGCCGCTTCGGAATCAAATGTCGCCAATATTGCTCAAAAATTGAAGGCCGATGCCGACATTCTCGGCGAACAAGCTGCAAACGTGCGCCGACTGAACAATATTGAAAACAGCTCGCGCTCAATCACCAACGTAGTCGAAAACCTCGCTCCGAAGCTGGATGATGCAGCAAGACAAACCTCCTTCATGTCTGCACAAGGCGGCAAACAGCTGGCCAGAGATGTCCGTGAAATTGCCGAAGCAATGCCTGCAAATTCGACCGTAAGACAGCAGCTGATCAGCAAAGCCGACGATCTGGAAGCAGCCGCCGGCAATTTCAATCACGTCAGAGAACGTCTCAATGTCATCAAATCACTTTCCGACGACGTCGCCAGAGGCACAGTCAAAGAAAGCGACATGATGAGTTTCGTGAAGAAATCATCCGCACAATTGGATGAATTGGGCAAAGGCACGGCCGCGATCGTCGAGTCGAAAGCATCAGCCATAGCCGACTCCCGCAAGCTGGCGGTTGCCGATGATGCGATCAAAGCCACTCGCGAACTTAGAAATGTCGCCGACGATGCCGCCAGACTCGGCTTCAAATCTGATTCTGAAGTTCATAAACTGTCAGCCGAATTCAACACGGCCATTAGAAAGTTTGCCGATGGCGAGGGCAATATTGCCGACGTCAGCGCAGCTGCCAAAAAGCTCAATGAATTCAAACCGGCTGTAGCTCTCAGCGAAGTCGAAGCAAGAAATCTGCAAACGCTGAGACAAACCGTCGAAAGTTTCGAAAAGACTGCTCAAACGATGCAGAATACCAGAGCAGCCGCGTTTGAAGCGCAATTCAAAGCCTACATGGATGCTGCCAATTCCGCAAAGGTGGCTTCTTATAAGAACGCACTGAATAGTATCGCCAACATGTATGAGATTTCGCCTCCTGCAGTGCAAAATCAATTACTCAAATTGCGCGAAAGCATTCTCGACCACTGGGCCGCTCGCCTGGTCAACGAACAGGGCTATTACGGCAAAAACACACTTGCGCAAAGAGCATTCGGCGGACTGGACGGCGGTCAGTCTTTGATCTCGCAAGTCAAAGCCGGTGCATTCAATGTCAGGCCAATTGCCGGTTTGGAAACCAACAAAGGTCAATTGCTGGATGCGGCCGAACGCTTCAATCGCAATATCATGGAAAACCAGGTCAAATTCTCGGTCAGAGGTTTGACTCAAGATAGAGCTGCATTGCTCGCCAATCCGAACTTGGCTCAAGAAGCAATGCGCCACAAACTGGTCAAAGATGTCCTCACCGCAGCAACAGGTCTGGGAATTCTCGGCTATAGCGGCTATGCGCTCAAAGAGAAAGCGCAGGATTACATCTATGACGAGGTCAATGCTCCGTATGTGATCGCTCAGTTGATGGAAAGAGAAATCTCTGCCAAAACCGAGGCCGATCGCGAAAGCTACCGCGCTCAATTGGCAGCGAAAGTTGCCGACTACATCCGCGGCAAAGACCAAGCACAAATCGATGCTTTAAGAGAGCAAATCAAACAAATCATCGCCGAGCGCACAGCCGAAAATGCAGAAGCTCAGGCTGTATGGACTCGCCGCAAAGATGAGCTCAGCATCGGACAATTGCGCGTCAAAAAAGAGCACGAAAACCAGGTTCAATACGGCAATCCGATGGGACCGACGCGCGGACCGGGAACACCGGCAGCCGTGCAGGAATCGAGCCAGCAAGTCTTCGTGACACCACAAGCTCGTGTCCGCGCCACCAACATCAACAGCATGGATGAAGCCGGCAATAAGAGAAAACCGGCCACAACCAATTTCGACATCAACAAGATCAGAGACATGAGCAATAACATGTCCTATAGCCAGAACAACTTGAGAGCCAATCCGTACGGCAATTCCGCTGCGAACTCACTGGCCGCCGCGTACACTTCAGGCTCATCCAAAGCATGGCAGAATGTCGTGAGCTGGAATACCGGCCGCAAATTAACCACCGGCGAACCTGGTGGAAAACACGTCTATGGCAACTTCTCGCACCTGGAAGATCATCCTGAAAATGACCAGCCTGGTTTCGGTGGTTCAAACGCCGCAGCTCAATCCGCCGGTCGCGTAGACCCGGCAAGTTTGGCTCTGGCAGCTTCAGCGGCTCAACAGCAACAACAGCAAGGCAATCAGGACGATAATTCGCCAACGGCTGCCGTCTAAGAAATTCTCGAGATTGTATTTAAAATGTCCGGCTTTCTGTCGAAAACTCCGTGTCATGCGTATACATTCAAACAAGAACAAAAAGCTGCTAAACAGTTCTTCTTCCCATAGATAAATCGAAAAGCCGAGGGTTCATAACCGGAAGCTGCTCTGCATACATTAACCAAGACTGCCGATATTCCCTTGCGGCATCCAGGTGTTGAAGTATGGAACTACACGTTCTATAGATTCTCATCCCCGCGGATTCTAAAGGAGTAATTTCATGGCAGTAGATATTGCATTTGATAACAGCTACAACGCCAATCCGGCGTCTTACAAAGACTTCGGCACTGAGCCAAACGATGCACACTTACTAAACGCTTTCCTTCTGGGTGCCGCAAACGGCATCAAAGACCAGGTCGCATCTATCTATAGAGCGCCACAAAAGGACGTAGACTCTTACGATAGCCAGACATTGCAATTGGCTGCACAAGAGAAGGCTGCATTGGCGAGCAGATTCCGTGCAATGATGGCATCGTTGACGCCAGAAGACTTGGAAGCTTCTAACGGCTACCAGCACTTCAAACACAGAATGGACAGAGCCAAAGAAGAGCAGCAGGTCTACCGCCCTGCAGTACGAACAAGCGAAGTCACCCAGATCGAACAGCCCAAGCCTACCGAGGCAGGCGGAGACGTTATTGCGACAATTCAAAAGCAGTTGCAGAAAGCCGGACAAATCATGGCGACGGGCGACATTGAAGCAGGCAAAGCAGCATTCCTCCAGGCAATTGACTTTGCCGACAAGAATTACAATCAAGAACAAACAGTCGCTGAAATTCGCCAGCTGCAGAATATTCTTCAGACCAATACCTTCGAAGGCAGACAACTGACCAGCGAAGAGCGCCTGGCCGTTCATGGCCAAATAATGAATCGATTCGGAGCATCCTTGCTGCCATTCCAATTGCGCTCAGGGAGCATTCAAAAGGATCAAGCAGGCTATGCGACAGTGCTCAGACAATACGAGCAGAATGAGTCGGCAGAGGCAGCGTACAAAGACGCAGTCAAGGCGGCTGACGCAATTCCTGTCAGGGAAATGAAAAAGCAAATCCAACTGATCGCAGATGAGCTGGGCAAGACCAATGATCAAAGCGCAATCAATGTATTGAGCGCATATTCCGCGTCCATCCTCGGCGGCAAAGACGCGCAAGGCAACGACATCGCTGGTGCTATCAAAACTCCCATCACGGCTCGCAAGGATTTGATGGAATTTTACGTCAGACCAACCATGAAAGAAGACGGCACAGCTGACATGGCATCATCGACCACGAAAGACGGCATTCCCAAATTCGTGCCTGATGTGAGCAAAGTCTTCAAGCCTGAGGAAGCGAATAAAGTCATTGCCGAAATCGATGCTAAGTACAAAGAAATTCTCGGTATCGACCTTGGCAAAGATCCATCAAAAGATGCCGAATTAGCTGTCTTCCGTGCCACAGTCGATGCCAATTCGCCCAAAGCCATTGCTGAGCGCAAAGAGGAAAAATCTTACGGATGGGAAAGCGGTGTATCGAATTTTGCCGCTGCAGGAGCTAGTCTTCTTGCCACACTAGCCCTTTCGAGATTTGGCGCAGGCAAGCTCGTTGCCAAGGTTGCACCGTCTCTCTACAAAGCGGGCAATGCAGCAGGAGAGCTTAGCACACTTGGCAAAGTTACCGAGTTTGCAGCCGCTGGCACGATTGGTTCTGTCACACGCAACCAGATGATGACCAACGTATACGGCAGAAACGACGAGACACTGACGATGAGCATCGCCAACGGCTTCGCCTCTTCGATTGCAATGAAGGCGTTCTTCTCACTGCCCAAGGCAATCGGTGACAAAGTGGTGCTGCGAGGGTTTACAGCAGAAACCGCCACTGCAAGAGCGGCAAAAACAACAGGAACGGCCGACGAAATCGTCAATCTCGCAAAACTTAGAGAAGCAAATCCCGGCTTGATCTTGCCCAAGACCACGACCACATTCGGAGAATGGGCAGCCGCAGCCACACCTAGCCAACGTGCATTAGCGCTGGGCAATATGTCCGCGAAATTCGAGACGGGTGGTTCTTTCCTCTCAAAACTCAATCCTGTCAAAGGCGTCTACAATCTTGCCGGTCAGCCTTTCACGGCAGCGGAAAATCTTTCCTCCGGCGCAATCACCATGCGCAGAGCTTTTGCTGGTGCGACGGGCATGGGTACGGTAACGACATTCACTGACGCAGCCGATGCATATTCCAGACTGTGGCCCAAAATGCTCAACGGTGAAGCCAAAGACAAGCAAGGCAACACCATCGCTCCTACATTCGAGAATATGGTCGTCAGACCGATCTACAAAGATCCGCTGGACAACAGCTTTGTCAGCGGATCTTTAGTTGGGGGTTTCTTTGGCAGGCCCGGAACGATGTTTGCAAAACCTTGGGGCGATGCGTTCTTCTACACAGCAAAGCGTACATCGATTCCAGGCAAAGTATTGGATGCGGCAATAACGCCGCTCAAATCTGCCACACACACTATTCTCGGCGTGTTTGGCGGCTCGACTAACGAGTTTATTCTCAGAGGAATCACTCCACGCTCGTCAGACGTTGGCGCCATGATTGCTCAAAATCTGCAGGTTCAAACCGCTCAAATTTTCAAGAACTTCCCTGAAAAACAGACGGTAGAAATCTACGACGAACAACTAAAGCGCAACGGTGAAAAACTCACCGATCGCCGGTTTGTAATCAAAAAATAATTGAACCGCGGTTTTAGGCGTAGGACTTCATGACCAGTACGGTATTGTGTCCACCGAATCCGAGCGCTTCGCAAAGCGCATGCTTAACAGGCGCCTGTCTGTACACGTTGGGCACATAGTCCAGATCGCATTTTGGATCAGGAGTTCCGTAATTGATAGTCGGGTGGATCTTCTGCTCGAATAAGGTCAGCGCAGTAGCCGCAGCGCCGATTGCGCCAGCTCCACCAAGCAAGTGGCCGACCATCGATTTGGTGCTGGAGACCGCCACTTTATACGCATGCTCCTTGAAGACTTTCTTGATTGCCAGAGTCTCTCTTTCATCATTCAAAGGAGTCGAAGTGCCGTGCGCATTGATGTAGTCGATCGCAGTCGGATCGATTTCAGCATCTCTCAAAGCTTCGCTGATTGCTCTTGCGGCACCATCGCCAAACTCATCGGGAGCGACAATGTGGGTCGCATCGCAGGATGCGCCGCCGCCGACTATTTCAGCATAAATAGTGGCATTGCGTTTGAGTGCGTGCTCCAACTCTTCGAGGATGAGAACAACCGATCCTTCGCCAATGACAAATCCGTCTCTGTCACCGGTGAATGGACGCGAAGCACTCTCGGGGTCGTCGTTGCGTTTCGACAAAGCCATCATGTTGTTGAACGAAGCAACGCTGAACTGATTGATGCAGGCTTCAGAACCGCCTGAAATCATCACGTCGGCGCGATTGCTCTGAATGTACATAAAAGCATCGAGCAATGAATCGAGGCCGCTTGCGCAAGCGGTACTGTCATTCTTGGCCCGGCCCTTTGCACCATACTCGATGGCAACCTGACCGGACGAAGCATTGGGCATCAAGCGGATGATCGATCTCAGACCGATCTTCTTCGGTCCGCCGGCCATGAGTTTGATATGGTCACCGGTAGTCGTAATCAAACCGCCTACGCCTGTACCGATGAAGGTACCGACACGTTCTGCAACTGTGTTTTTGATTTCCAACTTGGCGTCTTCCAAAGCTTGTTTGGCGGCTGCCATGGAAAAGAGAGTGACGCGATCCATCTCTTTCAGCATTGAGCCGACTTTGCGCTTGTCCGGGAAGAAGTCGGCGATATTGAAGCCTTTGACCTCGGCGGCAATTTTGACGTCCAAGCCAATTTCATCAGGATCAAAGTGACTGATGCGCTTAACACCGCTCTCGCCGTTTAGCAGAGCCTTCCACATATCCTCGCGGCCTACGCCGATAGGCGTAACGCCACCGATGCCAGTCACCACGACTCGTCTTCTACTCATAAGAGGTTTTGTTTTCCTTGTTATGTGAGCGCATTGCGTGTGCTCATCGCGTCGAACCGTCTTTGACGACTCTTTGAACCCAGGATTGATCAACCCTGCTCAAACTGCCCAGTCCGGCAATAGACAACGTCATTCTATCGCTTCTGCCCCGCTACCGTGGGGCTTTGAGCAGTGTTCCTGATAATAAATTAGTATGATCGAAAGCCAGAAATTGGCAGCTGGATATGCTCTTGAGCATCAAAACACATCTCTGACCGAGCCGACAACCTTTACAAGCGGCTTAACACACCAGACTTTTCACAGGTCGCTTTGCAACCAGAGCTGACTCAGTCCAAGACCTCTTAGTCAAAGTCAGATTCCGAGATTTCATCATAATTGCCGCCAAAGGCCGAGCCGCCGCTGATGACGCCGCCATCGTCGTACATGCCGAATTCGTCTTCCATGCAGATATAGGATTCGTCGTCGTCATCGGACTCGAATTGCGCCAGCGCCGCCTGTCCGGTGATCAACACCGATTCGTTATTGACATCGAGAATACTCTCTTTGCCTTTAGCCAGACCGCCCATCAAGCGTGGTGTTGCAATACCCTTAAGCTGCTCGAGTTTTTCCTGTGCGGTTCTTCCACTCAGCAATTCCTCCGCCGCGCGCGTTTCTATATCGGCGCGCACATTGCGCTTGAACGCTCTGTCCAGCTCCTTGCCTATCTTCTGATATTCGGGTTCGTAACGTTCGACATAAGACCAGAATTTCTTATTGTGACTGGCCTCCAAAACATGCGACAACTCGTGCAATACCAGGTATCTTCTGCCGCGCTCGGGCACATTTTCGATAGCATGCCGCGAGAAGGTAATAATGCGAGATTTCAGGTTGATTTGAGCCAGGCGAGTATATTTGGCTGATCCGATCCTGACCCCGCCTATGGTGACATTGACCGTAGCTTCATTAATACGGCGCACATATCCGGCCATGAAATGTTGATACATCTCATTGAGCGCGCGCTGTGAATTGACACTGTCGCCTGCGATAGCGTTGGAGCGGCTGTTGCGACTTTTGTTGGCCACTATCTGGAGTTCTGTAACTTAAGGAAGCTGTGAAATAGACAAGAAAACTGGAGGGAAGGCATACTAAATGCTCAACTCAAAGATAACAAACGTCAGCGGTTTCAAAGCAAAGCGCGGACCAGGAGAATTTGAAAAATTGTCTAATACCGCGAAAGTACAAGGCTTAAGCAATCTGACATTGATAACCGGCGGGGCGCGCTCCGGTAAATCCTTGCTGGCTGAGCAGCTCGGCAGAGAATCCAACACTCCTGTCGTATATCTGGCCACCATGGAAGAGATGCATGATGATGCCGAGACGGTTATGCGCATCGGCCTGCACAGAGCCAGGAGGCCGCAAGATTGGACCACAATAGAAGCGCCTTTCAATTTGAGCGGAGCTATCCTGGAGCTTGCCGACGAGAAGCGGACCTGCATCATAGACTGCCTGTCTTTGCTGGTTTCCAACATTCTTCTCAAAACCAACGGTGAAGGAACGCGCTTTCCGGAGGCTCGTACTCAGGTAACAGCCGAGATTGGCAAGGTACTGGAAGCGATGGAAAGACGCCCTCAAGTCAATTTTGTCGCCGTAACAAATGAAGTCGGCTCGGGCATAGTCCCTGAAAACGCCCTGGCCCGCTCCTATCGCGACCTGCTCGGCGAAACCAATCAAATCGTCGCTCAAGCCGCAAATGCAGTCTTTCTCATGTGTGCGGGGCTTAAGATGCAGCTGAAATGAGGGACGAAAACGCTCAACACTACTTTTCAGAGCGGTTTTTCCGGCTCGAATCATGCGAAAATCAAGACAGAAAGTAGTCAAGAACACCCACGAGCATGTGATAATATTCTTTGGAGACGCCCAATAGGGCGCGGTTTCACAGCCCAGCCCCGGTGGCGGGAGCGAGGAGGACACCTTTAGATGGCTAAGCTGCGGTTGAGGTATTACCCAGAGCAAGTCTTATTGCAGAAGGCTAAGAAGGTCACGACCTTTGACTCTTCGGTCCGAAAGCTGGCTAACGACATGCTCGAAACCATGTACGACGAAAACGGCGTCGGACTGGCAGCGCCGCAAATCGGCGTCTCGAAGCGCATTATGGTTATCGACGTGTCCGGCGAAGACGAGCCGAATCAGCCAATCGTATTTATCAATCCTCAAATTGTCGAAAAGGAAGGTTCGCTGGTAGGACTCGAGGGCTGCTTGAGCTTTCCGAACGTATTTTTCGAAGTAAGGCGCTTCAATCGCATCGTCGTCAAATATCAGAATCTGGCAGGCAAAGACGTCAAAATGACTGCCGAAGGCGACCTTCTCTGTCGCGCCATACAGCATGAAATAGACCACCTGGATGGTGAACTCTTCATCAACAAAGCCGTTTCGCCAATCGCCGCCGATCTCGAACTTGTGAAAAACGGCTTTATCGCCGGCGATGTAGAAGCGCTGGAAAGCGAGCTGGCCAATTCCGGTCAAACCATCAAGATAAAGGACCACACTCCGGTCGTCGGCTAAGCGGTCTAGATTCGCCAGGTTCAATATGTTTCTCAAGCCGTCACATCTTTTTCAAGGTCTGGTTGCCAAACCAGCCGACCTTTTTAGAAACTGCCGGCACTCTTTGCGGATGCTGGGCTTGAAGCTGGGCTTGTCCAAACCGGACAAATATCTTGCAAATCTGCAGATTGCTGACGCTCAAGCTATATGGGCAACGGCGCTGGACGGGCATCAGCTCACCTGCGCGTATTGCAAGCATGCAATCGCTCGTTTTACCTTCACCGGCGGCTGGACGGCAGAAACCTGCTCGGCCTATGGACTGGACAAACAGCTTGCCACCCAGCACACAACCCAATGGGTGGAAAAGCTCCGCAATTTGTACGAAACCAGCGAAAAGCCCGAATTAAAGGCGAATACGGGCGATTTGCAAAGGACTCAATAATCCCCCTATACTTCAATGGCATGGAAAGAGCGGTGAACCATGAGAGGGAAATCGCCGGAAACGGAAGCAGTGAAGAATAACGATACAAATGGCTCCGAAACTGACCGCGTGGAAGTGACGGTTATGTCATTCGGTTACAAACGCGGCGAAGCGCCCAGCGCTAATGCCGTATTCGACGTGCGCTTCCTGAAAAACCCCTACTGGGTGGAAGAGCTTCGCCCACTGAACGGACTGGACAAGTCTGTTCAGGACTACGTCCTGGAGCAGGAGCCTGCTCAAGACTTCCTCACCTCCATACTCGAACTTTGCTTCAAAATCATTCCGCAATTCACCGAGTCGAAAGTGAAACACTTTACTATCGCTTTCGGTTGCACGGGCGGGCAGCACCGCTCGGCGACCATCGCCGAAACCGTGGCAAAAGCTCTCGCTAGCGGCATTCCCGATGCGCACGTGCGTGTCGTCCACAGAGAACTCGACGAAGCCGCCGACGTCACCGCCAATGGTGGCAGACACCGGCATGCCGCTGGAGCCAGGGAAGGTGCCAGATGAAAGGAACGCTGAATTCCAGGATGGCCAGAATGATGCTGCCCGGCTTAAAGCGCTGGATAGTGATCATATTGGCCGGCATCGCCGTCATTGTTGTGGGCATCTTTCTCTATCTCGGCTATCACCCTGTCCATGTCACCTCGATGATAATTCGGGAGACACTGGAAACAGCAGCCGATCTCGTTCCGCACAAACGAAGCGGATTCGTAGTCATATTAGGCGGGGCACTGATTGTCTGCATCGCCATATATAAGATGACTCTCTCTGTAGTTGGCGCATATGTTCCCAACGAACGCGAATCCATCCCCGATGTTCTCTACAGAAAACGGCACCTGGCCAGAGGTCCGCGCGTAGTAGTGATTGGCGGCGGCACCGGATTGTCTAATCTCTTGCGCGGCATAAAGATGTTTACCAACAACATCACTGCCATCGTCACTGTCGGTGATGACGGCGGTTCGTCCGGAAGATTGAGGCAGGAGCTTGGTGTTCTGCCTCCAGGCGATTTGAGAAATTGCATCACCGCCCTGGCAGACGAAGAAGGTCTTGTTACCGACTTATTCCGCTATCGGTTTGATTCCGGGGGCGGACTGGAAGGTCACTCGTTCGGCAATCTGTTCCTCACCGCCGTATGTGCCATCACCAATGGTGACATGCTGGAGGCGACGAGAGTAGCCAGCCGTGTTCTCAACAGTTGCGGGCAGGTGCTGCCATCCACCCTCGTCAACTTCTCTTTGGTCGCTGAAATGTCCGATGGTTCGGTGATCGAGGGCGAGTCGCACATCACCGAAGCCGGTGGAAGAATCAAGTCGCTTTCGCTTAAACCGGCAAAACCAAAAGCGACGCCGGAAGCGATTGATGCGATCCATGCAGCCGATCTGATCATTCTCGGTCCCGGCAGTTTGTACACGTCGATTATTCCAAACCTGCTGGTAGAGGGCATTCCTCAAGCCATTCGCGACTCCAACGCCGACAAGATCTATGTCACGAACGTACTGACCCAAATGGGAGAAACCACCGGATACAGCGTGGGCGATCACGTAGAAGCGATTCTTTCTCATTCCGGAACACCATCAAACCTGGGCTATAGGCTGATGGAAGCTGTACTGGTCAACGATCAGACGCCGGATCTCGAAGGAAAACTTCCGGATAATGTCAAGCCGGTCGTACTCGACAATGATCGAGTGCGCGAATTAGGAGTGGTCGTAATCAAACGCTCTCTGCTCAGCCAGAAAGCCATAGGGCATCACGATCCGGACAAACTGGCCAAGACAATCATGCTCTGGCATATGCGCCACGGCAGGAAACAACCGATTAAAAAGACATTCGGCAAACCGCAGGCGAAGTCAGAAACAAAGCCATCAGCCACCGCTCCGGTCGTGACCAACAACGATTCTGCCGACTCCTCGCTGGTCGCCGCAGGACTCAAGGACGCCAGCACGCTTGAGACCAATAATGGAACGACATCGGGTTCTTAATATTCCTGCCGCCTGCGCTTAGACTGTATAATTGGCAATCCAGAACCAATCCAGGAGATAAGCGGTGACTACGCAAACGGCACAGAAGGAAAACCTTGGGAAAGCACTTGGTCGCATTGCGTCCGGTGTTTTTCTCGTTAGTTTCACTAAAGACGGCAAGAAAGACGGCATGCTTTCGACTTTTGTGATGCAGGGAGGTTTCGACGCCCCCGTAGTCGTGGTTGCAGTCAACAACAAGAGACCCCTGCTGGAGGTTCTGAAGCCGGGTGACACGTTTGTGGTCAATGTCATGTCCAAGGCGAATATGGACGTCTACAAGAGCTTCGCAAAGCCTTTCCAGGAAGGAATGGATCGCTATGAAGGCATAGCGCTCAAAGAAGGAACGCAGCATCCGGTCTTGGCCAACGGCGTTTCATACATGACCTGCAAGGTCTTGTCTTATGCTCCTGCAACCGACCATCAACTTCTTATCGCCGAAGCTATCGACGGCGAGCAGTTGACCGAAGAGGAGCCGATGATCCACCTTCGCAAGAACGGATTCGGCTACTAGCATAATTGCCTTTGATCAGCATTCAATGCACCGCTGGTAGTGGTGCAGCCACGTGAGCGCCTCCGGCTCAGCTCAGGAGGCCAGCGAAGCTTCCGGCTCCTTATCCTTGTCACCGGGCTTATAGTCGGCCATCAGCTCCATGGCTTCTTCGTAGCCCTGGGTGATCAGCTTGCGAGAGCGGTGCGGGTCGATTTCAAGAAGGGTCGTATTGACCGCTCGTTTCGGTTGAAAAACCCTGATGTCGACATTTTTCCTGCCTTTGGACTCGATATTTCCTTCCGCGACCAGGCGGTTGTACAATTCTGCCGTTTGAATTTCCTTGCGGGCCGACGCATCCAGAACGATGTCCAGACAGCGCACGATTACCTCGAACATATTAGTCGGGCAGACATTGATCTTTTCAGGATGCAAGAGCACCATATAGACCTCGTCGGCTCCCATTTGAATGGCTGTTTCCATTGGCGTGTTGCGCACCAGTCCACCGTCCACCCACAACCCATGACCATTGATATGGCGCGGGGGGAAAGCCATCGGGATAGCTGAAGTAGCCATCAGGACATCAATCAATTCATTCGTCGACATGATGTCATCCATCATGAAAAGTTTGGTTTCCAGACTGCAGAGATCGGTCGCGCACCAGCCGATTTGCATATTGGTGGCGCGCAGCTTCGGCAGGTTGACTTCACGGCGAAGCACCTCCTCCAGCGGTGAACTATCCAGCAAGCCAAGCTTGTGACCGAGGAGCATGCGACCCATCTGATGGGGGGAAGGCAGTTTGAAAATGTCGTTGGCCCGAATCTGGCACCAGAGTTCTTCCAGTCTCTCGATACCGCCTTGGGCAACAATGGCGGCGTTGATGCCGCCGATGGACGTGCCGAATGCCATGTCGAACTTGAGACCCTTTTCGTACAGTGCCTTAACGACACCTACCTGGTAAGCACCTCTGCCGCCTCCTCCGGGAAGAACAAGAGCTCTTTTCGGTTGGGTAACCGGGGATGTTTGGGTGCGGTCTCCGTTGTCCATGGTGGTCTCCAGTAAAGCTTGTGGTTTCGAAATCTACGAATCGAATGATTCAGTTTCTTAGCCGAACTCTCTTCTGACATTTTAGATGAGAGCCGGGCGTCGATAGGTTCGACAAAACACTTCTTACTCTTTTCACTGAATAATATGTTCCCTCTTCATGATAGATATAAAAGTGAGAGCTTTAGTTATCAGCTATAGAACTCCAAGTACGACAAAAAAAGACGCGCCCCGAGAAGCTCGGAGCGCGAATATTTAATTATGGTTGCTTTGTCGCCGCTCTCTACTTAAGCGCGGGCGACCTGTTTGCTGGCCTCGGCGACGAACTTCGCTACTTCCGAAGGAGTCTTCGCTACCTTGATGCCGGCTTTTTCAAAAGCATCGATCTTGGATTGAGCCGTCCCTTTTCCACCGGAGATGATCGCTCCGGCATGTCCCATACGCTTGCCGGGAGGGGCGGTCTGACCGGCGATGTAAGCAACGACCGGCTTCTTAACGTTGGCTTTAATGTAGGCGGCGGCTTCTTCTTCAGCGGTTCCGCCGATTTCACCGATAAGAACAATCACTTCGGTTTTGGCATCGTCTTTGAAGAGAGAGAGCGCTTCTTCGTAGCCCATGCCTTTGATCGGGTCGCCGCCGACGCCTACGCAAGTCGATTGTCCCAGTCCGCTTTCGGTCAGGGCAAGAGCGATTTCGTAGGTGAGTGTTCCGGAGCGGCTAACCATTCCGACCGGTCCCGATTTGAAGATCGAGCCGGGCAGGATGCCTATTAAGCACTCGCCGGGGGTGATGACGCCGGGGCAGTTGGGTCCGATCAATTTGGCGCCTTTAGCTTTCACTTGCGCGACAAGCTTGGCGGCATCTTGCGGAGGAATGCCTTCGGTGATGAGCACTATCAATTCAGCTCCGGCATCGAGCGCTTCCGAACCGGCATCGAGTGCCAGGAAGGGAGGAACGAAGATGACGGATGTGGTGGCGCCGGTAGCTTGGAAGGCTTCTTTGACGGTGTCGAAAACCGGGATGCCTTCGATTTTGGTGCCGCCTTTACCGGGCGTGACGCCGCCGACAACTTTGGTGCCGTAGGCGATCATGCGCTTGGTGTGAGCGGAACCCATCTTGCCGGTCGCGCCCTGGACGATGACTTTGGTGTCTTTGTTAATCAGAATCACTTTGGGTTTTTCTCCTGTAGGTTTGATGGAGCGCACTGCGTGCGCTCCCTTTAGCGACCAGCGCCGGCTGGAACTTTGGACTGCTCAACGGCTTGCTTCACTGCGGCTTCGAGTTCCGGATAAAGCTTCAGACCAGATTCGGCAAGCATTTTCTCTGCGACGTCCTGGTTGTTGCCACGCAGGCGAACAATCAATTTGCGCTCAGGATGCCGTTTCATGAAAGCAACGAGGGCTTGTGCCACTTCATCGCAAGCGGTGATGCCGCCCAAGATGTTGACGAGAATGACGTCGCACTTCGGATTGTCGTGCACGATTTCGAGAGCTTCGAGAGTCTTCTCCGTGTCCGAACCGCCGCCGGCATCCAGGAAGTTGCCTGGTTGTCCGCCGAAGGCTTTGACGAGGTCCATGGTAGCCATGGTCAAGCCGGCGCCATTGCAGAGGATGCCGATATTGCCGTCCAGTTCGACGAGGTTGAGACCGGCGCGCTTCGAGCGCTTCTCTCTTTCGGACAAGTCGAGCATGTGGGTTTCCTGCCAGCCGGCGAAGCACTTGTGACGACCGAGAGCGTCGTCGCAGATGGTTATTTTGCCGTCGAGAGCGAGGACTTCATCGCCGTCGGTTACGATGAGCGGGTTGATTTCCGCCAATTCCAAATCTTTCGATTCGAAGAGTCTGTAGAGTTTGTTGGCGAGATCGGCAAACTTGTTGAGCAAGGTGCCGGTCAAGCCGATTTGCTTCGCAAGATCCCGACCGACATAATCGTGATAGGGGTAAGGAATCGGCATCGTGACGACATTGGTCGAAGATTCGATTTCAATACCGCCTTCTGCCGAAGCAATGAAGATTGCGCAGCCGCGGCTTCTGTCCAGGGTAACGGACAGGTAGATTTCGCGAGCGATTTTCAGTCTGGGCTCAATCAAAAGGCTTTCCGTTTTGGAGCCGTTGATCACCATCTTGAGCAAGTCTTTGGCTTTGGCTTCGCCGTCTTTCAAGTCTTGCGCAAACTGAATGCCGCCGGCCTTGCCGCGACCACCGGATTGCACTTGCACCTTGAGAGTGAGTGGATAGCCGAGGTGAACCTTTCTCAATTCTTCCGGCTTGGTGATGCGATGAGACGGCGGAACCGGAATGCCGTGCTCCTGGAAAATCTTCTTGGCTTCCCACTCGTATAAATTCAAGACCTGTTCCTCCTTTGGGAGCGCAATCACTCTTTGTGCGGGTGTGCGTTCGTGTATCCGGGGCGCACTGTGCGCGTTGCTTTTGAACGCCGGGTCGGCGGGCGGCTCAGCCTCTCCTGTTTACAAGAGAGCGACCAGCCCCAATCACCGGCTCTGGCATCTTATAAATGTAGAACCTTCCGGCTTGGATCGTCTCGGAATTCGGAAAAGCTTAAAATTGCGCGCAATAAACAGCCTTAATTCACCAGTTTTGGCGACCGTCAATCAGGTGTTTCACAGAGCTTAACTCGCCTTTTCGCCTTGTCCGTCACGATTTCTGCCTTTTCGGCACTGTCTCAGGACGCCCCAAAATCAATCAAATGCTAGGGCCGCTGACAATGCCGGTATACTAATGTCGCTTGAAATCGGCTCTTTACTTCGAGCCAGTTTCTGGCATGTCACTCCTGTGGGCTAAATTATGCGGATTGGAATCCTTACAGGTGGAGGAGATTGCCCCGGCTTGAATGCCGTGGTCCGCGCCATCGTGAGGCGCTCTGTCATGGAACACGGCTCGGAAGTGGTCGGTTTTCTCGAAGGCTGGCGCGGTCCGATGGAAGGCATGGTCATGCCATTGACCCTGCAAGGCACCGGCGGGCTGATCCACAGAGGCGGAACCATACTGAGAACATCGCGCGCCAATCCTTTCAAGACCGAGCGCGGTCCGGAAAAAATAGCCGAGCAGATGGAAAAACATCGTCTGGACGCTTTGATTGCAATTGGCGGAGACGAAACGCTCAATATTGCAGAAGAACTCAGTTCGAAGCACGGGATCAAAATCGTCTGCGTTCCCAAAACCATCGACAATGATCTGAATTCTACTGATTTTACTTTCGGCTTCGACACAGCCGTCAATGTAGTTATGGAAGCGATCGACAGGCTGCACACTACGGCAGAATCGCACAACCGCGTCCTTGTATGCGAAGTGATGGGAGGCAATGCCGGCTGGATCGCCTGCTATGGCGGTATTGCCGGTGGTGCGGACTTCGTGCTCGTTCCGGAAAAACCGATTAAGCTCAAAGAGATCGCGGAGTCGATCAAAAAACGTCATGCCAGAGGTCGAGACTATTCCATCCTGGTAGTGGCAGAAGGCGCCCGTTTGGAAGGCGATGAAGAAGTGCCTCCCGTGACAATCAATGGCAACAAGCGCACGGGCATCGGCGAAAGACTGGCCAAACTGATTGAAGAAGAAACAGGCTACGAAACGAGAGCGACTGTGCTCGGTCATATTCAGCGCGGCGGTTCTCCAACCGCATTCGATCGCGTGCTTGCCACCAGATTTGGTGTGAAAGCCACCGACCTTGTGCACGAAAAGAAATTCGGCCGCATGGTGGCGCTGCAAGGCAATCATGTTGTCGACGTCGCCATCAGCGATGGCGTCGGCAAAATCAAGTCCCTGGATATGGACCTCTACAAAGTGGCTGAAGTCTTCTTCTCATGAGTTCGAGGACTGATGAAGAATACATGCGTGAATGCCTGCTTCTGGCAGATCAAGCACATGGACGCACGTCTCCGAATCCAATGGTGGGCGCGCTCGTGCTGGACTCCCAAGGACAGATAGTCGGCCGGGGCTTCCACCAGAAACACGGAGAGGCGCACGCAGAGGTTCACGCCCTCAGACAAGCCGGTGCTAAAGCCAAGAACGGCACGCTCTACGTAAATTTAGAACCCTGCTGCCATCACGGAAAAACTCCGCCTTGCAGCGACAAGGTAATAGCCTGCGGCATAAAAAGAGTCGTCTGCGGCATGGTTGATCCAAATCCTGCAGTCGCCGGCGGTGGAATCAAGGCATTACAGAATGCAGGCGTGGAAGTCATTTCCGGAGTTTTGGAAAAAGAGTGCGCCGCGCTCAATCGTGGATTCATCAAACGAATCAAAACCGGATTACCCTGGGTATGTTTGAAGCTTGCCACCACTCTCGATGGCAAAATCGCAGACCGTCACGGTGGCAGCAGATGGATAACAGGCCCTGAGGCCAGGCAGTATGTGCATCAATTGCGCAATCAATTTGACGCTGTTCTGGTCGGAACAAATACGGCGCTGATCGACAACCCCACCCTCAACGTTCGGGACGTGGAAGGCAGCAGAGACCCGGTCAAGGTGCTCGTCGACAAAGATCTGACTGTTTCTTTCGAAGCCAAGATATACACGCACCAGAGCAGTGCTCGCACCTTGGTTTTGACACGCGAGGACAGAGCGGACCGAAAACTGGTCGATCTCCCTCTTGTCGAGTTGATAGGCTTGCCCTATGAAATCTCGAAGCCGACGGCAAAAGTTTCCCAACTCGCTGCCGGTGTGCCCTTGCGCAGAGAAGAAGACAAAGAGCAAAACCGAGAGTCGATTGTTCTCGACCTGGAAGAAGGGTTGAGACAGTTAGCCGAAAGAGGCATCAACACTGTCTTGTGCGAAGGGGGCGGCAACCTGGCCGGCAATATGATCGATCAAGAACTGGTCGACGAAATCATCTGGATTGTCGCACCGAAGTTACTGCCTGATCCATTGGCACTGCCTGCTCTTGGCGGACGTGCACGCAGACTGGAGGATGCCGTCAGGTTGCATCAGGTTTCGCTCAAGAATTTGGGACAAGATGTTGCATACTGCGCGTTTTTACCCCCCGGCAATCGCAATTTGAACGGCTGAGCTGCAGAAAGCTTTCGCAGTTGCGCTTGCAAAATGCGAACACAGGCCAGGAAGCCTTTACAGAGCTTCTCAGGAAGCTCTGTTATAATTATTAGGCAATTCTCACTTTTCTATTATTAGCCGGGGAGATCTAATCGGTGAGCGCAGGTCTCAGGTCTAGTGCAAAATCCGGCGTCTATACCAGACGAAGGAATTCGATTTCCCACAGACGCCGCGGCACCGCATTGAGCGAAGCAGGACCGGCACTGTTTTTGTTGCTCATCTTCGCGCTGTTTCCGCTCATTGATGTCATCTATTTCGGAATC
>JAIETE010000153.1 GCA_019745505.1 Candidatus Obscuribacterales bacterium | reverse complement strand
TGCAACGAGTATCCTCAACAGCGGCAAAACCGCTTTGGGCAGAGCAGCAAGCAACCTTATGTCTGGGGCCACAACGGCATCCGCGGCAAGTTCGCACCAGAGCGCTTCAAGTTCTTCAGGCTCTGCAAATTCAGTCGCCGCCTCAAAGCAAACACCACAGGATTCGATATACAACCGGCAGTTGAAGGCAGCCAATTTGGTCCTCGGAAAACCAGGTCTGGTGCTGATGGTCTGCCAGACATCACAAGGCGCAATGCTTGTGCGAGGAGGCGTCTACACTTATTACGAAGTGAGCGGCGCGCCGATGCGAACGGAGCATCTGAAGCGCAAATTACAGTTTGACCTCTTGCGCCCGCCGGTTTGGGCGCGAACATTCGATGTAGTTCAGGAAGCTGCTGGAAAAGAGCCAGTATTTCGAAAAGTGCAGTAAGGAGATATTCAGGAATGAAGGTTCAAAATAAAAGTATCTTGATCGGTTCCAATCGCTCGACCAGGCAGCAAAATCGTCTTGCGCTCCCACTGTCAATTTTGACCGGGCTGCTCCTTTTAGTCTATTCTCCTGCAGCAATTTCAGCTGATGCGCAAGCGACAGACCCTTCTGTCAAGCAAGACAAAGAACCTTTTGCGGTTGATAAAACGCCACCGGATATGGTTGTAGACGAACGCACCGAGATGGAAATTTTGCGCGACCTGGCAGACAGTTTGAGAAAACTGGACCACGCCACCACAGAGACAGTGAAAGAAGTGAATCGCCATGCTCCGGCGCAGGTAAACATGCAGGATGTCGTGACCGAGCAAGTGTTGAATCCATTCATGTACGATCCGTGGGACCCGGCTCTCAATGCTTCTTTGCGGAACGGTCCATTGCTTCCGCCGCGCAAGAAGTGGCTCGATTTCGACGTCAGTCAAGTCGTTCAAGTTGTAGGAATTTTGCAGCACGAAGTGTCTTCGCTCTGCCCCCCTGTCTCGATGTCCAACACAGCCAGAGACTCATTCAAGGTCGAACTCGGCTTGATGACGGAAGCAAACGGCAAGATTCAGTCGACAAGCGATCAATTGAAACAGCTTGCCCAGGGTCCGAATTATGACAATGAAAAAATCGGCAAAGCGGCTCATGATATTCGCACAGCGGCACGCACTATCGAAGAATGCCGCAAGCGTGCGGTAAAGGCTTTGTCCAAAAAGTAAGATGACCGAAAGCGCAGCTGAATCGAAGCAAAAATCAGCCTCCAACTCGAGCCCCTGGAAAGACTCGAAAGTTCAGCTTGCTCTATTCGTTTTTCTTTATCTGATATTGCGCCTGCCCTGGGTTTTCACCCTGCCCACTACCGAGGCACCGGATGAGGGCAACCACTACTGGGTGTGTCAGTTTCTCACCACGCACCTGCGTCTGCCGTCCGGACAGGAAGTCCTTGCCGCGGGCGGACCTGCCGAGTATGGCTCGCTTCCGCAATTCGGTTACCTGCCCAATGTGCTTTGTTCGCTATTCGCCAACGAATTGACGATGCCTACCTTTTCCCGCATCGGCAGTGTAATTGCGGGGATACCGACCTTAGTCGCGGCATTTCTCATCGGCAAGGAGGTATTTCCCGGTTGCCTATTCCGTTCGCTGGCATTGCCACTACTAATAGTGCTGCATCCGCAGCTGATCTTTACTCAGAGTTATACGAACACTGATTCTACGACGGTTTCACTGGCGAGTATCTCCATCTATCTGGTCATTTGCGCTATGAAGCGCGGTTTGACGATGAAAACATCTGTAGCGTTGGGCGTGCTGGTGGGATGGTTGGCACTGTCGAAACATACCGGCTTGAGTATTGTCCCGGCCCTCGGGCTGGGCGTGATTGCCGCCACATTTGGCAGAGGTGAATCTGCAGCATCGGCGCTCAAGAAAATATCTGCGGCCGGCGGCGTATTTGCAGCCACTTGCGGCTGGTGGTTCGTTCGCAACTACTGGGAATTTTCCGGAGACATTCTCGGCTCTCGCACTATGTACGAAACATGGTCGAAGATTTTGCCGCGCCAGGACGGGGTAATTATTCACCCCTGGCCCCAGGTGCACCAACTGGGATGGTGGCGTTATGTCTTTTTCGACTTCTTCGGTTTATTCGGATACATGAACCGCTACATATACAGGCCGGCATACATTGTCTATTTTGCATACGTGATTGCGGCGCTGGCAGGCTGGTTAGGAATTTTCAAACTGAAGAATGGGGCTCCATCTGAAAATCGGAGCTTGCAAGATGCCGCGATTGTCTCGCATAAGAACGTAGAAGATCGAGCAGAGAAAATGATCTGGATACTCTTTCTTCTCTGCCCGCTTTTGAACCTGGCCGCGATGATCACCGCGACTTTACTCAAAGTGACCGGCCCGCACGGTCGCTACCTATTTCCCTCCATAATTCCGATTGACGCAATGATGATTGCCGGATTCTTCAGACTTGGCGATCGGTTCGGGAAGTGGGCGACGCTCAGTTTGCTGGCATTGCATCTGGCTGTTACAGTCGGCTCCTGGTTGTTTTTCTATCCCCCACGCTAGAAACCGGTATTTAAGCCATCCCCGGGCCCCCGCCGGGTATAGCCGAAATTCCTTGTCTGACTTGGGCTGCAACAAAATTGCAAACTCTCTTCCTTAATGTTATTTCACACCCCCAAATCCCTATTAAGAGGACCACGAAATGGGACGAGGACGCTGTCAGCCATGCCAGCCTTACCAACCGCAAGAATGCGCACCGGTCAATAACGGTGGAACTTGCGACAACAGCAATTTTTATCCATCAACAGCCGACCAGATGGCATACAACGCCTCATGCAGACGCGGAGCGCGCGGCGGGTGCGGCGATGGGGGTGCCGGCGATACCGGCGTGATCATTCCGGAAGCAAATGCTTTCGGTTCGCAAGATCAGTACGATGCAGCCGTTAAGGGCACATGCAAATACACCGATCAAAACTACGATCAAGCGCTGAGAAACGCAGCAGCTAAAGGGCAACCGGTCGTTGCCATTTTCGGCTCGAAAGACACGCCGGACACGCAGAAGCTGTTGGCTACGGCAGCAGCAGCACAAAAGAATGGAGCCGAAGGGGCGACCTACGTCTATATAGATATGGACCGCCTCAAACAAAATCCTGATTCCAGTCTGGCGAAATTCGTGGACCAGAATGTTCGCGGGCACAACCTGGCTCACACCATTATGTTTACTCAGAAGCCGGATGCGGCGGGCAATCCCGTACCCGAGCCGACAATGATGTCGACCTGGGGCGGAAGAGATCAAATCCAGGGTTTGCTTGCTCAGCACGTAAAGTACGGGCAAGATGCCATGCGTGGTCGGCAGTTCAACGTCAAACCCGAGGGAGACGGAACAGCCCCGAAACCCGAAGCGCAGGAAAAAGCGAAGCCCGCCGTCAAGAGTAATGCGGAAGTGCTCAAGGACATCGAGAGCGGCATTCAGGCGGGAAAAGACGCCAAAGACTGGCGCGAAGGCGAAAAAGCATTCGTCCAAGCAATTCGCGCGGCAGATCAAGTCGATCAAAATGCGTTGAAGGCGGATCTTGCAAAAGTGCAGGAGGCGAAAAAAGCCGCTGAAGCGAAAGGCGATCAGAATCAAGTCAAAGACCTGCAAACACAAATCGACCAGATGCAGAAGCTGCAAGATGCGGCATGGAAAACGCGCATGGAAATGGGCTTCGCTTGCATGAAGTGGAATCCGAATTATAAGGACGTCGCCGAACAGTGGCTGATGTCCGCAGGCGACAGAAACCCGAATATGTACATGGATCCTGCATTCCGCAACCGCTTGAAAGAAGCAGGATACACGCCGCAAACGGAAAACACGTTCGCCAAGCGCGTGGCGCAGCATGAATTGAACAAGATCGGTCCGCTCGGACCAGGTCAACAAAAAGATGTCGGTCCGGATGGAAAACCCAAGCAAACCCCAGCGGACAGAGTTACTCCGTCCCCAACCACGGATCGGCAAATTCCCGATGGGCGCCCGCCTATCAAACCCGACATCAGACCTGCGGTAAGACCTGATTTCAGGCCTCAGCCTGAACTCAGACCACAGGTGAAGCCGGAAGTGAAACCCGAAGTAAAACCGCAGGTAAAACCGGAAACGAAACCGGAAAGAGTCTCACATCCGGAAATTCCGAACTTGCTGAGAGCCGGACACGGAATGTCCTCCAGCGAAGCGGAGTACCAAGCTCTGGTAAAAGCGGCGGACGAAGGCCTGCCATTGAAGGCAGCATGGGGAGCCACTTGGTGTCCAAAGTGTCCGCCTCAATTAGCGAACTTCGAACGGGGTGCACAGGGCAAAAAGGACGCGGTGTATTTCACTAACCACGATATGGACAATTCTTCTTTGGCATCACAAACTCGGATGTACACAGGCAGCGCGCCGCAATTCCACAACTACACGGTAAAGCGAATTTCGGAAACCGAATTCCAGGTCACTCAAAGCGGCAGCAGAAACAGCCATACTGTGCGGTTCAGCAACAAACGCCGTTAGCCTGTCCGGATGACTGAGAAACAATTGCTCAGTTAGTCGGCGCTGACTTCTTGGAGCTGATCATCTGCTGGCTGTTTTCCAGCGCCGATGCGAGCTGAGGTTTGCGAGCAATCTCATCGGCGATCTTAGCCAAAACCTTGGCGGCGCCTCGGAAACTTACGTGCACGTTGTCGATAAAGTCTCGCTGGACAAAATCGGGGCTGTCGGAAAGAAACAGATAATCAGCCTTTTGGCGAGCGCATATTTCTTTCATCCGCTGCACGTATACATTCCAAAACGTCTGCGGCAGCATATCGCGATTTCGCTTCAATGTAGGCATATCAACGACGAGCACTTGGATGTTTTGCGCCCTCATGCGTTTCAACATTTCCTCGAAGAAAAACACCTGAGTCGCGAATTGCTTAGGATGCGGATTTTTATATCTGCACACATATTCGGCTGTATTGTCGTGAAAGCCTTCCGGCACCACTTTCGGTACTACAATATCGCCGGGAAAGATGCGTTGAGATGAAGCCGAAAGCGCGTAACGAAGGTCGTCACCAGCCTCCTTTCTCCTCGTGGTTTCTGCACCTTTGCCGTCTGTGAGATAACTGGCAACAGCAGCATGCAGGCGGCGAAGCGGCAGACGGCCGATTTTCCATTCAAGTTCGCCCATAGCGCGAAGGAAAGGATTGGAATAGGCGCGAGCTACCGTGTCGTCAAAATCAACATAGCGCTGGTGGAACATGAAGGGCTCCGTGTCGCCGAGGTTGTGAATCTTGTTGTCGATGAAATCGCGAGGCGCAATACCAACCACCAATACTTTCGGCTTGCGCTCACCTTCCATCAGGCCGCGCGTCATCATGTAATAGTCGCAGGCGCCCGCCCCTTGAATCGACACGTTGAGAACGGTGGGGTCCAGTCCGGGCAAACGCTGCTTCAGGTCAGTCTCCAAAGTGACGACCCTGTGGTGTAGAGCGCAGTCGATGTCCTTATATGTTGTCGTTGCATCTGCCGACCAGCAGGCGGAATTAACAAGAGAGCTACCCATCAACACCACGTCGGGAGCTTTCTTCTCCCCGAAATAGGCGCGGGCGGCCCACCAGCTCCAGGTTCCATACGAAGGGCTCTGCTTGAGGTTGTTCGAAAGTACATCATCGGCAATCGAGCCACCGGGCATTGTGCCGCTGGAGGTGACAACCGCGGCGATAATCGCCGCATTTACTGCCGCAAAGCCGAACACCGACAAGCCGAAGCGGCCGCCGGGAAAACGGTATTTCTTATTTGTAGCTGGCTCTGCCAGTTTCCTATCGGTATCCAATTGGAAAAAATCCATGGGTGCCAATTTGCCCAGTTTTCAACAGGGCGCTAACAATGATATTCCTGCCACCGGAGGGCTGTCCATACAAGTGGTTTAACGCTTGCTTAGAACTGCTTCAGGCTGGGGCGAAACCTTTTTTCCAAAGTCTGGGAACCATGACCCGGCCGGCGCGTCAGACAAGAGTCAGCCGAAATGCTGTTCTTGTGGACAATCCAGGGTGAATCACAGCCCGGGAAACCAGATTTTGCGCACAGATGGCGTGTTTGACGGAATCACATGAACGCTCGATGGGCGCATGATTTTGACGTGCTGGAATAAAGATATCTGCCATCTTCCATTTATAAGGTATTCGAAAACATGAGCAACTTAACGGCTACTCTTTTTTCGATATTACCTATAAGTAATGATCATATATTACGTTGTCAGAGAACTGACGGAGTGAGGCTTTTCATGCGGCTTTTCCTGCGATATACGCGTTGGACATGCTTGTCATTAGGCTGACTCCTGCCTATTATTGAACTGCGCTATTCCAAACTTCCTTATCAGCGCAGTTCCATGGTTTCCCTCAAAAAATCAGGTAAATCAGTGGAATACTCACGCCCCAGGAGAGGCCCCCAGGCGATGCTTACTAACGCCCCTGCCCGCACGCATTCGAGACACAAGCGTCACGAACCGAAGCTTACGAGCACTGAAAACGACAATTACTACAGCAAAGAAACAGTAGAAATCAGCGTTGACCCGGCCGTGATGGCGCAACGATTTCTTGAGCAAGGACGCAATGCTGATGCGGAGCGCCTTTTCCTTTCCGCTCTGGACCACAAGGTAGAACGCCTTGGCGAAGAGCATCCGGAAAGCGAAAAATGTCTTGAAGACATCTGCAAGTTCTACACCAATTTCGGTCGCTATGGGCTCGCCGAAGAATTTGCAGAAACGCTGCTGCGCGTGCGCTCTCTGACGACATCGCCGATCGACGAAGTCTACAACAAAACTGTTGAGCAACTGGCAAACATCTACGAGCAAGTCGGCAAGCAGAGTGCAGCGGAAGGACTATATCGCTTCTTGCTGACACTGCAAGAAGAAGTAGTCGGTGCCGACAGCCTCTCCATGGTTTTCGCTTTAAACCGGCTTGCCGAGTGCTATATGCGCCAGGGCGACCACCTGGCGGCGCTGCCGCTATACGAGCGCGCTCTTGCAGTCGAAGAAGCAGCTTATGGTCCTTTCGCTGTGGAAACCAACAATTCGTTGACAGAACTTGCTCGTGCGTATCAGGCTCTTCGTAATTTCGGTAAAGCAACCGAAATCCTGAAGCGCCAAGTAATTATTCTCGAGGCAGTTCACGGACCGAATGGACTGAGCGTCGCAAGCTGCCTGGCGAGAATGGCAGAGATCTTCGACGAAGCAGGCAACAAGTCCGAAGCCGAGGCTCTCTATCAACGAGTAACGAGCATCTACGAAAACGCCTATGGTAAAAACTCGGGCACAGTGCAACTGATGTATCGCAAGCTCGATCAATTGCGCATGGACAAAGCGCGCACGCAGCAAGGTGGATTTGTCGCCATGACGGCGCCAATGGCCAGCTCTGTAATGGGCGTTTGGTAAACCTTCCAGTCAGTCTAGAAGCATTACTTGAGTTTTTCGAGTTCGGCTTTGACTGCGGGATCATTTGGATCCAGTTTTGCGGCTGCTTCGAACTCAGCTTGTGCCTTCTTCTTATCAGCACTCAAAAGGAGAAGACCCAGGTGATAGTGCGCGTTCTCAATCGTTGATTTGTTAGCAGAAGACGCGCCGGTTTCCGCAGGGGCGCCGGCAACTCCAGCAGCAGGAGTCGCAGCTTCTGCTGCGTCAGCGCCATTAGCGCTAGCGGCTTGCGCAGCGACGATTGCTTTTTCGTAGGTCTGTTTTGCCAGGTCTTTCTGGTTGCATTCTTCATATGTCAGAGCCAATCCGTTGAGAATGACAGGATTGTCAGGCAATTCTTTGTCCAATTGCTGGAAAGCGGCTAGACTGTCTTGCTCTTTGAGAAACAGCGCATCAGTAATGCGTTGTTGCACGTCACCGGGCAATTTGGATTTTTCAGCAACGCGGGCAGCAGTTAAATCAACGTGCATTTTGCCGGGCTCGCCATTGATTGCACCGAGCGAAACAGTGGCGAATTTGCGCTCATCGGCGGCCGGAACGAGGTTTTCGATCTTTGCTATGCCTTTAGAAACGTTTCCGCCGGTGGTACCGTCAATGGTGTAGGCGATCTCGAAGTTTTGCACAGGAAAGGGATTGTTATTGCGAACAACAATATCAACGGTCGCTTGCCCATTCTTTGTAGTCGGGCTGTCCAAGATGAGTTCGATGTTTTTCATCATGGCGATGGTCTCGTAGTTCATCAAGAACTCCGTTACTTTATAGCCACCAAAACTGATGCCTGCCAGAAAAACAATTCCAAATGCAATGAGAGGTCCTTTGGACATTTTCTTGTCCGAAACTTCCTTTGCTTGATTCTCAAGAAAGTTGGTTTTTATGCGTGTATCGGTTGTCTGACTGGACATTTTCGCTCCTTAGGGTGCCTTCTTCATCGTTGACAAATCTGTGTTCAATTTTCGGGCGCAGGCGCCCTGACAAGTTTTGGAACTCCTACTTCTTCTCGTCCTTCTCTTCTTCATCACTCGGTTCTTCTTCATCGCTGGACGGTTCAGGCTGAGGCATATGTCCCCGCTGCGGACGTGTATAAGGTGTGCGGTATCGAGCAGCAGCAGCCGCAGCTGCTGCTGCAAAGCTTGAGCGATCTATAAACTCTAGACGCAGCTGTCCATCAGGATCCTGATAATAGTGCTGCAAAATTTGCTCATAGCGCCAGCCGCGTTTGGCAAGGGCATTGGCGCCGTGTTGACTCAAACCGCGCGCACCATTGCCCGGTCCGCGACATGTGAATACCCAATTGCTGCCTTCTTCCCTGACATCAAGAATGCCGGGCGTCGACAATCCCAACATTCTGGCAAAAGATTTGCCATCCACCTCGCGAGCGCGCTTAGAACCCATGATCTGCATAGAATGCGCATCGCCGTTGATAGTCCACTGTTTGACCGTGATGCCGACAACATTCGTCACGCCGGTAATTTTCTCAACAGTAGCCTTTGGCACGATCTTCGTGCGGATGTTCAAATTCTCGTAGTAATCACCGACGGTGGCACGGTAGAAACCCGGCTTGATACGACCGGCGTCGCGCAAGATGATACCTTGTGTCTGGAAAACAGCGATGCGGGTGGACGGAGCCTCTGCCGCCAGGCCTTTATACGCCTGGTCACGCACATCCGGCACCAAATCGAAACCTTCACTATTCAGCCACTTAGAGCCCTTGCCGAGGTGAGCAACAGCATAACTGCGTGCCGCCACAGCCTGCGACTTGAGTGCTTCGAGCTGCCAGCTAGCAGGCATCTCGGATGGAACAACGCCTTGAAGATAGTCTTCGAGGTCGAGCAAGTTGATGGTGGTGACTCCGCGCGTCAGAATCAATTCCAAACTGCCCCGCCACCAGCGATTGTTCGCCCATACAGCGTAAGTCCCCAGTGGATCTCGCGCGGCGATTTGCGTGCGTCTATCCAGGGGCAGCGAAGTCGAGCGACCTGTGGCGAGCTCTGTAATTTTTCCGGGGGTAATTTGATAAATGACCTGCGGCTTGAGCGGCATCAGCGGTCGATTGTCAACAAAGACGAAGCCAGGCGACCAAACGGCGATGCGGGCGACGGGAGCTCTGGTGCCGATACCAATACGCACGGGATGCACCATGGGCGGATACGGACCGAAGGTAGGCCACAGCATCGGTTGCTTGGCGTCCATCTCCGGCTTCTTGGTTGCCGAAAGCGCCACGGAATCCGGCCACAAAATCGCCAGTAAGGCCAAAACGATAGCAAAGATGCGTTCGAAGCGATGTTTGTGCTGACCCGACATTGCCTAAAAAATCCCGAACCGTACCAATTCAGCAATCACCGCTTCATCTTTGGCTACAACCGGCGCCATTATGGTTACTTTATAACCATCTTCGGATATCCCAGGATATCTAAAGAATCTCGCCCTTCGGTGCAATCCAAAATTGGGGCAAATCAAGCAGTACTGCTATCAAAGTCGATGATACTATGAACCACTTGTTGAGTGAGAAAACGTCTGAAGGGTTAGATGAAAAAGATACTTATCGTCGATGATGAAGTAGATATCGCCAATTCGATTCAGTACGTGCTGAATCAAGAAGGCTTTGGCACGTTGCTTGCCCACGATGGGATTAAGGCGATTCAAGTTGCTGAATCGGAAAAGCCCGACCTGATTATCTTGGACTTGATGATGCCGGGGCTGGACGGTTACGAGGTTTGCCGGCGTGTGCGCAGCCAAGACCGCAAGACGCCGATTCTCATGCTCACAGCCAGAACCTCCGAGATCGATACGGTGGTCGGTTTGGAACTGGGCGCCAACGATTACATTGCAAAACCAGTCAGATTGCGGGAATTGGTTGCCAGAGTGAAAGCGCATTTGCGCGAAGCACCGGGCGCAGCGCCCGCTCCCAAAGGTTTACGCTTGGGCGCGCTATTCATAGACATGGACAGCCGCACGGTTTCGGTCAACAGCCAGCAAATCGATTTGACTTTCAAAGAGTTCGAATTGCTCGCAGCAATGGCAAAACACCCGAATCGCGTTTTTACACGCGATCAGCTATTTGCCCAAGTTTGGGGCTCAGACTTCCTTGGAGAGAGCCGCACAGTAGACGTTCACATCAGATATTTGCGCGAAAAACTCGAGGAGAATCCCAGTCAACCCAAGCATATTCTGACAGTGCGTGGGGTCGGCTACCGCCTGGTTTGGGATTAGCCGCACCGGCTGCGGTTGTTGAGACTTGTTGCTGGAGCTTGGGCTTTTCACTGATTCGCCGACCTACCTTTATTCCGAAAACTCTCCATTTTTCGGAATAAAGGTAGAAGCATTGCTGGGCAAGGCTTTTGGGGATCTCGCCCGATTTCACCACTTGCATTTGTTCGTCTCAATTCACGTAAATAGGGCGTTTCGAGACACCAATCTCGCTCAAGTAATACGAAAAGACTCGAAATTTCGGACTGCTTGAAGTGTCTAAAATTTGAGCCACTCGCGGGATAATCAAAGTAGTCATGAAAAGCCGGGTGATTGAAAAACAATGGCAGATTCATTTATCAAAAGCATCTATGAAGGCTATGCAGCCAGAGAGAAAGGCAATTTGACGGAAGCATTCGCATGCTTTCAGAGAGCTTTGGAATTAGAGGAAGATTCACCAATAGCTGCATTTGAAGTTGGGCAGTTTTATGAGCAAGGCGAAATCGTCGAGAAGGATCTAGAAAAGGCTTATAAGCTCTACCTTCAGGCTGGTGAAGGATGCGTGGAGATGGCGCAATTTAGACTGGCTGAATGGTACGAAAAGGGTATCCACGTTGAGAAAAACGCCAAGAGCGCAAAATTTTGGAGAGAAAGGGGCGCGGAACAGACGAAGGTCAACGACAAGCCGCCCATGACTCTGGCTGAATCCATAAGACAGAAAGTCATGGAAGTCCAAAATCAGAAGAAAGATTAAATCGCTCCGTCGAACTCCATTCCTAAGATTAAAAACGGCGTTGCCAAGAGGGGAATATTCCCACCCTCATCGCCCGAAATCGAAGCTGGGACTTTTGCTTGCGTACTTTTCCCAGTGACTTGAAGACGCTCCATTTATAAACTCATGTCATCGGCGAGCCACTCACACCCCGAGTGCCCCGTGTGCATAGCGCACTTTCTTCTCCATCCACCTCTGGCAAAAGCGGAACGGCATCCTGATGAAACTATCTGCACTTCTTCTCAGCGTTAACATCGCAGCCTCCCTACCCATTGCATTCTGCCAAATGGCGCCTGCAGCCGAAGAGGGCGTCGCGGACACCGGCGATTGGCTGAAGAGCAACCTTGCTTCTATAAAGAAGGGGAAAGCCGACATTCCCACGTCGAGAATGAAAGTCACGATTCCCGAGAAGATCAGCAGCGGCGACAAGTCATTCGACGCCTATGTGGCGCGCTTGAAGCCCATGCACAAAGTTTCGAAATTGCCCTCGCAGCGCGATTTGGACATGCAGCTTGTCGCTCAAACTCCGCGCATGGGTTTTGACCCGTCACAGCTTTCAGGCAATGTTTCCCAATCGCAGTATTCCGAGTATCCAGCGCCTAGAGCCGCTTATCGCCAGCCACAGTCTTTGGCGAACATGGTTCCTGCCGGTCTTTCCAACGCCGGCTCCGGCAATCTTCGCGACAACGCCGTAGCAATGGCGCGTCAAGCTATCGCCGGTGCACACCACATGGGCGCAGCTCCTTCAGCCAAGAATCTCAAAAATGCCAAACGAGCATCGAAACAATCGCTCCAACAAAGAATGGACGACTGGCTCGGTGAGCCTCAAGGCGACGAGAAAATGATCTCTCAAGCCGGAGCTTCGCTCGTTCAGGCTCCCGTCATGCCGCAAAACTTCGCGCCTTTCAGCGCCAAGGAAGCCGACATCGACCGCCAATTGAACGCTCCAATCGGCAATCTCGATAGACCACAGCAACAAGGAACCGCAGGTCCTGCGCCGTTTCCTCTCAATCTGGTTCCGGAAGCTCAACTGAAAAACTTCATCCGTGGTGGACGCGGTGGCGCCACCCCAGCAATGGGCGGAATGAACGGTATGGGCATGAACCCCGGAACGGCTCCCGGCATGGCTCCGGGCATGGGCAGCATGGGATTGGGTCGCGGCGCCATGCGCTCGTCGGCACCGAAAGCATTTTTCGGTTCATGGCACGGCGGCGGTCAACAGCATCTTCCCAAAGCCGGTTTCCAATCTAATATCCACAGCTCCGGCTTTGCCAAACCGAGAAATGTCGTGCAAATGCGTCCGAGCAACCGTTACAGCAAAGGTCCGAAAGTCGTGGCAGTACGTCAGATTGCGCCCAAAGCAGCAGCTCCGCGCCTCTCTGCAGCCGTGCCGCCGCCCACAGCTACCTACGGCTCCTATCACAGCACTTTCCGCGCCGGAACCTATTAAAAGACCAGATATAAACGCTCAGCTGACTCTTCGAAACCTACGCTTCTCTCGGCTGTAGGGGCGGGCTGCAGTCCGCCCGTGGTCGAGACATGAAGTCGCCCCTTCAGGTAGAGAGCGCGTGCAACGCGCCCCCACGACAATTGAGCGCGTGCAACGCGCCCCCACGACAATTGAGCGCGTGCAACGCGCCCCCACGCTATTGCGCAAACATTAGAAAGCTATACACCTCAAGCCTGTCCAAATTTGCCTATTGGCGGATAGATACACTCACGAAAGGATGAAAGGTACGACCGGTCGTTGGATTGGTGACTTACTTCCTGGCTGAAAAGTAGATATCCTTCAAGTTAGGAGGGGAGGGGATATCCTCCTGAGGTCTTAGATGGGAAAAGAGCCCGTCAATTTGGAAAAGCAAAGAGCCGCCATGGAAGCCCAGGGCGATAAAGGCTGGGCTGCATTCCAGAAAGGCGACTACACAACCGCAGTCGAATACTACGACAAAGCCGTGACGCTCGCCAGAGAAGTGAGCGACCACGGCGCACTTGCTGTTTTCTCCAGCTACATGGGCATTTCTCTTTCCGGTCTGGGTGAAAAAGAGAAAGCTGTTGACGCCTTCCAGACATCCATCGAGACGGCTCGTCAATTCGGACTTTCCAAAGTAGAAGCACATGCATCACTGCTGCTTGCCGAACAATATCGAGATGACGGGCATGCTGACGACGCCATCGCCTATTTTCTGCGCGCGCTCGATGCCGCTTATTCATGCGAAGACCGCAACGGAATGGAAATCGCATTTGGAAATCTCGGTCGCCTCTACCTGGAAAAAGGATGGGCGGAACAATCAATAGAATGGTTCAGACATGCACTGGAAGTGCGTGAAGACACACCAAACAAAGCCGCCTGGTTGGGCAGCCTCGGACTTGCGTATACGGAGCTGGGTCTCTATGACGACGCCAATGACTATTTCACTCGCGCATTCAACGAAGCCGGTTTGACCGAAGACAGAAGAACCCAAGCCATCTGCCGCGGCAGCCAGGGCAATTCTCTGTTTGAAGCGAAGCGCTACGAAGAAGCAGCGACATGCTATGAAGAAGCGCTGACACTCTCCGAGAAAGCAGAAGACCAGCGACGCGTCGGCATTTGGCTCGGCAATATCGGTAATGCCTGGTTAAAACGCGGCGACCTCAACAAAGCGGTCGAACATTGCCAGAAAGCTGTTGATCTGGCAAAAGCACAAGAAGATCTGCAATCACAAGCCGCTCACATGGACAGCCTTGGCGACTGCTATTTCGCGCAGGGCAATTTGAATTTGGCACTCGAACGCTACCAGGAAGCACTCAGCCTCAGTCGCGAAATCGAAGATCGCCAGGGTCAGCGCATCTATCTTTCCAACTTGGGCAAGACTTACCAGCAAATGGGTCAGCTCCAGCCGGCTTTCGATTTCTTCAGCTCTGCAATCGAACTATTCGACGAGCAGCGTTCGGCAATTAAAGCAGATGATTTGAAGACCAGCTTCCAAAATCGCGGGCAGGATATGTACCGCGACATGGTCAAAGTCTGCCTGGCAATGGGCAAACGCGTCGAAGCGCTCGAATATGTGGGACGCGCAAAATCACGGGCATTGCTTGATCTTTTGAGCAATTCTCCAATTGATGTTTCACAGCTCGATAACAGCGGCGACGAGTCTCTGCAAAAACTCATCCAGCACGAATCTGAATTGCGCAATCAAATCGCGCACTTCGAGCGCTTGTTCTGGCAAGGTTCGGGCGGTGGCGGTGGCGGCGGCGAGAGCGGAACCCGGGGCGCAGCAATACCCGCCGAGGATTCGCAGCGCATTTACGCCGAGTGGCGCGATGTCGTCAATCAGCTGCGCAGGAGGCACCCGAACTATGCCAGTTTGGTCTGCGCCTCGACTTTGACCTTCGCAGAAATTAGTCAATTGTGGAACGAAACCCGCACTGTCGGCAGTGCATTCCTGCTCAACCGCGAAACGGCAATCGTCGAATTCTACTGGACCGATCAATATTTATTGTCCGCAAGTCTCTGGCATGGCGCCTCGCAACCGGCTCTCAATCTGATTACCGACTGCGAAAAATTGACTGTCCTCCAAGAAGACCTCGCCAATTTCCTCGAGATGTCTGCTACTGAAGGTTGGGAAGTTCCGGTCAGTTTGTGCAAACGACTTTATACCGGTCTTTTCGGCGGCGTTTTGAATGAACTGCCGGAGCACATCAATCATTTGCTGTTGGTTCCTCACGGAAGCCTCTTCCACCTGCCGTTCAGCGCATTGCACGACGGCATGGGATATGTTTGCCAGAAATTCGCAACCAGCTATCTGCCGACCACAAGCTTGATACCTGTTCTTGCAAAAGAGAAAGCCGAGGCTCAAACAGCCGAAGCAAAAGATACCCAGAAAGACGATTCCACCGCTCCTTATTTAGTCTCAGCGATCAGCGACTATTCGATTACTCGCAAGGAAGGCGTCATCTTCAGCTCGCGCTTGCGCTCTGCCGCAGGACTCGACGACCTCACCTACACTCTGGAAGAAGCTCAGACCATCTTCGATCTGGGCAAGTCTACTTCGATGCGCTCCAAGATGCTCACCAACCAGGAAGTTAAAGATTCCCTGCCCGAGCTATTTTCCAAATACCCGGTTGTTCATTTCGCCGGACACGCCGTTTTCAATCCTGATGAGCCACTGGCATCAGGCCTCGTTCTTGCCGACGGCAGTATACTCACCGCCGCCGCCATCCTTCAAGGCAACTTGTTGCGAACCCATTGCGGCAAGCTCCTCGTCTTGTCGGCCTGCCAGACAGGCGTCAACAAGGTCACAGCCGGCGGCGAGATCCTCGGGCTGGCACGCGCCCTTATGTACGCAGGCATGCCAAACCTCGTACTCAGCCTATGGGAAGTGGCAGACCGCTCAACAGCCACACTGATGAAGGATTTCCATTCGGCATGGCAGGGCGGAAAGATACCCATATATGAGGCGCTTCGACAAGCACAAATTCAGGCATTGCAAAACGGGCACTCGATCCATGCCTGGGCGCCGTTCATACACATGGGAATCGACTAGAAGTGATATCCAAAACGTATACAGCTCGCGATCTCTGAATTGCGAGTCGGCTTCGCCTGCAGTCAAATCAGAAACGGGAACAGTTTCAGCCAAATTGGTATCATTAAGCCTGTTTGGATCTCCACCGGAGAATATGACCGATGTCATTGAAAGTTCTTGCGCAGGTTTCTGCAATTTGTTCTCTCGCTCTTTTGGCATCGTATTCGGTGCAAGCTCAAGCCCAGGGCGATCAACAGTCGACCGATCAAGCCCGGGCAGTAACGAAACCAAATGTGACATCGGCAGCGGACAATCAGAAAATCGCACAGCAGATCAACAGACGGCGTCTTGCTCAAGCGCAAGCGGGCGGAACCGGCGCTGCAAGCGATCCGATGGCAATCTATCGGCAAGCGGGAGTGTCCCAAGAGCAGGAGATGCGCATTCGTCAGTTAGCGAAAGACTTCGAAGATCAAGCGCGCGTCAAAGCCAAACGCATGATGGGCTTGATTCAGGAGATGCACCAGCTATCGCTGGACACTGATCCGGACGAGAAAGCTGTGCTGGCCAAGCAAGACGAAATCAACTCTGTAACGGCAGAGATGGCGACGGACCGCATCAAACTGCTGCTTACCATACGCAAACAGCTGACTGCCGAACAGAAAGCAAAGCTCGTCGGCATGATGAAGGGCGGCGGTGAAGCGCCGCCGGCGCAGTAGAGCTAGGCATATAGTAAGATCGGCCGGCACGTGTCTGGCGATCGTTTTTTGTCCCATCAATGTCCGATGTCTAAATTATCCTGTGCTCATACTCTGATGCAGGATTCTACCGTGCTAAAACCACTAATGGCCATACTGGAGAGCACTCCAACCGCTGTTCGCGCAGCCGATGAAGCACTAACGGCCGGCGCGAAACTAGCCCAAGAAGCATTGGACCTTATGCCCGCCGCGCAAAAGTCCGTAGCGAAGTTCGAGCCGGTTTATCAAAAGGAAGGATTTCGATTTTTTCTAAGCGAGCAAAAACTCGAGCGTATCAAAATGTGCCAACTCATCACATCAACTGAAGTCCAAGCACCTCAGATAAAACTGTTTGCCAAACGACCGCCGCAAATAACAATGCCTCCAGGAATTTCAGACAAGTCAAAAGCAGAAGCAATTCTGGTTGCGGACTACGCAAATACAATTCACTGGGACGCCGCCGCACGTGCAGCCGTCAGTACATTTGAACAGGCATCGAAATCAGTATCATCGCAAAGGACAACAATTGCAGCGAGCGGGGAGCAGATGGAGCAACTCGCACTGGAAGGCGCTTCCGGTTTCATCCACGGAGTCTACAAGAATAGATTCAGTGACTATCTGGCAAACAACTTCGGACGCTATACCCAAGAAAGGCTCTATTGGGCCAGGTCCGAGGTACTGAGAGGCCTAAACCGCAACTGAAGTGAACAGCGTATCGGTTAAACTTCGTCTGCGCCGGGGCGCATCGCCATAAAATGAACGGTCGCGAAGCTCTTACTAAAATCGACTTTCGATACGGTTCCAACAGGAATGGAAATGCGCCAAAAATTGTCGAGCGGCATTCCGAGTGCGTGCACAATGACACTACGCACGATACCAGCGTGCGTCACGAGGGCAACACGTTTTCCATCATATTGATCAATGATTTCGGCAATGCGTAGTTTAGTCCTTTCGAACATATCTTCTATCGATTCGCCGCCCGGCGGTCTCATGCGTATCGGATCAGCCGTCCACGCCTTGTATTCGTCAGGCGAATTCTTTTTCAAATCGAGATAAGTGCGTCCTTCCCAATTTCCGACGTGCCATTCGTTCAAATCATCAACACGAAGTATCGGAATATTGGTCTGACCGGAAATTGATTCGGCCGTGGCAACCACGCGTTTTGCCGTGCTGGACAAAACAACATCCGGCGGACGCGACATCAACCACTCAGCAAGCGCTTTCGACTGCTTCAAACCTTCATCAGTCAGCTCGGCTTCCGGGTCGCTATAGAGCCGACCTTCCTCAGTCATGCGCGTATGCCCATGGCGAATCAGCAAGAGCGTAGTGATGCTCTCCTCCGGATGCAAAACTTCTTTTTTCGAAGTCTCAACTGTTTTCGGCTGCTCTTTCATTGATGAAGTATTGAGGCTCATTTGTCGGAAGCACCTGTCAGATAATCTACATCAAGTTCGTTGGTGAGTCCGTAAACACTGCGAATCGCCATCAGAGATGATACCTGCGCCTTTGTCAGCGGCTTTGGACCACCCAGAAGATGCGCGACAAGCAGCGTTTGCGCTTGATGTTCAAGGGTTTCAAGCTTGTAGAAAGCGTCCCAGATATCTTTTCCCAGACACAGGGCGCCGTGGTGATCGAGCATGAGCGCGTCACACTTTTTTACAAAAGGTTCGATGCTTTCCACGACTTCGTCGGTGCTAGGTGTCGCATACGGTGCCACGGGGATGCCACCAATAGTACAGACTACCTCCGGCAAGGCAGGCGTAGAAAGGCTTACACCCGCTACGGTGAAGCCGACGGCAATGGTCGGATGGGCATGCACTACCGCGACAACATCGCTGCGCAGCCGATAGGCGGCCAGATGCATCTTTAATTCCGTCGAGGGCAGTACTGCATGAGGATCAACGGGATTTCCCTGAATATCGGTCACAACGAGGTCGCCCTCATTTATCCGCCCCTTACAGACCCCTCTGGGGGTGGTCAAAATCCGGTCGGCACCCAACCGAATACTAAAATTTCCCTCAGTGCCGGTGATATACCCACGCTGATAGCAAAGTCTGGAAACCTCGGCCAGTGCCTGGCGCGCGGACAATTCCTCGGCAGATTTACTCACTCTAATGTAGCCTCTAGCATGACAACAATCTGAACGAAAGTTTATGGCAGGCTATTATATCTAGTAGACTACTCTTCTCAACCTATTAGATATGGTCAGATAGCTGGTCCGTTTTTATTGCTGGCACGATGTGCCAAGCAACGTCAGGAATCCCTGGACCCAATCAGGTCACAAATGCGTTGTCCCGAATGTGATGTAAGAAACTCAGTAGCCGCTCGCAAATGCGCCGAGTGCGGCAAAGTATTGCCGCGCAGGCGGACGCCCATGCCTTTCATCGCCGGCGGCATCGCCGTTATTGGACTGGCAGGGGCGGGTCTGATGGGCATTGGCGCAGCCATAACGACAAAGCATGACCCGCAAAGCGATTTGACAGCAGTGGGCAAACGCTTTCAAGCTGGTCCTAAAAATCCTGCAGACGCTGAAAAGCTGAAGGCAGAACTCGACAAAGCCCTAAAAGAGTATTTGAAGAAGGCCGGCACGATGAGTGGTGCGGAAGCTGCCGCCGCCTTGCAGCAAGCGCTGCCCAGTCAAATTTTTGAAGTGCACGTTATCGAACTGCCGCGTGGATTGAAGATTGTCGAAATCGACACAATGCTTCAGGCGACGAATTACCTGGTGATCAAAAATGACACCGACACAAAAGTCGTCAATGTCCCCGGGCTTGAAGTTTGCGACGGCGCTCAGGTCGTGAGCGATCCGGCCGGACCTGTACTCATCGCGATCGGGCACACGGCAGGACAAGGTCCACGCAAACCGCAAGTCAAAGTTTATGCATTGATGCCGGATGCGATTCGCGATCAATCCGACAAGTCAGTCCCGCCGATTCACGGTGAAGGCAACGTCTCATTCGCGAAAAACAATAAAGACGTAAATGTCGAAGTTTCACTCTATTCCATTGGCGTAGTCGAAGGCGCCTTCGCCAACAGCTCAAACGTCGCGGCAACAGCCGAAGACGAATTGCTCAAAACAACTCTCGTTTGGGATCACGGAAAATTCACCGGCGGCATTCCCAGCGGCAAAAGCCAACTTGCAGCACTGCATGCGGTGGCACGAAGTCTGAAGTTTGACGAGGTAAGTCCCGAGAGCAAACCTTATCTCTCGCCCAACGCCCAAAGTCAAATAGCGGAGTATAAGGGTCTGCAACCATCAGCCTTTACTCTTTCCAAAATCAAATCCGCCAGCAAGCGCAGACGCTCACTGCCGTCAAACCGATATGGATTCTTCTCGCCAGGCGCTTCGTTCATCGTTGAACTAGCTCCAGGCAGCGGCAACTGGGTAGCCAATTCAGTAGTAAAAACTGCCGGCGAAGAAATTCAGAGTGCTCAGATGCCCGGCGCACCAAAGCCAATGACCAGTGCAATGGTACCGTCCGTAGTGCGTCACAACATCAGCACTACAAGCGATACCGACGACAATACGTCCGGCTCATCGTCAAGATCTTCCAATGCTCAGGACAATCTGCCGAAAACACCAGCGCCAATTGTCGAGCGCCGTGGCGAGAAACAGATACCGGTAAACGTTCAAAACTTGCCGGCACTTAAGCACGAGCCCGCAAAGATAGTCGAGAAAACCTCGTCAGGAGAATCGAAAACAGTCGACATTTCAAGAACAGTCGAGACTCGAAAAGAAGCAGAACCGAAGAGAACTGCGGAAACACCCAAGAAGCAGCAAATAGCAGAAGCGCCTAAGGCACCGCCTAAGACGACCGGAGGAGTAGCTGTCTCTCGCGACCCATCCATTAAGGATGCTCCTGCGGTTCCTGTAACTGCCGGGTTTATCAACACCTCCAATGACCCCACAGTGCAAGTACGTCGCGGTCCTAGCGGCGCCTATAGAACAGTAAACCGATTGTCGAGAGGCGAACAGGTCGAAATCATCGGCAGACGTGATGGTTGGTACAAAATACGCGCCAATGGTCGCGAAGGCTTCGTTCCGGAAAGCCTCGTCAAATCGTCTAAACCCCTCGGCGAGCTGTCTCGCGAAAGCGCCCCGCCCCGCCGCGAAGCCGCTTCCAACCGCGACTCAGGCGAATCCAGCTATAGCTCCCGCGCCGAACGCCACCGCGAAGAGCGCCGCCTGGCTCGCGAAGCCCGCATGGCAGCCGCCCGCGAACGCAAACCCTCCCGCGAATCATCCCCTGTCCGCTCCGCCCCCCACGCCGAAGAACCAGAAAACTTCGTCCCTTAGGAAGCCTTTGTGGGGGCTACTTGCACTGTGGGGGCGCGTTGCACGCGCCCATTTTTCTTCTTCCGGCTACCGGTCTTGATAGGGACGGGATACATTCCGCCCACTTTCGTTACTGTTCTAAACCCGCTGTTCGTCCCTTGACGACGCCTTCATGATATATTTGATCCCGACCGGGACGTGGCGCAGCTTGGTAGCGCGGCTGCTTTGGGAGCAGTAGGTCGCAGGTTCAAATCCTGTCGTCCCGATGCCTTTGCAGGATCGTATATATTTTTAGGAAGCACCCAGGAAGCACCAAAAGGTCTCAATAAGGGTGAAGATGAAATTTTGCGCGCGGCAAGATTTAATCAGTTTGCTCTGCTTTCAACTAAGGATTCGACTGTTCACTCAACCTCCAATAAGGAATTAAAGCATGGACGAAAAGAAGGATGACCGTTCAATTTCAATTGGAAACAATTCTGTCATCGGCTCCATTCAAACAGGAGACAAGAGTTTCGCCCATGTACAACAACCAATTCAATTTCCGCCGGCTGATTCAGTAGATCTTGTGCAGCAGCTAACGCTGTTGCGAGAATGCATTGATCGCTTAAACCTCGCAGATAAAATAGCCGTAGACGAGAATTTGGCGGAGTTACAAGTCCAAGTTGAAGGAAAGGAACCAGACAAAGGTAAAGTGGGAAATGCGCTAACCAAGATTGCAGGTTATTTAAAGAAATCATCTGTTGACCTTGCAACAAAGGAAACGCTAAAGCATTGTTTTATGCAATTCGCTGGATGGTTAGGCAGCAATTGGCACCATTTGGTGAACCATTTTTCTCATTGAAATGTCGAAAAAGCGAATACGGAAAAAATTAGCGAAGAAACGTCAATCCACGAGAGAGCCCAGCAATCGCTCAATATCGGTCGGGGCTCAATCCAGAATTGGAAGTATTCAATCTGGTGACAACAGTGTGTACGTCGAACATTTGCATATAAACACGCCCCCGCACAACAAACACTCTGAAACTGAAATATTTTTGGTAACCAAAAACAAAAACATCAACTTTGTAGGTCGTGCTTCAATTCTCAGCGAAATAACGAGTCTACTACGTGGAGACTCACAATCTCGAGTAGTCTTGACAGGACTTGGAGGCATAGGAAAGACGCAGATTGCCACTGAATTTGCTTACCTTCATAAAACCGAATTCAATGTTGTTTGCTGGATTGAATCCACGCAGCCTGAAGCAATCGAAAGCGCATTTCGAAGACTTGCAAAAGCACTGGGGGTGCATGAACAAACTCGAGATTTTGGCGATGTTTTTGATGAAGTAGCACGGTGTCTAGACAAACTTGGCTGCTGGTTGCTGATATTCAATGACGCACGAAATGTAGACGCAATCAGTCAGTACGTTCCCAACCTCAACAACGGAAGCATTCTGATTACATCTCGAAATCAAGATTGGAGTTCTTTCGCAAAGACAATTAGTGTCCCAGTTTTTGAGAAACAGGAGGCGGTGCAGTTCGTCCTACTACGAACGAACACGAATGATCATAATGATGCAATCGCCCTAGTTGAATGCTTGCATTCATTGCCTCTTGCTTTGGAACAAGCGTGCGCATACATAGCAAAGTCAAATAAAACAATTGAGAGCTATATAAATCTATTTCGGGTTAAGAGATTCGACCTATTTGGGGATAGCCCTTTAGATTACGATAAAACGCTGAGGACTACCTGGGAGGTCTCGTCTGGTGAACTTGAAGAGGAATCACTGGAAGCCTTGCAGTTTATTTCAATCTGTTCGATTTTTGAATCAACTGATATAGATCTCGCTTGGTTCCAAGATGATGTCCACATATCTCCTCTCGCCGAGGTCATAAAGGACGAGATGGCACTGGACAAAATGATTGCAACACTTCGAAGCTTCTCTCTTATAGAAGTTATAGGACCGGGCATTTTCTCTGTTCATGCTCTTGTTCAGGCAGTGGTGAGAACAAGCTGGAGCAATGAGGAGTGTCTCGCGTTCGGTAACCAGGCACTACTAACTATGGGTCGGACATTTCTACCATTAGACATCGACAACGTAAACTCCTGGCCCCTTTGCTCCCGTCTTTTGCCCCATGTCCTTTCTACACTCTATTACATTGCGGAGATTGGCATGCTCAATAAAGGCATGGCAATCAGTCTGATGGTTACAGCAGGTCAATATTTATACATTCGAGGATATTATTCTTTGGCTACACCGCTTTTAGAAACTGCAGCGGAGGCATTAAAGGAGATTGATGATGTCCCCCTTGAATCTCGTTCAAACTGTCTCAATAGTCTCGCTGTTCTTTATAGAGAGTTGGAGAGGTACGACGAAGCACTTCCGTTAGCAGAAGAAGCACTAAAGCTGAGAATTGAAAAATTCGGAGAAGAATCGCAAGAAGTGATCGTCACTTTGAACAATCTCTCAGTAATAAAGCAATGCACCGGGGACATTTTGGAAGCTGAGTCTCTGTTCCAAAAGGCAGTAGATATTGCAAGACGTCTATGCACTGACGATAAGGAGGATTTACTCTCTCCACTCGCCAACTTTGCCAATCTCTATTTGGAGACGGGACAACCAGAAAAAGGTCTACCAATGATTGAAGAGTCTTACAAAATTTGTGAAGCACTGCAGCATGAGAAACCTCATCTCCTTGCTGGTGCTGGCGGCCTGATGTCCAGTTACTATCGTGGAATAGGGAATCTCACACGAGCTATAGATTGCATGAAAGCAAGCCTCAAGGCAAAAATTCAAGTCTATGGACTGCAAAATTCTGTTGCAGCCACAGCCATTAACAATCTGGGCGTCCTCTACAATGAAGCTAAAATGCACCGTCCCGCGAGGTGTCTATTTGCTTTGGCGTTGAAAATTCGAGAAAATATCTATCCTAGCAACCATTCCACGATCGCAGAGAGTTACGGACAACTTGGTGCCACTTACCTGTTCTTAGACTGGTGCACTCAGGCGGAGAGCGCATTCAAAAGGTCAGTGGAAATTTATCGTACTGCGAGATCTAATAAGACTGCAGTTAGGGAAGCGGTCATGTTAAGAAATTACGCCCTCTTACTGCACAAGCTAAATCGACATTCAGAAGCAAACCGTCGCGAGGATGAGGCAAGTAAGCTAGAAGGCTCTAGTGAATGACTCCTAAAGCCAATTTCGTTTTCGCAATCCTTTCTAAAGTTCTTCGAATTTCGCATCACTTTAAGCTATGAATTACCGGCAGCTTGTGCACAGCGTAATGAAGCCATACTTCGATAGAGGCATTCTTCGGTTTTTTCAGTTGCTCAAACTGTTGCTTAGCGTCTTCGCCAAATATAATAAGTATCCCTCGCTTGTAGGGATACGAACCAAGCGATAGGAATGTCTCCAGTGAATCAAAGTCTTCGGAAATTTTTTGAACTGAAGAATCCGATGATTTCACCTCCATTACACAGTAATTGATATCGAAACCTGGAACGTGCACCACGAAATCAGGCATTAACCAGCCAGGAATGTTTTCGAAATATGGATGTCCTTGCTTGGTGTTTTCTCCGTTCAGCCTATAGTCAGTCGACTTTGGCCAACGCGCTTTGATTTGATGATAAAGCTCATAGCAATAAACACGCTCTCTATACTTCTCGAATCCACCGCGAATTGGCAGTAAAAAATATTCTTGGTCTATTGCTTCAATTGCGACGCTAATGATCTTGTCTAAACCTTCCATTTACACCCACCAGTCAGAATCTGCCTTAGCTAAAACAAACAAAAACTAACAAAACGGAATCAATCAACTTAGACAGTGCAGGACTTCTGTCTCCAGGCATACCATCTCTCTGCACGTTCCATGCGTTTTTCGAGAACGTGTATGAGTGCGTCACGTCTCTTGGAAGCATAATTAGGACCTTTTCCCAGGGCAAGCAATTGCTTTATCAGTTTCATCGTCTTGCTGCTGCCTTTGTCTTTACCAAGTTCGTTCAAAAATGAGCGCATGCGATCACTGCGGATTGAATCTCCGGTCTCAACCAGACAAGACAACAATATTTCCAAAAGCTGGTGAATGTCTTTCGGTGCATTAGCGGGATCACCCTGGCAAAACTCCTCAATACAACGGGCAATTGCATGCGCGTGATACATCGACGCCTGCACGACTGGAGCAATTGCTTTTGCCCAACGAGTCAATGAAATGAGTGGGACAAATGGAGCATTGAAAAAAGTGTTGGAGCGATAAGCATTCGGTGAGAAGAGTTCATACATGATGCCACCAATCTCTGTGCCGTTCAATCTACCGTCATCAATCGCTGCGATTAGAGCTTCAATCGCTGTAGCATGCTCCTCAGTCTGTTTCGATGCCAACCCCAATACGAGCATTATCTGCGCAAGGCGGGTCATGGGAACATCAGGGTCGTAGAGCGCCTTTAGATACACCCTGTTGCTCTGTCCAGTAAATTTGTGACCATCGTGCCGTGCGATCTTTTCTATCCCCTCGGCAAAGAAGGAATCCAAGTTCAAAGGGGTTATCGAGCGGTGCCAATCTTGCAATGGACTGAAGAACCAGTCTTGATATCGCGTTCTATGCATGTGAACTGTGATGAGATTGTCCTCTCTTACATTTGAGGGGACGTACATTACATCGGCATTTTTTGTGCGCAAGGGAACGGCCGGACTTCTTTCGAGCATCCTAAATTTCTCTAAGCCTTTCGCCCAGTCAGTTGGGGCTTCTGTCGTGAATTTCAGTCGATACTGTGAAAGAAAAGCGGCGTCCGGTCCATAGTCCGGAAAGAGCGAGCCAATCTTTTCATCATGATTGAACGGGTTTCGCGCTCGTCCGGCAGCAATCCATAACTCAACGGTCTTGCCGATTGAAACATTTTCAGCCCCAAGTGCATATGACAGAGCATCGATGAATTCTGTTCTTTGGACACCAGCTAAATCTGAAAGTGCCGCGGCGCGATTATCTGGAGCCAATCGTAACAGTGCCAAGCTCTGATCGCAAAAATCATTAATTGAATTGCCCCTCTTTATACGCTCTACCAGAACAATTGGATCAATCCACCCGCCTTGATGGGTTGGCGTACTTAGCAGCTCGAATTGCTTGCCTTGGCCAAAGGCTTCGCACACATCGCAAAAACGCTCGCGGAGAAAGTCGTCAACCGGTGATGCATGTCTCCAACGCCCGATGATACCTGCGAGCCATCCGCTCGGATCTTCTCCTCTCGTCCATGCCGCACAAGCGATGATTACAGGATTAAGTACAGACTCATGCATCGTTGCAACCGCTTTCTTCGCCAAAACTTGAGTCTTGGTCTCAAAGTCATCGGCACGTTCGGCACCAAGCCTGGCGAATGCATCTAACACGGTCTCCAATTCATCAGCACCGTATTGATTCCACGGTGAATTCAACATTCGTAACAGCGTAAATATCAAATCATCAATGGACTCAATTCTTTGCTGTTTCTTCTCAGGATTCAATCTCGGTATCTCATCCCCACGAAAGCAGAGCGGTGCTACTTCCAACTCATCATTGTCGAGCGCCGCGAGTGCAACATCTATCTTGGCAAGCGCTCGAAGATCATCAGGAATTGATGCACAACGCTCTCGAAACTTAGCCAGGTCGGATCTATCTTCAGCCGTGCGGCTGATAGGTTTCTCATTCTTCAACCAAACCACATTCGCCGGATTCGGCTCACAGCTCATTGGTACTGCTTCCAGCTCACCCGCCCACTTCGCTGCTTCTGCTCTGTGTATAACTGCGATTCGATTGAGTTTTGACTGCATCCTGCCGACCAGCTCAGTATCCTTAACCTTGAGTTTTCCCAGGAGAGTCAAGGCACGCTTCTGAATGTCTTGGCTTTCATTTTCCATCGCCTCAATCGCCGCAGCTGCGACGTGCCTTTTTATGCCAGGATGATTCTCTGCAATCGTATTCAGAGTCTTTAACGCCAAGGTGCAATGCTCCCTCCCTTTTAGCAGGAAGGTCAAGCTGATGTTCTCGCAAACCCGTTCAGCGGGAAACTCCTTGCATTTCAGCAGCCGCAGCAGCTGCTGCAACGCCCACGCGACCACCTTTGGATTGCGACATGAAAGCAACCGTAAATAGTGATCAATCAGAGAGAGACGCTCGTCAGCTGTCGGCTCCAACTTGTCGTGCAGACCAGTGAACCAATCAACTCTCAAAGTACTACCACTATCAGAGTGCTCAAGACAATGGTTGGCAAAAAGTGACATTACTGACTTAAGCAGCTGCATCCGGTCTATTCGCCCTTGTCTGCTCAGCTGTTCAAGACCAACCGCCCAGCGCATTGCAGCGCAGCTGGTAAGCCTCCAACGCAGCACTTGCAAATCGCGATTCCTAGGATTGCGAAATTCGGGGCGAGAATCTTCATGCAAAATATTTCTCATTGCCTGGTCATCAGCTAGCATATTCCAAACAAGAGGTATGATTTCCGGGTCAGCTAGTAACTTCTCGCAAACAGTACCCTCGGATGGAGGTAGCTGTACAGTCTTTCCATTCACCCAAGTAGCCGGTGGTGGCGGCTCACTTCCAGGCAGAGTTAAAGCCATGCCTGTGAAGTAATTGGAATTGTGCTCCACTTCGATGTCCGTCTCTTGCTCGAAACGGCGCGCCACTTCCCAGTGTGAATACGGTAATTGCTCTGTAATCCAATCAAGCCAATTGTGAAGCCAACTTGGACGACGGGAGGACATCACGGCGAAGCAATGCGCAGCATTAGAATAGACAAACCGCTTCTTAATGTCTGAAAGTCCCGCCGTCGCAAGCACTGCGATTTCCGCAATAGGTACTGCTTTATTCATTACTGCCTGTGGTGGCATTGTTTCCGCCGCAACCTTGGCGGCTTCCCATTGTTGCAGCCTATTTAGAACACCCTTTGGTGGTTCCAAACCCTCCGTTTCTCTTTGACTGTTAAAGCGGCTCTGCCGCTGAAAAGCCCTGAGCTCCCAATCAGTACCGTTGTGAATGGAGCTGAGATCCAACCACTTTAATGCTCGTGTCGCCAATTTTTTGCGCTCTTTTTCAGGCATGTCATGGAAAAACCTTACTACCTTCTCCGCGCTTAAGGTGCAAAGTACTTTATCCAGTGCCTCATCTGACATTTTGAAGTACCTAATTGTTCTCGTAATCAGAAAGTATCTCTACCGCAAGGATGTGTTTGCATTCTCCTCGTTCATCTGCGTGTTTCGATTTCCAATCGCAAGTACACTGAGCTTTTTGCGGTGTTATGACTACTCTGTGTTCCACGTCGGTTCCCTTTACATAGGCTTCGACATTTTCCTGTGTTTGCTTAGTAATGCGAACCTTCTTCTCCTCGATTAGCTTTCGAGCATTGATCAAACGAGGCTGAAGTTGTTCTACTAACTCCAGATTAAAAGGTAACTCGCGATGGAAATATGCACCATCAGCCAGATCAAAGCCAACCAGTCCTCGTGCGCCTAGAGCTGCGAGCGCATCATCAACACCCTTTTGGTCAAAACCAAGTCTGCCGGAAAGCACTTTTACATCAATGCATGCTTGCCATTGCAAAGCAGCACGCACCTTCGCCAGTTCATCACTATTCCGCTCTTTCGCAAGCTGTGATAAGACCTGACCTTCTCCCGAAAATCCACGAGATGCGTCAGGACTCAGTACCAAATGAAAACTCGCATCATCAAGGAACAACTCCCAACCGCTCACACCATTGTCGCCCCCATACACGCGCAATTTTGTGGCATAGCGCAGAAGCTGTTCGAGTACCTTCAGACGCCCCGGAGCACCAACGCAAACAGCCTGCGCAGTTTCCCGAGGGGTCATACGCATACCCGCTCCGGCAGGCACCACATAAGATACGGAACCCTTTTCCCTGGGCTTTTGCTTTGGCAAGCTGCTGAAAAAACGTCTTGCCTCCTCGCCTGAAACTTCAAAGGCTGGCTTAAGGTTTGACTGATGTGCCTGAACTTCCACAAATCCCTTAAGCCATCGGACCGGTAGTTTTACCTTTCTCTCTACTACTTTCTCACTACCACGCTCTAATTCGACGACCTCTTCACCGACATTAAGACCAACCTTTTCAGAATTTGAAATACTGACCAATGCTGCTCTCATCGGGGCGTTAAAGTCTACGTTGGTGGTACCACGCCCAAAAAATTCACCTTCAATTGCGTTGGGACGCAAATCAACGCGAGCATAAACTCCGCAACACAGCGAAAAGGCTTCGAACCGAAGGCGCTCGCCGCCACTTGTCACAACAGGGTCAGCACCGAAGACGAATCGACGAATTTCATTCGGAGAATAAAATCGGGTGCGGCTTATTTCCGAGCAAGTAAGTAGCAAGTCGGCGGAACGCCTGGCATGAACAAGCCGTCCCTGAAAGAAATAAGGATTCTTCTCTGTTCCGCCACAAGTAGCCAGCGCCAGATGCCTACCGCCCGAAACTTCTCTCAGACGGGACTCAAAGGGATAAGCGTAAGCGTAGTCCACTCCACTGCTCATCTTAGCGCTCCTCACTACTTTAGTTTTGTACCCTGTTTAATCGTTCACTTCCTTAACCGATGCCAAGCACGCCTCAGAAGCGCCCCATAGGTAGCCCCCGCATCAATCTGCCCGGCAATAAGCCTACCGTCGAACTCCCAGCATCAAGGCCAAGCCCTTCGGGTTCCTTCGGAAGCCTTGACGTTGGGACCCGAGTTCGAAGGTATTCGGGCAGAAGGTCAGATGCGTGCGGGGGCAATCATTTTATTTCTCAGAGGCACTTCTCAGTCCCTGCATTAAGTCGCTCACTAGCACCGCCAGCGGTTCCACCTTCGCTAACTATTGAGCCTACCAGGAGTTCATCTGGCTGGGTATCTTGCAGCGAGATTGATCTGATTTGACAAAGACATCACATACCCCAAAAATCCCAATTTTTCCTGTTGCCCGTAGGAACGTAGGCCGGATAAAGTGAAGTAATTCCTTTCGCCGGGAAGTGAGATGTTTCATGGCTTTTGCGCAATTCGTTTTTTCTAGCTGGGCAATTCACTTTCCCCGTATAAGGGGCCCGCTGGCAAAAATCGCAATTCGATAGCAGAAATAGCCTCTAAAACGTCTTCGCCTGCGGTTTCACAAAATCAGATGACCTTTTTGTGCGAATCACTTTGAGCTTTTTCCGGCGCCTGATTGCTTTTGGATATGGCGCTTTGAGGAGGTTTGATGTTAGCAGATCGCTACTAATGAATGCGGGGTTCAATGATGTTTTCCAAAACTGCCGAAATCACCATAAAATTGATCATTCACAAGGAAAACCTCCAGAACGAAAATCGGATGCCATCAATAGTGCATAATAGACTCCTTGATTCGGCGGGCCGGTCCACGGGAGTAGACAGTGAGAAAGAATCGGGTGAAGGAATTTTTGAATATGCAAGAGCGAAGTAGAATTCTTTGGCTTCTTCCCAGCATCTTTGCACTCGGTTTTGGAATTCATGTACATTCGAATTCCGGCGCGCACGCAGAAGAGCATCAACCTCAATCGGTCCTCATACTGCTCGACTGCTCATCAAGCATGAAGCAAGTTTTTTCCAATAAAGAATCAAGAATGGAGGTAGCAAAGCGCCTGGTAGCTCGATTCGCAACAGAGTTACCGCCATCAATAAACCTTGGACTTCGCGTCTTCGGTTATGGAAAGAGCGATGATCGATTCATGGACTGCAGGTATTCGGCACTTCTGATTCCGCTAGGACAAGGAAACCGACGATCACTTATCGAAAAAATTCGAAACATCTCAGCAAACGGGCAGTCGCCGATAGCATTCGCGCTCACTCAAGCTTTAGAGAATGATCTCTCTGGAATTACTGGACGGAGAACCGTTGTCTTGATATGTGATGGTGGCGACTCTTGCGAAGAAGATGCTCCCGCTATTGTGCAGAAGGTCAGGAATGCACATAAGGATGTTACTTACAAAGTAGTATCGCTAGTTCCAAAAGGTTATGCATTCGATCTTAAAGCAGTGCAAGCGGTCGCTGATGCTGCTGGTGGAGAAGTCTACTCACCAGAATCTATATCAGAGCTGATTAAGTACATAGCGCCTCCAAGGTAAGGGCTATGGTCCAATGATTCAGTTGTCGAGTCGAACAGCAACTGCTTTCTCATAATCTTCCATTTGAATAGCCGCATACGAATTAGGGCTAATCATTCCATTCATTGATCCACTTCTTCCCTTTATAGGTTGCAGTTCGGTCATTGAGACTTGAATTGAAGTCAGTGGAACTTGATCACCATTTATGAGCGACAACTGAAAGACAGGATGAGAATCTGCCGCGTACTCCAATGCCTCAGGCGCCCCGCGAAGCACTAGTTTGTAATACATTTGCTCGGACTTCCAATAGGTCTGAAGCGTTAAATTGACAGAAGGCATACTCTGCCCTTTTACACGCCAAACTTTTGTAGAAGCTAATTTTTTGAGGTGCAACAGCTCCTTTTCTTCTTCACTATTCTTTTGGGCGGCAACCTGATTTGCCACGACAGCAACAATCGCTCGCTGATGGTTGATGCGTTCGAGAGCTGCTTTTTCAGCTGCCTGAGCTTTTTCTGCGTCTTGCTGTTTCAAATAGGTATGCGCCCCAAACACTCCGACAATCGCAAGCGCAAACACAGCAGAGACCAGGACAATTGTTGACTTTCGCGTTTCGCCGTCGCTTGGAGTTGACTCTTTACCTTCACCATCAACAGTTGGTTTCGAGATTAAGAAAAGTGCTCCAGATATGATCCCGGCAAGAATAACCTGAATTCCCAAGCGCGCAAAATCAACCTCACTTGAACCTGCCGGTGGGTCGAATATTAGGCCGTAACCTCCATGCTTCCACGGTGGAAGGAGGATCATGAAAAAGATGACAAATAATCCAAAGAGTATCGAATTTTTTTGACCGCTATTCATGATGATCCTTTATGGAGTTGCACCTAAGTCTCGAAGTTGTTTGGAGATGTCACCGGCCCAAACATCACCGTCATGGCCAAGTCTTCGGCATGCAGATAACAGATTTCGAAGCAGACCGATCTGTGTCACTCGATTCGCTGTGTTCTTCTCAATGAATTCTCTCCATTCTTCGAAAGACTGCGAGTAAGACTCGATGGGAAAATCCTTCAAATCACTACGCAGGCTTTCAAGATTCTTTCTAGTACCGGGAAGGTTTTTCGTGAAGATTCTCACAGCCTCATCATAATGTTTTCCGGCACCAGATAACCTACGCCACCTATAGTAGAGAACAGCCAAATGTTGATGACAAACGCCCAATACTGCATCGTCGGGCTTATTGCACCGTTTGTAAATTCGCAATGCAGTCACGTAGTTAGATTCTGAATCCTTGAACTGAGTCATATCGCACAATACATCACCTAGATAAAGGTAGTCGCTTGCGCTGCTGCAACTTTCCTTGCCCTCTTTTGATTCCCTAATGAACAATGCTTTTCGATACAGCGCCTCTGCCTCAGTGTTCCGATTTAATTCGGAATACACCTTTGCCAGATTCTCCAGTCCTCGTGCAATGTACAAGAAATCGGTGCGATCATGTGATCGAGCCTCTTTGATAACGAGTGATGCCTGCAGACTCTTTTCTGCTCGCACCAACCATATCTCGGGGTTAGAATTCTTCAGCACGGGATCGTCGATCTTTGCTCTTTGTGCAGCATCACTAAATAATCGTCGGTAACACTCTCCAACGTCATTATGCAACCTAGCAATGTATAGTTCATCATTTTCATCTCTATTCTCAATCTTCTGCTGCTCTTCAATTGCCTTTTCGAATAGGCGCGTCGCTTCCCATACTTGTCCACGTTCCAAGCAACGCTTTCCCTGGTCGGCGTAGGCTTCGGCCACCGAGTCCTGCGCCACAGACTTTCCAACGCAAAGAAACAGCGTGAAATATGCCAGAGCAATGAGTACGAATATAAAGCAAAAAGTAGATTTCATTCTTGATCAGGCACCAAGCCAAGTTTTCCTGAAGATTTTAGAAATTTCGAAAATGAAGAGTGCAGGCTAATACCTTTGAAGTCATCCTGCACTCTAAAATCTCGTTCTCTCCGTCTGAACTCTGTAGTTAATTCCTTCGTTTGCGGATAGCCAAAGACGTCATATGTTTGAACATCAGAGTAAACGGCAATGAGCGTAGGATTCAATCGAACAAATGTTCTGAGTAGCTCTCTTCTATCAAGTCTATGGACTATCCTATTGTCCTTACGAAAAGTAATCACAACATCTGTGCTTTTTAGCGTAACTCTGTCTGTTGACGAGTCCACGAACTGATTTTCCCTAGAGATCTGCACAAAGCCTGGAATCTCCTCTTCCGCACCATCGGAGTTCGTTTGTTTCAGGATTGTTGAATAGCTGATCGGTTCAATGTTGCTCGCACAGGTCCAAACGTTGTTATTTCTATCCAACTGAAACCCTAAAGTCTCTTTCTCTCTGGCTGGAACAACGGTAGCCTTTGATTCAGTCTCTCCTGATTCCTCGTCATAGGAGGAGAGTCTAACTACCTGGATCGAACGCCAGGTTCCACCTAGCCATCTTGGAATTTCAAACCATCTTCCATTCGTCGCGCTGTCTTTTCCATCGTTTGGAAGTGGTTGCCCAATCTTTATCGCACCTTTTAGGGGCGGCAAGGTTGCGCTGTGAGTAACCTCTGCAGATAAAGCATGGGGCGAAGTTTGTGCAGATACTGAGGATACTGCTACGCATAACCCAATCAGCACAATGTTATTAGCAAAGTTGTTTGCGTATACAGTCCGGCTCAAAATATCTCTCCACCCAATCATTTTTTCCGCGTCACTTTCCCGAGGCTTGCTTTTGACCGAAATCCATCCGGCATTGGTGATTTCAACCAAATGCTAGTCAACCATTGTTTGTATTCTAGCTTCTGATCGGACGAGAGGCGCCTAAACTGACTACTGTTGATAGGATGATCAAACTGAATAGACGAGTCGGCAGGTGGGCAATAACCATTTTCGTGCGTGTTTTCAGTTTGGCCACTGGGCACTTCCGCATTGCTTTGTGTGTCAGCGCCGTACTGGCTCCCCTGCTCTGGAGTCCAATCGCTCGATTTGGGCGCACCACCTTCATACATCGCTGGCTGTCGATAGGTAATTGGTGGTTGATTGAATTGGTTTGTTGGAGCTGAATAATATGGAGCCGGCTGTTGGAATTGTTGTTCCGGCTGCACAGTAGATGAACGCGCAAGTCGCAGCTGCCTTCTTTGAATATTTGCTTGAAGAATCTCCTGATCGAAGTAACGATTGTCGAATGTAGCTTCGATGTTCAACACTTCCACAGGTACTTGTGGAAGTGGTCCACTTTCTTCGATAGCCTTCACAGCCGAAGCATCAAATGCAGCGTCGCCCGAAGATAGGGTGACTTCAGTCTTTGGAATGGAGCCATCTTGCAAGATCATGAAATAGACCTTGACGATTCTCGCTGGACTGAGGACGTTCGGGATCCAGCGTCTTTCAATCCGCTTCCGAAGCCCTATCACATAAGGCTTCAAAAGCTCGTCTAGAGATCTATCGGGATCGATGACATTCAACGACAAAGGAACTTGCCTGGCAAGCGAGAAACAGCTTGGAGAGAAGTGTATCGTGATGAACAAAGCAGCAGCAATGAATACAATCTTCGAGAGAGAGCATTTCCGAGAGTCAGGAAGCAATTTACTGTTACTCCTACGAAATCCGACCATTGGCTCTGAAACGGGTAACCATCCTTCCCTTTTTCAAGGTATTGGTTGCGAATCTGAATCGTTTCAATTTGGCGTGACTATGCGATACCTTGCATACACCACAAGTGCCTCCCATTACCGCGCAATGCTTGCACGCGCTGCATGTTCGGCATGCTGAACACGGGTCAAGACCGTAACACTTACTAGCCTCAACTTGAGGACAGACAAACAACCAAACAGTGCACAAGAAGACTTGAAACGAGATTTTCAAACCCATCCCCTAAATGCAATTGCCATATTCGGACCCCAACTTTCTATGTGCCACAGATTCATAAGCAATTCACCCAAAAAACTCTACATTAAATGCGAATCTATTCGCCAAATACTACTTGCCAGCGGAAGATTTACCGATTTGCTACCCTGCTGAGCAAACCCTATCCACCGGTAGCTTGTTGACTCCGGACTTACCCTCAATATCTCGCACGCACAGTTCCTCGCCTACCTGTAAATGGATTGACGTTGCCTCTGGTGCTGAAGTTATCTCTCATCGTGTGATTAGCAGCGGTTCTCCAGTGAGGGCTCACATACGTGCCATTACTTCTGAAGTAGCCGTTAACATGGACGACGTGAGGATTTGTCCAGCCATATCCATATCCAGATTCTTGGATCGGGGAATAGGGTCTAAATGTTCGGACTTGTGGTGCGGTGTATCTGCCCGGAAAAACGTATGGTGAAGTTGGCGGACCCATAGGTGCTGCTAGGGCAGGAGCACCAGCGAAATAGGAAGAATCTCCCATTGCCACACTATGGGATTGCTGTGCATCAGGCGCACAGGTTTGGTAGCCATCCGCCGCCTCATCCCATGAATCTCTATACGCTGCCGAATGCGTACTATCACAGGCACCTGGCGTCGCCAATTCCTTGACAACCACCCGGGTTGCCTTTGACGTTACCTTTATCGGCGCAGTGATAACACTATAGGCCTTGGAAACAATCCAACTTCCAGGGTGACCTACATTTGTAGGTGCCGCAGCGCCTTTCTTATCGGATGCCAATGTATCGGAGGAGGAGCCCTCAAATTCGTAATCAACTGCGTGAACCGGTGCCGACGAAACTATTGTCAACAAAGCCGCAATCAGTATGAAGAAGCTGTATTTCACGAGTAAACCTCCGATTTCAGCGCCGAGTCTATTCAAAATTTGTGGAAGATTCGTGGAATGAAATGCCGCCACAAATAAGAGATTTCACAGAATCCTCTTACTGTTGAGTGTTCAAAACCTCTGGAAAGTGGCATGTTAGCTTGCCTTGTTCCACCAACCGTCCTCTTGCAATTACAATAGCTGTACGTCGTTGCCGGGCCGTTGCAAACTTGTCGCTAGGCTGTGACATGAATGGCAAAGCTGCCTCAAACAATGGTTCTGAAGGTTCAAATGCTGCTCATGCCGCTCTCATCTAGCCATCGGAAATTTGTGGCATCGCTGCTAGCACTAGCTGCCAGTGCAGTTCAGTCCATTAGTGGCGAATGTTTTGATGGCTTGTCAAAGGAACAAGCATGTGCTCATTTTGAAACAGCCTACTATGACAGCCGCAATGGAATGCAAGAGGCAGACAATGAGTTCGCAAAAGCATTTCAGCTGGATCCTACCGGAGAGTCCGCACTTGGTTTGTTTGAGAAAGTGGAGTACTTTTCCGACGGCATAAGAGGTTTGACGGTTACTTACCCGAGCGGGCGGCACACGGAGTTCACACTATTCCTCCAGCTCGTCACAAATGCAAGAGAAATGCGAGGAGACGCGATAGAGAGCCATTTGGTCAACTCAACTCCTGCAGGCAGACTCTATCTAGTCGCTCTGATGAAAAAGTTTGACCCCAAACGGGCCGATCAACTGCTTGAAGGGATGAAGAACGAAAAAACCGAAGTGACGTATGTCGATGGCTGCTGCCCAGAAAACATGAAAGTCTCCGATATTGCGAAACAGCTTGCAGGTGAAGGATTTGCAAGATTGGTAGCAACGAGGCGCTTCTTCCACGCAAATGACCTGTACGTTTTCGTAGATCGAAGGCTCGCAATTGAGCGGTTACAGGAAATCTGTTCGGCGAAGAAAATCAAAAATGTCGCATGGTCGAGACTTGACAGGAAAGAGGTCTTGCCTCTTGAATTTTCAAACAACATCCCGCTCAGCAATCTGGAAGATTCATTTCCTAGAGCAACTCCAGCAGGCAAGCTCTATATCGCTGCAATTATGTGGAAATATTTTCCACCCTCCGGAGAGGCAGCGCTGAAGAGCTTGTCCACCGATCACTCGAAGGTCATTTACTCAGATGGAGAGGAAAAGAAGGAATTCTTGGTTTCCGAAATTGCTCTCTACCTTTAGAGAACCAAAAAGCCGCTATAGAAATGCTCCAGTCTGACCCGGGAGCACGCTATGTATTGCTCGAAACTAGACAAATAAAAGGAAATCACTTCGACGATAAGCAAAGAGCCCTGGAGCACTACTTTGATAAGCACGGGCTCAAAGCAGGCGAGCGAATTGACATTCAAGATAAAACTCCCGACTTCAAAGCGATGTATCCCGAGGACGAAATTGCTCAGCGTGGAGTAGCCGTGATCTGGCCGCATCTTACTCTCGAACAAAAGGAGATGACTCCTCCTTCCCTGGAAAAACTGATGAGGTCATGGCACCTTCTAAAGCCGGAGCAATGGAAAACACTAAGCGAGAGCGAAATTTTTGAATTCATTTCGGCCAGCGATAAATTTTCGATTGAAGCACAAACAATTTACGAAACCCCGGACCTGCGGAAATATCTAGCCAGCATCGATGAACCGAACGAGCAATCTATTGAAGCTTGGATGACTATGCCAGCGAAGTTCAAGCGATTGCCGCCCTCAGATCTATCCGACATCATAGATTTAGGGGTAGAAACAGATTGGAATTGGACGACTCTCGAACGGATCGCGGTGGACGAGGCGGTCAAAATAGCTCGAATACTGAAATCTGTAAAAGACATCGACGTCGATATCAAAGGCGAAATACTTTACAACGACGACCTCAGGAAAGCGATCTTGAGGAGTCCGGAAGAATTCAAAGCCCTATCAACGGAGTGTCAAGTGCTGCTTACCGCAAAGTGGCGCAAAATCAGCGAAACAGACAAGAACCGGCCAATGAAGGAGCTGGCTCAGATATGCCTGACATACGCATACGACAATCTAGTGAAAGAAGATGGAATCAATGAATCTGCATTACACACATTTGCAAAATTTGACTCAGCAGCAAACTTTTTCCAGAACCTTCACAACATACTGCAAAGAAATGAATCCGTGGCAGATGGACAACTAAATAAGATCTTTGTCGACAAGGTTAACGCTCTAGCCAAACAAAAGCTGAAGAATGAGGATCTCAACGGATTTAAAATTGAAATTGAAGCACAAGTTGAGATGCTGTTCGAGACGCACCCAAAGACTCTCGCCCGGCTAAAGTCACTGAATCTCGACTATGCATCTTTCAAAAGGATACTGGACGGGGCGGTAAAACTCCCTCAAAGCTCACCCGCAATAATAGATCTCGCCATTGCCAAAAACTGGCTTTCAGAAGGTGAGGCCGGAGCAAACAGATTCCACTCGCTAATGAAAACGGTAGAAAGAGCGCAACTTAATGAGCATCAAGTCCAAAACCTGATGTCACTTTCCCCTTCGAAATCAATGCTCGACTCAATTGCCAGCTTAGCAACTCATGACAAAAGAGCGGCACTTTATCTGCAGACAAAACTCAATCATATTGCGCGTCTTCGAGATATAGACCCGGACATTATTGCAGATAAACATTTCCAGCTCCGCAACTTTACTGAGGAAGAAACGGCGCAACTGCAAAAAATGGCAGACCAGGGGCTATCGCTAATACAGATAGCGACATTCGCGGAAGAGCGTGAGTCAAACAGAGACTATGTCCGACAACTTCTCAAGGAAAATCTTACAGTCCCTCAATTTAAAGATGTCCTGAAACTTTCGCTCTTTCCACCAGAGGTAGCATTGAAGCTGGCGAGAGCATACTGGGAAGGTCGAATCAGACTGCAGGAAGTAGTCGGAGAACTGAAAAACTACAAACACGGGCACGCCTTCTATGTCCTTATCAACGACCACGTCATCAATGAAAGGCCGATTGACGGAGAGGCAATATCAAAATTGAGAGAACAGGCCGCTCAATCCAATACTGCTGTCTACGGACCCAACCGTCGTCACACGGAGAAAGACTCTAGAAAACCAGCCGACACATTCGTGCAAGCAGCCGACAGCATCATCAGAGAAATTCCACCAGAGCAGCCAGTCGTATTGCTTGGAAGAGACGCCTGGCCCTTGGTGCCTATATTGAGAGAACGCGGACGGAATGCCATGTACTTTCTATTCAGCCGACTGCAACTAGACGACGAAAACACCAATAAACAATGGTTGAGAGAAATTCCACCAGGGGCAGCAGTTATCGATAGCGGTTACACTGGGACGATCATTAAAGCAATTGAAAAATTCGATCCTTCAGTTAGTGGATACCTTATGTCAGCGACTCATTCACCCTATCCCCGACTTCTGAAGTCAAACCTCCACTCGCAAAAGGTCAGCGAGTTAGAAATACTGCCCAAACTGATCTACCGCACGCATCGACACAACGAAGATGGTAATGCCATTTCACGTCGAAAAGCCTTGAACAACGATGGCGACGTGCAGCATTACCCGGGCGCAAAATTCCGCTTCAGGGCCGAGTCTACCGCCCGCTCCATTCTGCGTGGGGCCGATATGCCCGAGTGGACGACATGGCGGTACAGCACATTCGTTGGACTAACGCCAAAGGAAAGGCTTGGGCTTTCGAGCTCAGAGGAAGTTCAAAAACATTACGAGTCGGTTCTGCAGGCGAGGACAGCGGCCACGGCAGCAACAGCAGCAGCTAACCTCAACGGTTAATCCGCAAGCGATTTGCAGCTAGGGAATGAACTTTTTTAGACCATCTCGAATTTCTGGAGTGTGCATTCTTCTCCTTCTTGCAAATGCCGCATGTTCCACCCAATTCGTGGCAATGCTTGCACGCATGACAATTCCGGCACGCATTACAGGGGGCGAGCCCATATCGCGGGACCAACGGAATCATTAAATGTAGCGTTCCAGCAAAAACAAATTTCCAATTCAAATCCCCAGATATAATCCTAACTACGATCCCAAACTGCTGGAAATAAAAGCCAAATACAAGATCAAAGAATTACCGGCACTGGTCGTCTTGAGTAATGGAAAAACGCCGGTGATACAAGATGGTTTTACAAGCCTCCAGCACACGACACAATTCCTAAATCGAGCACTATTGAGTCGTTAGTTAAGTGGCTTGGCAAATTGAAAGCTCTCCAAAAAGGAAGTAGCAGATTCCAAATGACAAATGAAAACGAAGACGCTAATTCAAGCAACCAGGAACAGCCTTCAAGCGCTCCCCTTCAGACATTCAGC
>JAIETE010000071.1 GCA_019745505.1 Candidatus Obscuribacterales bacterium | reverse complement strand
CGCCACTTGTTTAACGCCTGCGCCTTTATCGAGAAAGGTGCAATCAAGTTTGTTCAGCATAAAACGTTGCTGCCCACCTACGACGTCTTCGACGAAGATCGTTATTTCCAGCCGGCTGCGCAGCATACGCCAATTCAGTTTGGAGACTTCAGTATCGGACTATCCATATGCGAGGACATCTGGACTCGCGGCGACATACTGGAAAAAATGTCTTATCAGGTCGACCCGCTGCAACTCCTCAGCGAGAAAAAACCGGAGTTGCTCATCAATATCTCCGCTTCTCCATTTGCGGTCGGCAAAGACCATATCCGACTGGAATTAGTAAAAGAGCAAACCAGACGCCACAATTTGCCGATGATTTATGTCAACAGTGTGGGCGGAAACGATCAGTTGATCTTCGATGGACGTTCTTTTGTCATGAACGAAAAGGGCGACCTAATCGCCATGGCTAAAGCCTTTGAAGAAGACCTGATTTTCGTTGATGTAGAGCAGAAAGAGACGCCCAAATCGGCAAAAACAAGGCAGACAGAAGCCAAAATCGCGCCCGGCCGAGTCAAGAAAGAGGGCGCCTTGACGTTTCGGGGAACAGTCGAGGAATTCTCCCATGACAGAACCGTAAACACGCTTGCCGCCCTTGTCCTGGGCACTCGCGACTATATGCGCAAGTGCGGTTTCAAACGTGCGGTGATTGGATTGTCCGGCGGCATCGATTCGGCGGTAACCGCTGCCATTGCGGTAAAAGCTGTCGGCAAGGAAAACGTGATGGGTATTGCCATGCCTTCACCATTCTCCTCGCAGCACTCCATCGATGACGCCAGAGAATTAGCCGAAAACCTGGGCATCGAATTTCACATCGTGCCAATCGAGCCGGCCATGAAGGCTTACGACACAATGCTGGCGCCGCTCTTCCATGGGCGCGAGAGTGATGTCACCGAGGAAAACATCCAGGCTCGTGTGCGTGGCGCGATCCTCATGGCCGCATCGAACAAATTTGGGCATCTTGTGCTGGCGACCGGCAACAAATCAGAACTGGCGGTTGGCTATTGCACCTTATATGGTGACATGTGCGGAGGTCTTGCCGTTATTTCTGACCTGCCGAAGATGATGGTTTACGACGTTGCCCGCTATATCAACGAGGAAGCGGGAAAACCCGTCATTCCCGTCAGTACGATAGATAAGCCGCCATCCGCGGAGTTGCGACCCAATCAACTCGACCAGGATAGCCTGCCACCGTATGTGATATTGGATGGAATACTGTATGCGTATGTGGAGCAACGCAGAAAACCCGACGAAATTATTCGCCTGGGTTACCGACCCGAAGTCGTTCAAGATGTAATCAATCGGATCGACCGCAATGAGTACAAACGAAAACAGGCGGCGCCCGGATTGAAAGTCTCCTCCAGAGCCTTCGGAATGGGCTGGCGCATGCCTATTGCTCAGCGTTTCCAGGAAAAGGCGACAGCCTCGACGGGTTCGGGCGCATCCGGTTCCCCCTAAATTCGGTGCTATGCTGGTTGCAACCGGTATGTTTAGCGCTTCGATTGTTATTTAATTTGTCGCTTTTTTATGGTTGCCGCAAGCGATCCAAATAATTGAATAAGTAGCTAAGCGCCCTACAGCCACCGTTTTTATGGACTGCGTGGAGGTCCAAATGAACCGCAAGGAAGAAGAGATCAAGAAGAAGCTCCTCGAGCTGGAAACCTCTGTGCTGAAAGAGTCACCCGGTCAACTCGCCTCCGACAGCAAGTCGACTACACTCACAACCGGCGGCTCGCAAACGCCAGCCACTTCGGTGAAATCGGACCTCTGCTATTTCACTGGACTGGGCTTGATCGGCGTCGGCATCCTGATGATGTTCCAGCACGTCACAATCGGCTCCGGCTTCTTGGGAATGCTCGGTTTTGGAGGCGGTGGTTTCGGCTTGCTGCTGATTCCTCTTATGCTTGGTATCGGCTGGATGTTTTACGACTCCAAGTCCCGCGCCGGCTGGATGATTACCGCCGGTTCGTGTGCCTTGATATTCTTTGCGATACTCTCGTCATTGCGCATGAACTTCGCCAACATTCCGCTTCTCACCCTGATCATGATGCTTTTGCCCTTTGCTATCGGCGGAGCCCTTCTGCTCAAAGGTATGGGCGGCCCCAAAGGCGTTGAGGACGCGCTCAAGAAAGAAATTAAACAAATCAAGAAAGAAAAGGATAGTTAAGGCTTTCCAGGATTTTGTAGATTCTTCGGCCCTGGCTAGTAGACTAGGGCGTTTAATCATGACAAAAACCTGGAACTTATCATGACTCAAGCAGCAGTAGAAACCGAGCGCAAACTGGTTCTTTTCGAAAAACACCCCAACGGGCTGGCGATTTTAAGATTCGACTCCAGTCAAAAAGAAAATTGGCTGTCGACTGAGGTGATGCGCCAACTGGAAGCGGCCATCGAGGAAATAGAGAAAACTCCTGACATCAAGGGCATCGTCGGGGTTTCGGCAAAGGAAAACAATTTCGTTTCGGGCGCCGACCTGCATGAAGTGCTCAAAATGAATGTCGAAGAAGCGCATGAGTTGTCGCGCCGTGGTCAGGATTTGCTGACTCGAATCACAAAACTTTCAATTCCGACCGTCTTTGGAATTCATGGAACCTGCCTGGGTGGCGGCTTGGAACTGGCCCTTGCAGGTGCAAGAAGAATTGCCACTGATGCGCCGGAAACCGTAATCGGGCTGCCCGAAGTAAAGCTCGGCTTGCTGCCGGGTCTGGGCGGCACGCAGCGTTTGCCTCGCCTGATCGACCTGAGATCTGCATGTGAGTTTATTCTCTTTGCCCAAACGGTCAATGCAAAGAAAGCCTTGGAACTTGGAATCGTCGATGAGCTGGTGGAGAAGGAAAATCTTCTCTCTCGTGCCGAAAGCCTGTGCCTGGAACTTGCCGGCGATCCGGACTGGAAATCGCGCCCGCATGGTGCGGTTCTCGATGCGCCGGAAAAACAAGAAAAATATTTCAAAATGATGGAGCGCACTCTGCGCATCAAAACGAAGGGGCATTACCCAGCTCCTGTAAAAGCGCTGGAGTCCATCAAAACTGGTCTTGCAGAGGGACTGGAGAAGGGCCACGAATACGAAGCCCGTGCATTTGCCGAACTTTCATTCAGCGAAACTGCTCGCAATTTGATCTTCCTCTTTTTCACTACCGAGTTCTACAAAATGTCTGCTTCAGCCAAAGCAGCAAAGCAAGGCTCGCATCCAATCAAAACCGTCGGCATCATCGGCGGTGGCCTCATGGGCACAAATATTGCCAGCTGGGCCGCTATCAGAGGCTATGACGTCGTCGTAAAATCGGCTAACGAAGACCGTCAAGACATGATGCTGGAGACCGTAACCAATAATGTCGGTCGCGCCGAAAAGGCCAGAACCGAAGATGAAGAAGCCAGAACTTCCGGCACAATAAAATCGGCAAAGTCTCTCCAAGACCTAGCTGAAGTAGATTTGCTGGTGGAAGCATGTGCGGAGGTCTTCGAAAAGAAGGTAGAGATCCTCTCGAAGGTACTGCCTGTCCTTAAGCCGACTGCCATTGTCGCCACCAATACATCTTCTCTCTCGGTAAACGAGTTAGTAGAAAAACTAGGCGCCAAACACGAGTTTTTCGGCATTCACTTCTTCCACCCAGTAGACAGGATGCCGCTTGTAGAAGTAATTCCGGCTAAAAACGCCGGAAAAGAAAATCAAGCAAAAGTGCTGGCCTTCCTCGCGGCGCTCGACAAACTGCCGCTTCCGGTCAAGGACAGCCCTTGCTTTCTCGTCAACCGCCTTCTGTGCTGCTACATCAATGAAGCAGCCAGACTTGTCGACCTGGGCACAGCGATCAACTGGATAGACGACGCGGCCATAGATTTCGGCATGCCGCTTGGCCCGTGGGGCGTGACCGATGAAGTAGGCATGGACGTGGCCCTTCTTGTGGCAGATTCGCTACAGGACAATATTGGCGAGCGCTTTACAAAACCGGCCTGCCTGAAGGGTGTCAAAGACATCGGCATCATGGGCAAACGGCACGGGAAGGGGCTCTACAATTGGGATGAATCCGGTAGGAATATCGGAATGGATCCGGACCTCACCAATATTCTCAAATTGAATGTAAGCAGCGAAAAGGCACCGCAAGACGAATGCAAACGGTTGGCACAGCACATTCTGCTTCCTATGATTGACGAAGCGGCGCGCTGCCTGGAAGAAAAGGTTGTACGCCGCCCGAGAGAAGTAGATGTAGCAACGGTTCTGGGCATGGGCTTCCCTCCATTCAGAGGCGGGCTTTTGCGTTATGCGGACTCGCTCGGCATTCCATTCGTAATTGAAAAATTGGAAGAAATCTACAAGGAGCCGGGACCGCACCGCGAAGTCAGCCCCTATTTGAAGCAGATGGCCGCCACGGGCAGAAGCTTCTACAGCAGCGGTAAAGACGCAGAATAGATGGAAAAGGCTCGGCTGTTTGTCGGAACTTTCCTCAATGCTGGACAAGCATCTCTAGTAGAAGATCTAAAAAAAACGAATACCCAGCTTTCACAACGATGGCAGTTGAGAGCTCGCTTCGTGCCAGCACAAAAGCTGCATCTTACCTGGTTTTTCATAGGCGACGCCGAAGCCGATCAGATAGAGAATATCAAAGCCGATTTGCAATCAGCAATCGACGATTGGAAGAGTGCGAAAGACAATCGCACTTTTCCAATTCAATACGATCGTCTCGAAGTGTGGTCTTCACTCAAATCGCCTCGTGTTCTGGTTTTCGAAAGCACAAGCAAATGCCCGCAAGCGGAAAGTCTCAACAGTGCAATCACAAAAGCACTTTTAAAATACACACCAAAGAATGACAAAGTAGAGAGATTTAAACGTTTTCGCCCTCATCTGACCGTGTGCCGTTTCTCACCTGAGGCTAATCGTCGCACGTCTGAGAAAACGAAGCGTACACTCGGCGACTTTCAGTTGCCGGCTGATTTTTTCCCTCTTACTCACGAGATAGGCTCTGTTTCTCTAATCGAGAGCGACTTGAACGCCGGTCCCAACGGCTATTCAAGCCTCTTTGACATTGCCCTGGATTAGGACCGACCCTTATTGGAAATTTTCTTTCCAATAAGAACGGAAGCGTTGGAAAACGGTCTTCTTAACCGTGGGCTTCAGATCTTTGGGTTGAACTTGTTCTACTTGCGCAGGAGGTTTCGCGGCTACAGCTCTTGGAGCAGCAATGCGCACCGCAGGTTTCGTCCGAGAACTCTCCACTTTGTCGCCCGGAACAAACTGGGTAAGCGGTGAATCGTCGACGATCTTGTGAGTTACAACTTCCTTGCGCGGCACCGGTGCTGTCAGTTTGTGATTGGTACTCTCGACTTCTTTCTTGGAGAGTTGGTTGATCACGGGAGCCGGTGCAAACTTGCTGCGCGGACTGCTCAGCTTGGTGTCCGGCGCGCTGTCCGGTCCGGGTGAGAATTTAGGCTTGGCAGATTCGGGAGCGGATTCGTGTTTTGCAGATTCCGACTTCGAGTCGGTCTTTGAAGTTTCGGCACCTTCAGCCCCCTTGGTGGCACCAGGTCCATCTACCTCAAACACTTCTTTCTGATTCAGATCCGTTGCGGATGAAGGATCTACTTCGATTGGTCCTTTCAACTCCAGTCCGTTGATCGGCTGTGCGGTACGAACAGGTTCTTCCATCGCAGGCAATGGAGAAACTTTGACCTTGTCATTCCGGTCCAATCTCTTCTCGGAACGCTCAACTGCATCGGCAGACTGCGCAGGGTGCGGCTGCAAGATAGTTGAGGCGGCAGCAGGTTCGTTCCATGTTTTTACTTCTCGCTCCAGTCCTTTCACTTTGTAAGCGAGAGCTTGTTTCTGGAATTGATTTTTGTATGCCAAAAAGCCTTCCAAGTCGAAATTCACAGGATCGGTGTGATCGCCTTGCTGCGCATAACGGTGCGTAATCACATTGGCATTTTCGACTTGATAGCGCTGTTGCAGATAAGCAAGCAATTTACTTACGGCTTCGCGCTGGGCGGCAGGATAACCTTGCCTGCCCGTGTGATTCATTTCGATGCCGATGCTGTTGTCGTTGTTGATGCCGGGAAGCGTTTTGAAGATATTGACGTGCACGGTCGCGAGGTCGGGATCGACCGCTTGGTATATTGTTCCGTCCCGCTCCACTACGTATTGAGCGCCGGGATGGCGACGTCCCATAGAGCTCCAGCCTTCAATGACATTGACTGCGCTGACGGGCACCCCTGTCTCTGTCGAATGCAAGATGATGTATTTGACTGGTTCGCGGCGATAGAAAATGCCACCACGCAAAGGATGATAGGAAACAACTCCGGCTCTCACGAGTGTCCGGGCGGGGTAACTATCCGCGATACCACGGTCCCAGGCCCGTGCAATCTTCTCGCTGGTGTGCTGGTCGAGCGGACTCTTGTCGAATGGCGGCGCATGCATGAGAAAAAGGCTGAGCGAATACGCATACTTAGGTCTAGGCTGCCTGACGATTCGAATTGTCCGTCCGCGGCGTCGAGAGCTGCTAGCAACACGACTTCTGCTCACCGCAACCGTGCGTCGGCGCGAGCCCGAGTATTGGACGACAGCCCGAGTGCGCCCTCTGGAAGATCGCGTGGAGCGGGAAGAGCCGGTGCTCCTGGATGTTGCATGACTTCGAGAAGAAGCCCTGCGAGTGCGAGCATCTGCGCTCAAATCGGATACACATACCGAAGATGCCACCAACAACGCTGCCAGCGCTAGTGTCAGTGGTCTAAACCTGGTGATGACGCGGTTTTTCAGAAACATTAAAATCAAGATCCGTGGCTACCAAGAACGTATTATAAGTTCTGTTTTCTGCGTTAGCAACACAACTGAGAAGGGTTGGACGCCCTTTCACGCAGTTGGTTCCCGCTCTCAGAAAAGGCGAAACAGCATGACAACACGCGTTCCAGCATTTTTCCCACGCGTGATTAAATTGCGTTCTCAGTTGTTTTTGCAAGCAATGAGAAAGTCAGTGGCCCGGATCAGTCTATCCAGCCACCACCCATGATATATGCGTCAGACAGATCATAGACACCAAGCACCTGGCCCGGCGTAATTGCCGGCTGCGCCTCATCGAAGAGAACGGATACTTTATTCTCCGGCAAGGGTGTAACCATGGCTGGTGCGGTAGGACTGTTGTATCTGATCTTTACCTGGGCTCTAAATGGCTCTACCGGTGGTGCCTCAAGCATCCAGTTCATGAAAGAAGCGGTCAATTCGCGACGCAGAAGAGCTTCTTTTGGCCCGACATAGACGATACGCATGTCAGGATCGATAGAAGTAACGTAGAGCGGCTCCTTATGAGAGATATTGATACCGCGTCTTTGACCGATTGTGAAATTATGCGTGCCTTTGTGCTCGCCCATGAGATCGCCTGTAAGGGCATGCAGAATAGGTCCCGGCAGTTCGGGAAGAAAACCGGACAAATATTCTTGCGGGGTCTTGCCCATAGGAATGAAGCAGAGATCCTGACTGTCCGGGCGATTAGCAGTAGTCAAATCAGCCTTGGCCGCAATCGCACGGATTTCGTCTTTGGAATAATCACCGAGCGGCAGCAATGTATGTTTGAGTTGATCAAGGGTTAGACCCCAGAGTACATATGATTGATCTTTCTTCGGGTCTTTTGCCCTCGCCAGTCTGACTTGCCCGTCGATTTCGCAAATACGCCCATAGTGACCTGTAGCAATGTATTCGGCGCCAAGAATCTTGCGCCCGTAATTCATCAAGGCGCCCCACTTAATGACCGTATTACACAAGCTGCAAGGCAGAGGAGTGCGTGCCCGCGCATATGACTGGTGGAAATCATCGATGATTTGCGTTTTGAAAAGCTCTCTCAAGTCGACCGCATGGTGGTCGACGCCAAGCTGCTCGCAAACTCGAGCCGCATCGATCATGCCGGTATCGCAGCAACGGCTTCCGGACTTAATAAGCCAGCCGGTAACGCCGACAACGTCATAGCCTTGCTCCTTGAGCAAATAAGCAGTGGCAGAGCTGTCCACGCCACCGCTCATCAGAACAGCGACACGAGTCTTTCCCGCAGGCACCGGTGTAGCTTCACGAGCGCGAGCGACTGCGCAAACAGCCTCCAGCATCTCCTCTGTGTGCTGAGGATTCGCCGGCGTCGCGTTTGTGATGTCCTTCTCTTTCACGCTCATGTCTGGTCCAACACTCTCGTCCCACTAACTTTTCGGCTCAACTGCATTTTCACGCGCGAGGGAGCATGAAAAATTCCGGCAAAAAATGCCGTAGTCAGAGCCACGACAGTTGATTGTACAACAGACCGACCAGCTTGTCTTGACAGCCTACTTGCCGTCGCCGGTCAAACGCTTCAGTCGCTCGCGCGCCGCTTTAGCGTTTTTTCCCGACGGGGCCAGGGCTAGATAACGCTTATATTGAGCAACCGCGTCCCGGCTTTGCTCGGTTTTCTCCAGCAGAATAGCAAAATTGTAATGAATCACAGGCATCGTGTCGGCAGCCTGGGTAAGCGCTCGGACGTAATAATACTTGGCGCCTTTCAAGTCTCCGCGCGACTTGCGCATAAGGGCGTAGGCATTCAAAGCGGCCGGAAAGCGCTTATTCATTTGTTGCGCTTCTTGAACTGCAACAAAAATTTCTTTCTCGGCTTCCTTAGATTGATTGCTCAAGCGCAACACTTGACCAAGATTATAGTGAGCTTCGGGAAATTTGCCCTTCTTTAACTCGATCGCCTTTCTGTATGCGGCAATAGCGCCATCGAAATTCTGGCGACGAGACAAAACGTAGCCGTAATTATTGTAGTTATTGGCGGTCTTTCCAGCGCCGGTCGCAATCAGCCGAGCCAGCTCGCTTTCCGCCTTTTCCCATTCCTGAGAGCGTACAAGAGAAGCAATATTCACCGACGGTGCCACCGAGACAGAAGCAGCACCGGACAGACCGGTGTTGTCAGCCGGGGGCATAAAACCAGCTTTCAAATCGGCAATTCTCTGGCGAGTATCTGCGGCGTAACGGGGATTGGGCTCATATTTCAGAGAGGTCTCGTAGTATTGAATCGCCTCCGGTACGTGCTTTCTAGCCGTCTCGATCATGCCCAAGTAGAAGTATCCGAGCGCGTAATCGGGTCTGAATTTGACGGCCTTCTGCGCTTCATCGAAAGCTTTGTCGTATTGCTTCAAGCGGTAATACAGCATGGACAGACCGTTGTAGGCTGGAGCGTAGTCGGGCTGCAAACGCACAGCCTCTCCGTAGTGCCTCAAGGCCTCTTTGAAGTCGCCCTTATCTCTCAGCACATCGGCGAGGTTTTTGTGCAATTGAAAGTCGTTGTTGTGCGTCAGCTCGAGGGCCTGGCGAAAATAGACCGAAGCTTCCTCGTAATGAGATTCACCTTGCTGGTAGAGGCACAAGCCCAGATTGCAGAGCGCTTCCAGGTAGAGGGGGTCTATCTTTAGAGCATTGCGAAAATGCCCTTCGGCTTCCTTCAGGCGCCCTTCTTTGTAGTAAGTAATACCCAGACTGTTCAGGCATTCGCAACAATTGCCATCCAGGCGCAGAGCCTCTTGAAGAATCCGGCGCGCTTCATCGAAATTGCCCTCTTTGCTCATGCGACCGGCTATATCGATGCGCTGCTCCACATCCGGAGCGTAGCGATGCTTTTGAGCAAAAGAAGGCAGGGTGGCAAAAACGGACACAGCCGCGAAAACCGAGACAAATATCTCAAGGTTTCTAAGCACTGCTGGCCTCATCCGAAAATCCCTTAATCGATACAAAAGACATAATACCTGAACACTCATGAGCTTTCTGTAAAGTGCAAACAGTCAAATTTCGAGCGCCCGCAAGGGGCAAAAAAGGCCCGAGACTGGCGCCAGTCGGGACGCCGGCAATAATTACGCCAAAAGTCACATATAGGCTTCGGACGGGCGTTGTCCGGTCTTGCCATGCTACGATAAAAAATTCGCCAAATTTGGTTCGATTGCGCTTCTGAATCACGGAAGCTCGACGAAAACACGCATGAAATGCAAAACAACGCAAATTTGAGTGGAATTGATTGTTCGAAACGGAGTTCGTAGTTTGAACCAGGCGGCAACATCAGGAATTATGGCAACTCAGTCACATAACACAGGCGATTCACCTCGACAAACGCGCGAAAATATACTCGCCAGTGCCCTTCACCAGCGCTTCCTCGGCTCTCCCCAGTATGCAAAGCTCCTGGCTCGCACGGCGCGGCATTCGCAAACCGAGCTGAATCTTTCCGGGCTGTCCGATTCGGCTAAATCGCTGGTTCTTTCCGTTCTCAATCACGAAGTAAAAAGACCGTTTTTCATCATCGTGCAAGACAATCAGGTGGCATCCCGCCTCAAGCACGAGCTTTCCAACCTGAGCCGTTATCCGGTGCACTTCTATCCATCTTCGGAAGTGTCGCCCTACGAGCAAGTGCTCAGCAGCCCGGACAATATTGCGCCGCAGCTGGAAGTTTTAAACAGAATCATGTCCGGCAACGACGAACCTTATATGGTTATCGTGCCGATCAGAGCACTTATTCAAAGAGTTCTCGATGCGGAAACATTGAAAGAAAAGAGCTTTGCTCTCAAACGCGGAGAACGCATCGACCGCGATGAGTTAGCTAGGAGACTGGCTGGTCTGGGCTATTCCAGAGAAAGTCTTGTCACTCTTCGCGGTGAATTCAGTATCCGCGGCGACATTATCGATATCTATCCGGCGAGCGGTTTTCCGATGCGAATCGAGCTGTTCGACGACGAGATCGAATCGATTCGTCAATTCAATATCGACAACCAGCGCTCGGTAGATGAGCTTACTCAAGCGCTTATACCGCCTCGCTTCTGGATTGTCCTGGAAGATACAAAAGAATTCAGAGATGACCTGATCGACAAACTCCGCCGGCACGCCGAAGCGTCTGCCGAGAAGCTCGAAGACGGCGCCAAAGAAACGCTTCTCTCGATCATCGAGAACGACCTTACAGGCTTTGCCTCTGGTCAATATCCGGAGTCTTGCGAATATTACTTTCCTTTTGTCAGCGATCGTTTTGCAACGCTGGCCGATTATCTTCCCGAAAAATCACTGGTCTTCTTCGATGAGTGGGATTTGCTCACATCCTCTTTGATCGGTTACGAGGAAAAGCTCAACGCCGCTTTCAACGAAGGCGTATCGACAGGACGACTGCTCGACCTTCCGCGCGCTTTGCATTCCAGCTTCGACGAGTTGAAAACACGGATCACCAGCCTGCAGAAAGTCTATCTTTCAAGCCTGCCAGCATTTCCGGACGAGGCCGAACAAGCCGTAGTGCAATTCGATTGTCATCCGATCGAACGTTTCGGCAATCAGATGCAAGCCGTCATTGAAAAAATCCGTTCTTTCCGGCGCAATGAATATCAGGTGGTTATTTCCACAGAGCAGCCGCAGCGATTGCTCGGACTGCTGCGCGAATGGGACACGCCCGCACGCTATCTCGGCGCGGAGAGTGACATACGGCACCACGAGCCGGGTTCGCCGGAAGCCGCCGCTGCCGCCGGCAACCTCAACGCTCCGGAAACACAAGCTTTATCCTTTGCGGAATTGGTGGCACGAGGCAAAACTCCCGGCTCGGGCAGCGAAGTCTGGGTAACTCGCCATGGATTCGTGCAAGGATTTCGCCTCGACGACATTATGCTCGTATCGATTACCGATGCCGAGATGTTCGGTCTCAAACGCAGGCCCACAGTCTATCGCCGCCAGGTCGCCGAGAAGACCTACGAACGATTTACTTCCGTGGCCGACTTGAAAGTCGGAGACTATGTCGTGCATATGAAGCACGGTATCGGTCAATTTGTGGGCGTTCAGAGAATTGCCGTCGACAGCCAGCAAAGAGAATATCTGACTGTCCAGTACACCGGCGAAGACAGACTGTATGTTCCGGTCGATCAGATCAACCTGCTCAGCCGTTATCGAGGAGCGGGTGACAGTGCGCCCAGACTTTCCCGACTCGGTGGAGCGGAATGGGAATCAACGAAAAAACGCGTCAAGAAATCGGTAAAACAAGTCGCCGAAGATCTCGTCAACCTCTATGCGATTAGAGCAAAGCAAGAAGGTTTTCAGTGCATCCCCGATACTCCATGGCAATACGAGATGGAGGAAGCTTTCCCATATGAAGAAACGCCCGACCAGTGGCAAGCCATCCTCGACGTAAAGAGCGATCTGGAAGCCAACAAGCCGATGGACAGGCTGATTTGCGGCGACGTAGGTTTTGGAAAAACAGAAGTCGCGATTCGCGGAATTTTCAAAACCGTAATGTCCGGAAAGCAAGTTGCCGTCCTGGTTCCGACCACGATTCTTGCCCAGCAGCACTACAACAATCTCTGCGAGCGTTTCAGCGCTTATCCAATCAGAGTTGGGTTGCTGAGCCGATTCCGCACTGCCAAAGAACAGCGTGAAGTCGTTCAGAAGCTGGGCGTCGGAGAGTGCGATGTCGTGGTCGGAACGCACCGAATGTTGCAGAAAGACATCGCCTTCAAAGACCTGGGCCTGCTTATCATCGACGAAGAGCAAAGATTTGGCGTCGGACACAAAGAAAAACTGAAACAGCTGAGAGTCATGGTTGACGTATTGACCATGTCGGCAACGCCGATTCCTCGAACGCTGCACATGGCGCTGTCCGGTGCTCGCGACATGTCGCTCATCCATACGCCGCCGGTCAACCGGCTGCCGATCAAGACATTCGTCGGCGAGTACAAACAGCCTCTGGTCCGCACGGCCATTCTGCACGAAATGGAAAGAGGCGGGCAAGTCTATTTCGTCCACAACAGAATCGAATCAATCGAGCAGGTTGCTTTTGAAGTGAAGCAGCTGGTGCCGGAAGCCAGACTGATTATCGGGCACGGGCAGATGTCCGAGAGAGATCTGGAAAACGTCATGCTGGATTTTGCCGCGCATCAGTACGATGTTCTTGTCTGCACAACGATTATCGAATCAGGTCTGGACATTCCCAACTGCAACACGATTATCGTCAACGAAGCGGACAAATTCGGTTTGGCGCAGCTCTATCAGCTCAGAGGACGGGTCGGTCGCTCGGATCTGCAAGCGTACGCCTACTGTCTGTGCCGCCCGCAGAAAGTGCTCACCGAAACAGCGCAGAGCCGGTTGAAGGCCATTCGCGAATTCACTTCTCTGGGTTCCGGTTATCAAATCGCTTTGCGCGATATGGAAATAAGAGGAGTCGGAAATATTCTCGGCGCCGAGCAACACGGACACATGATTTCGGTCGGCTTCGAGCTCTACTGCAAACTTTTGGAAGAGTCCGTAGCCGAGCTCAAGGGGCAGAGCGTCGCTTCCGATGCCGATGCGCAGATCGACATCAACGTTTCCGCCTTCATCCCCGAAACATATATGCCCGATCCCGATCAGCGCTTGATAGAGTACAAACGTCTGGCTGACGTGAAAGCCGATAAGGATCTCAGCATTCTTAAAGAAGAATGGAAAGATCGTTTCGGCAAAGCACCCGAAGAAGTGGATAATCTGGCGAAAGTCGTTCGCTTGCGCTTGCTCTGCGCCAGAGCGCAGGTGTCTGGTATCAAGCCGGACGGACAAAGCTTGAAACTCTCTGTTTCTTTCAGACTGAACGAATGGATGCCGATTCAAAGCAGGTTGCCGAAACATTTGGCCAGCCGGACTACCTACAAACCTGGTCAAGCGGGCGGAATCGGTCCATCACCTTGCATCTTGGTGCGCTCTCAAGGTTTGTCGCCGGTAGAGCAACTGGATTTGCTTGAGGAATTGCTTGGTGCTATGGTTCTCACGTCCGTGGCAGCCAGGTAGATGCTTGAATAAGGATTTGCATATACAAACAGTCAGATACCCCAGTTGATAATCGAAGAGGCTTTTGGACGACAGAATGAAGAAACAAACGGCAATATCACTGGCGCTTCTCTCCGCACTTTGCCTGGCGGCATGCACAAATCCCGACAAAACTGCTGATACCGCAGACGCCACTAAGACAGACGGAAAAACGACGGACGACACCGGCGCAAAAGATCCGCAGGCAGCCAAAACAGCCGAAGCGCAAAAAGCTGTTATGGACTTGCCTCAGGTGGCTGATGCCATGAAAGTAATCAAGGCAAAGCAGCTCGGAGACGAAGTGATCATCTGCTATGTCGAGGGCAAACCGCTGACGATGGGCACTTACAGACGTCAGCTAAAAACCAATCTGCAGAAGTTTCAAGACACTATGGCCATGGATCCGGGCATCACAAAGCCATACCTGGAGGAAGCTCGGCGTCGAGGCTTGACTCTGACGCCCGACGAACGGGCAAAACTCCTGGAGGCTGCGAAAATAGCTCGCGGCAGCACTCCCGACAAGTTCAAAGAATTTCTCAAGAGCGGCAATATGACCGAAGCTCAGTTCGAAAAACTGATCATGGATGAAGCGCTCGCCAATAAAATGTTCCGCACGCTGCAAGAAGAAGGACTGCTGGACTCGCTTGTAGACCACGAACTTTTCCTGGCAGAGGCTCGCGCCCGCGGCCTGACCCAGAAGGCTTTCAACAATTACATGGAATTGAAAGATTCGGAAGTCTACCCAAAAGCGCTCAAGCAGTCAGGTATGTCGCCCGAGCTCTACCGCGACGACATCGTCAACAATTTCATGGTGATCATGGTTCAGGACAAGATAGTCAACGAATCGCCGGTCACCGACGACGTCGCGAAAAAATTCTTCGAGACCAACAAGGACAAATTCAAGCATGGCGAGCGCATTCGCATGAGCCAGATCATCATTGCGGCGCCTGAGGAAAACATTGGAAACATCGAAGGCATAAAGAGCCAGATCGTGCGGGTAAAACCGGACATCAGCCCGACCGAACTGGACGAAGCGATAAAGGCAAAGAAAGCTGAGCTTGGCAAAAAAGCGGAAGACATACTGAAGCGCGCGCAGAAGGGTGAAGATTTCAAATTGCTCGCCAACGAAAATACGGATGACGTTCAAGCTCGTGCGGCGAAAACCGGTGGAGATGCTGGTTGGGTAGAAACAAGCATGCTTCAGCCGGCAATCAAGCAGGTGCTGGACAACCTGAAGGCCGGAGAAGTAGCACCGAAAGTGATTCCCATCGAAATAGGCTACGTCATTATGAAGGTGACGGACCGCCAGCCGGCGGGTCTTTTCACATACGCAGAAGTGAAAGACTTCATCAAGCAAAAGCTCCAGGAGCCGAATGCCAAAGCGGCGCTCGAGCGCTGGCTCAATGCGCGACGCAAGACGGCCAAGATTGAACTTTCACAAGCCATGCGCTCAGAACTCAAAGACGGCAAACTTTTGAAATCAACCAGCGCCGGTATTTCGCAATAGCCCACGCCGGTCGCCTCCCAGGCGCTACCGTATTTATTGACGGGGCAAGTTTTTCGCCAAATCTCAAGTGAGAATTGGTTGTAAGATCTGAGTCAGGTATCCGCGTAACTCTTGGAAATTTGGACGAGTAATGGTCAACGAGACTTGGGAGAATCTAAAAAGGCAAGGTCAAAAGGCTTTCAAGGCACAGGACTATGAAGAGTGCTTGAAATGCTGGACTTCGGCGCTGGAAGAGGCCATGAAGTCCGGACCGGAAAACCTGAGAATCGGCACCAGCTGTGTTGATCTCGCCCAGCTCTACATCCATACCAACCGGCATGAAGAAGCCGAATCGCTGCTTAACAGGGCTCTCAACATCCGAGAGGCACAGCAGGGCAAAGAACACCTGCACGTGGCCGAATGTTTGTCCCTGCTGGCTCGTACCCATCTGGCACAGGGCAAGGTGGAAAACGCCGAAGAACTTCTCAAGCGCACCCTGGATATTCGCCAGAAAGCACTCGGGCAAGACCACCCCAAAGCCGGGGAAAGTCGCCGGGCTCTGGGCAACTATTACTCGCTGGTCGGTCGCTTTCAAGAAGCCGAACCCATCTTGCGGCAATCTCTCACTCTCAAAGAGAGCCCTCTGGCGCCTGACAACCTGGAAGTTGCGGACAGCTTGAAGACATTTGCTCGCGTTTTGAGAAAACTCGGCGAGTATGAAGAAGCCACCCAGTATTACGAAAGAGCGCTGCAAATCAAAGAGAAGGTGCTGGGCAGCGACCACCTGGACGTCGCCGAAGGTCTGCGCAGTTTGGCGAACAATTACTCTTATATGGGTGACTACGAACGCGCCGAACCGCTTCACAGACGCTCTCTGGAGATTTTCGAAAAGAATCTGGGCTCCGATCACCCGGAAGTAGCCACCGGTTTGCACAATCTTGCCGTCCTCTATCACCGGACAAATAAGTTTGCCCAAGCCGAACCGCTCTTCATAAGAGCACTTCAGCTCTTTTCCTCCGTGCTTGGAACGGACCACCCGGAAGTGGCAACCACGCTTGTCTCCATGTCACTTTTCTACGAATCGAAAGGACGCATGGAAAAGGCGGAATCACTCTCTCGCCAGGCTCTGGGCATCTACGAGAAAAACTTTGGCAGCGACCACGTCAATGTCGGTATGAGCCTGCGCAATCTGGCCAACATTTGCAAGACACAGGGTCGCATGAAAGAGGCCGAAGATCTGCAGGCACGCGCAGACCAGATTCTAGGCGCAGCCAGACACTGATTTGAGCCAGAGAATTGATTTCTACTGAACGAACGGATTCTCTCGTTTTTCCGACCAGATGTCGGTATTCGGGCCGTGTCCCGGAATGACTTTAGTAGAGTCATCCAGAACGAAGAGACGCTGCGAAATAGACTTGATGATCTCATCGAACGAACCGCCCCAGAGATCGGTTCTGCCGATGGAGCGCTGAAAGAGCGTATCGCCGGACAAGAGCGTGCTTTCCTTTTCCTGCACGGAAAAACATAGACTGCCCGGTGTATGGCCGGGGGTATGAATGACTGTGGTCTTGAGATTTCCTACTTTGACCTCTTCCTCATCTTGCAGATAGTGGTCCACAGGCAGGGTATCGGTAGCCTTGAACCCGAAAAGACCGCACTGCTTTTGCAAGTTGTCGTAAAGCCACTGGTCGCCTTCATGCAAGCAGATCTTCGCGCCGGTCTTCTCTTTGAGCTCTCTTGAACCCATGATGTGATCGAAGTGGGCATGCGTGTGCAGCAGATATTTGACGGTCAACCCTTGTTTGTTCAGGCGATCGATAATCTTCTGAACATCGCCGCCCGGATCGACGACAATTGCTTCCTTTGTCTCAGGGCAAGCGATTATCGAGCAGTTGCACTGCAGCGGACCGGCTGGAAATGTTTCGAGTATCATCAGCCGGACTACTCGAACAATTCACTGACGGAGGAGTCGTCGTGAATCCGGGCAATCGCTTCACCAAGCAGTTTTGCCACGCTCACTTGAATGATCTTCTTGGAGATTTTGGATGGATCGTGAGGGATGGAATTAGTGACAATCAGCTTCTCGATGCATGAATCTTCCAGCCTCTTGATGGCCGGTCCGGAAAGTACGGCATGAGTCGAGCAGGCAATGATTGACTTGGCGCCTTCGCGTTTGAGCAATTCGGCACCTTTGACCAGCGTACCGGCAGTGTCGACCATGTCGTCCACCATGATCGCCGTCTTGCCTTTGACGTCGCCGACAAGACTGAGGGATTCAGCTTCATTGTGCTTCGTGCGGCGTTTGTCAATGATAGCCAGTGGTGAATCGTTCAATTTCTTGGCGAATGCACGTGCTCTGGCCACACCGCCGACGTCGGGGCTGACGAGAACTACGTCTTTCAAGTTGAGCGAATTCATGTAATCAATCAAGACAGGGCTGCCATAGAGGTGATCGACCAGAATGTTGAAAAAGCCCATAATCTGCGGCGCGTGCAAATCGAGAGCAACTACGCGGTCGGCGCCGGCAGTGGTGAGAAGGTCGGCAACAAGTTTGGCAGTGATGGCTTCGCGTCCTGCCGCTTTTCTGTCCTGTCTGGCATATCCGAAATATGGCATGACGACCGTGATTCTGCCGGCTGAAGCTCGCTTCAGAGCATCGAGCATGATCAGCAATTCCATCAAATTTTCATTGACCGGCGAGCATGTCGACTGCACAACGAAGCAATCTACACCACGCACGCTCTCTTGGAGCTGCACGTATATTTCGCCGTCCGAGAAGGGTTGAATTTTGACGGGTGAAACGCTCAGCTCCAGATACTCAGCGACTTCTCTGGCGAGTTCGGGATTGGCGGTGCCTGACAGGATCTTCAAGTCAAAATGTCCACTTGTCTCCTGCGCTCTGCTTACGCCTACTGAAAGACTGGCTCTATTTCGAATTTGAGCAACCAAGAGAGACTCCTCCAACCGACTTGCGAAGTTCAGAATCTAATTTTAAAGAAGAAAAGGGGATAAGGAAAGGCGATAAGCAAATGTTTACCCACTACACAAATGGCAGTTCGCCGCTCCTGCTGCGGGTTATAGCCCCTTCTAGCATGCACTTAATATGGAGATATGTAAGGCCGCCCTGTAAAAAAGCAGCATACGGCTCCCTGAGAGGCCCGTCTGCGGACAATTCGATGGTGGAGCCCTCGACAAAGGTCCCCCCGGCCATCACCACCTGGTCCTCGTAGCCGGGCATCTCGGCCGGCTCCGGCGAAACGTGAGCATTGACCGGTGAGAAGTACTGAATGGCACGGCAGAAATTGACGAGCTTGCGGCGGTCCCCAAATCTTATTGCCTGGATGATATCGAATCTTCTGTCCGCAGGCGCGGGCTTCACTTCCATGCCTAAATCGCTGAAAACCAATGCGGACAGCATTGCCCCTTTTACGGCTGAAGCCACGACAGAAGGCGCCAGGAATAAACCCTGGAAAAGAAGCCGGTTCTGGTTGAAACTAACCCCTTGATGCCCACCAATTCCCGGCGCCGTGAGCCGGAAAAGAGCCGATTCGATCAAGTCGGCACGACCGGCGATATAGCCGCCGGATATAGCCAGCCCGCCTCCCGGGTTCTTGATCAAAGAGCCGGCAATGATGTCGGCTCCGTGACCAGTCGGCTCGGTCGCCTCAACCAATTCGCCGTAGCAGTTGTCGACCATGACCAGAACATCCGCATTGATGCCCTTGACCAGCGCTATCATTTTGCCGATTTCTTCATTGGATAGAGTGCGCCTATCAAACGAATAGCCGCAAGACTTCTGAATTGTTACCAGTTTGGTAGGCGACTCCAGCAGCTTCTGAAGTTCCAAAACCCTGCCGGTTGCGACCGGCGCGTCTAAAAGAGCAGGGTCAATATCTATTTCGGCATAGTCGACGCCCAGCTCCTTGAGCGAACCTCTCCCGTCGCCGGCAATGCCTATCACTTGCTGGAGAGTGTCGTATGGCGCGCCGGTGATGCTGACGAGCGTGTCGCCCGGCTTCAAACATCCGTAAAGACAGAGGGCCAGTGCGTGCGTGCCCGAAACCACTTGCATGCGCACCGCGGCCGAAGGCGCATTGAACACTTCAGCAAATATCGAATCGAGCGCTTCTCTGCCGGCATCATCGATGCCGTAACCCGTTTTTTCGGCAAAATGCTCTTCAGTCAGCTTGTGATTACGAAAAGCATCAAGTACTTTTCTCTGGTTTTGCAAGGCGGTCTCGTCGACAAACTCGAATTGCTCCGCCAGAGACTTTTCCGCCTGGCGAATCAAATCTTTAGTTGCCTGGTCGACTGTGCTTGTTTGCATAGTGGTCACCGGTTGCCGAGTCGAGGTTGCGAACGCCTTATCTTAGCCCCCTTTGGGTTTTAGCCGCATTTTCGAGTAAACAATGTAAATCGCAAAATCGATTGAACTTTTTGCCGGGACGACTCGTCTCAATATTTGTCCCCAAAATCTGATCGTTGTGAAAGCAAATCCAAACTAGAAAAACCGTCCTTCCAAGGGAGGTGATTTTGTGCAGGCTTTATTCAATGCGTTCTCACTCGCCATCTGCCAAGAAAAATGTCGTGCCTGCAGTGAAGAGCTGAAGGTTGATTTGGTCGGCTTCCTCAGTGGTCCCAAACGCTGGAGGGAGCACAACCGAACAACTCTGTGCGAGAGCTGTTTCTTCAAGCTAGAACTTGAACCTTCACTGCTGAAGATCGTCAACATCGAGGATATGGCACCACTTTTGGTGGCAAGCCGTTTACCTTATCACGGTCCACTCAAGAAGATGCTCTACCATCTCAAATATGATGACGACAGGCTTGTCACCGAAGATCTTTCTATATTTCTAGACCAGGCTCTCGATGATTTGAGCAAAATGGCGAGAGTGAAAGACTGTATTCTCGTGCCTGTTCCTCTGCACTGGCAACGCATGGTAAAGCGCGGCTTCAACCAGGCTGAATTATTGGCAAAGCCGGTCGCATACAAAAACGACATTCGCATCGATACTCGCTTGCTGGCACGAACAAGAGCAACGACAACTCAACATCAATTGAAGAAGCAGGAGCGAAAGGACAATGTCAAAGGAGCGTTTCAAGCCAACCGCAAATACTGCGACGGACAACACATCATACTCGTTGACGACCTGCTCACATCAGGTGCGACATTAGCCGCCTGCGCCGGAGCGCTACTGGATAGCGGCGCTCTGAGCGTCAATGCGATCACGCTTGCCTACGCTAGAGCAGACAAGGGAGGTCCACTGCCAAAGAAATAGACTAGATAGATTCTTCGAAGGCTTTGAGGGTTTCCTCAATATCCTTGGTCGAATGTACAGTTGAAACGAAAGCTGCTTCAAACTGCGAAGGAGGCCAGTAAATACCCTTGTCTGCAAGTTTGCGCCAGACTTTAGCGAACTTGTCGGTATCGCATTTCTTCGCGGTCTCGAAGTCGATCACTTCTTTATCTGTGAAGAATAGCGTGACCATGCCGGTTATGTGAGCAACCTTCATGCCGCCTTTTTTCTTGGCCAATTCGCTCAGACCATTGGCGAGAAGCTCTGTTTTGTTATTGAGCTTCACGTAGGTCTCCGGTTGTTGAAGCATCTTCAGCTGGGCAATTCCGGCAGCCATTGCCAGAGGGTTGCCTGATAGCGTGCCGGCTTGATAGACGGAACCGCTGGGAGCGATCATTTGCATGATGTCCTTGCGACCGCCATATGCCCCTACCGGTAGACCACCACCGATAACCTTGCCCAGAGTAGTGAGATCAGGCTTGATTTCATATCTTGCTTGAGCGCCGCCCAGAGCGACTCTGAAGCCGGTCATCACCTCGTCGAAGATCAAGAGTGCGCCTTCTTTCTCTGTGATGTCTCTCAGTCCTTTGAGGAAGCCATCTTGAGGAAGGATCAGTCCGGCATTGCCGACGACCGGCTCCAAAATTACGGCAGCGATTTCTTTGCTGTGTTCTTTGAAGACCTTTTTGACGGCATCGAGATCGTTATAAGGAATCGTAATGGTCAGCTTAGTGGCGTCTTCCGGAACGCCGGGGCAGCTGCTGATGCCGAGCGTGGCCAGCCCCGAGCCCGCTTTTGCCAAGAAGGCATCCCCATGCCCGTGATAGCAGCCTTCAAATTTGACGATCAAGTCACGTTTCGTGAATGCCCGTGCCAAGCGAATCGCAGACATGGTTGCTTCGGTTCCGGAATTGACCATGCGCACCATTTCAATGGAAGGCATGAGATGGCAAATCAATTCAGCCATTTCCACTTCCTGGCGGCACGGCGCTCCAAAACTGGTTCCGTGAGCCAAGGTCACTTCGATTGCTTCCAAAACTCTCGGATGGCAGTGCCCGAGAATCATAGGTCCCCATGAACAGACATAGTCGACAAAACGGTTGCCATCCACATCAATTAAATAAGGACCGTCGCCGCGATCGAAATAAATGGGATCGGCGCCGACTGCTTTCAGCGCTCTGGCAGGAGAATTCACTCCACCGGGGATTACCTCTTCCGCTCTCTTAGCCAGTTGTTTCGAACGGCTCATCAATGTTGCTGTAGACATAATCGTCCCTCGGTGAATTGGGTTGGAAAGCCCTATGCTTTAGCGCCTTCTTTTTTCTCTGTATATGCGTTGATCACTCTTTCAATCGCCGATTCAACGAGCTTTGCCGCTTTTTCGCCGGCGTTGAATTGGCGCATCTTTCCTTCTTCGTCGAAGAGATAGAAAGCAGGGACGTATTTGTTTTCAAAACCGTCGGTGATTTCATGCCAGTTGTCGACGACACACGGCTGTTTCACTTCATATTCATTGATTGCTTCTTTGACCGCATCAATGTTGGTATCCGATTCTTGCCTTGGCATGTGCACGGACACTATCTTCAAACCTTTGCTGCCGTACTTGTCCAGCCAACCGGAGATTTCAGGCAGAGATTCTTTGCAAATCCCACAGCTTATAGCCCAAAAGTGGATGAGCACGGGAACACCTTTCAGCTCATCGTTTTTGATCGGTGGGCTGTTGAACCACTCGGTGCCTCCTTCAATAGAAGGCAGGGCAGCATCCATACGAAGTGGCATCAGAACCTCCTTTAGGTCTCAGCTCGGAGTCGAGAGTGCACGGAAAGTGACAAACCATTGATGCAGGAGGGAAATAATCGGCTCCCCCGGCATCGCAATACGAATGCTTATTGTATCGCTACGCGTCCAGTTGTCGCAGGTAATTTAACTGTTGCGAAGCCTTTCTCGGCTGGCTCTTCGCAATGATGATGCCATGCGTTGCCGCAAAAAAAACAGACCGCCCCTGAGGAGCGGTCCGCAATTTATTTCAACTCTCCGAAATTAAACGGTGAGAGGCTTTTGGCCCGGCTTCCAATCAGCGCCGCAAAGTCCGCCGGTCTTGAGGGCTTCGAGAACTCTCAAAGTTTCATCAACCGAACGTCCGATGTTGAGGCTGTGGACGACTTGATACTGGAGGTTGCCATCCGGATCGATGATGAAGAGGCCGCGCAGAGCGATGCCTTTGTCTTCCATCAATACGCCGAAATCGCGGCTGACGTCTTTGGTGATGTCGGAAGCGAGAACGAACTTGATTGGTCCAAGTCCGCCCTTGTCTTCAGGGGTTTGGATCCAAGCACGGTGGCTGTATACGCTGTCGGTCGAGATAGCCAGGATTTCAGCGCCGGCTTTCTTGAACTCATCGTATCTCTTATCGAATGCGGTGATTTCAGTCGGGCAAACGAACGTGAAATCCAGGGGGTAGAAGAAAACGACCAACCATTTGCCTTTGTAATCGGCCAAACGAACGTTCTCTTTGAGACCTTTCATGTCCTTCGTCGAAGGCATATCAAAGTCGGGAGCTCTTTTTCCAACTTGCAACATAGACGCAATCACTCCAAAAAAGCTTGGGAATCAGTCCGGCAATTTTATTAGCATCTGCCGCGATCCTTAAAATGTTTAATGGAAATTGCACAATTATTGACGCAATTTCACTCTTTATTTCTTTGCCGCTGTCTGGCGCGCCGCAGCTTCATTGGCGAGCTCTTGCCATTCGGACAATTCGCGCTGCAAGCGATTTTCGGCTACGTACTTAAGTATGAGCGGACTCTTGGGACTCCAGCCGATCGTCAGAAGATGCCGCAAGTGCTCCTGCGGAGTAGAACCGTACTTGCTTCTGCCCAGTTCGGCTTCGTTGCCTTCGCTCATTTGCGGATCGACCCTCTTGGTCCTAAAAGTCTATCGCCGGGTGCCTTTGTTTGCCGACTGTTAATGGAACGATCGGGTGAAAAGGCTTTCATGATGAATACGGCTTCTCTTCGCGCGCACCTGCCAAGAGCCTGATTCAGTGGGCGTTTTTCTCGTTTCAGGGACAAAAAATTGGCGCCGTCTCACGAAACAGTCCATCACATAAAGCTTAAGACAATTTACGTAAGTTTGGACGCACCAATTTATATTTGGTACTATTGCCATTCGCCCGAGTCCCCGAATGGGGCATACGGCGTGACGCCCAGTTAAATGCTGGGGCGACATTTTATTCAGCGCATTAGTGGGTCCGAACGGACAACTGCTAACGAGTACAAGATTTGGAGACGACAATGTTTGCCATCGTAGAAGCCTCGGGAAGGCAATTTCAATTGGAAGCGGGCCGCTTTGTAGACGTCGATCTGACAGACGGCAAGGCTGGCGACAAATTTGTATTCGAGCGCGTTTTGATGCTCGTGGATGGCGACAAGTCCACTGTCGGCAAGCCTTTCATCGAAGGCGCCAAAGTGGAAGGCAAAATTCTTGGTCACGATAAGAACAAGAAGATCATCGTCTATCACATGAAGCCGAAGAAAGGCACCCGCAAGAAACAGGGTCACCGCCAACACTACACACGCATCCTTATTGAATCAATCAAATTGAACGATAAGGAACTTGCCAAAGCTGACGAGCAATCGAAGAAAGCCAAAGCTGAGCCTAAGAAAGAGGCAAAAGCCAAAGCCGAGCCGAAGAAAGAAGCAAAGGCAAAACCAGCAGCTAAAAAGAAAGCAGAGTAATCACTTCTATTGAAGTTGATTAGGACACATAACAAAGGTGATTTGTCATGGCACATAAAAAAGGGGCAGGTTCGACAAGAAACGGGCGCGATAGTCAGCCCAAGCGCCTTGGTGTTAAGAGATACGGCGGCGAATTGGTCACTGCCGGCAACATTCTCGTCAGACAACGCGGAACCCGCTTTCATCCAGGCGCCAACGTCAGAGTAGCCGGCGACGATTCGCTCTACGCAGTAGCTGACGGTGTGGTCAAGTTCGAAGCACAACGCGGTCGTCAACTGATCTCCGTTTATCCTGTATAGATATTGATGTAGCGGAGCAGTCGGCTCCCGCAGCAGGGCAGCGCAAGCGCCGCCTCTACAGTTTCAAAATCGGGCGATAACTTGTTGACGCAACAGACTGAGCCAGCAGCAAAGCCGCTGGATGATTTTCTTTCACAGTTGAAGACGTCCCTGGCGGGCGAAGTTTCGGTTTTGAACGCATCAGGACCGGATGCTGAGAAAGCAGATCAGATTAGAGGAGTCCGCTATGACTCCCGTCTTGTCGTGCCCGGCGATGCGTTCTTTTGCATCGAAGGTCAAAAACAGGATGGAAACGCCTTCATTCAAGACGCGCTCAAGAAGGGCGCCGCGCTCATAATCACAGAGAAGCGCCCACAGGACGATCAATCCCTGGCGGCGCCTTTGGCTGTCGTGCCCGACGTGAGACTGGCACTGGCCAAAGCCTCCGACTATTTCTTCGATCGCCCGTCCACTAAACTTCGCCTGATCGGCGTCACCGGCACCAATGGCAAAACCACGACCACTCACATGGTCGAGCATCTGCTCGAGAAAGCTGGCAAGAGTGTCGGGCTGATAGGAACACTGGGCGCACGCTGGACCAGAGCCGATGGCGATAAGCAATACGAAGATTTGAAATTTACGACGCCTCAGGCGTCAGACCTGCAAGAGCTGCTCGCCTCGATGGTTTCACGCCACCTCAGTCACGTGGCGATGGAAGTTTCCAGCCACGCATTGGCACTCAAAAGAGTGGACGGGTGCCAATTTGCATCGGCCTGCTTGACCAATATCACTCAGGACCACCTCGATTTTCACAAGACGATGGACCACTACTGGAAGTCGAAAAGGCTTCTCTTCAGCCAGTTGTCTGAGAGCGTTCAGAATACCAAAGCTGCGGTTATCAACCTGGATGACGCACTGGCACAGGAATTCGTCAAATCAGTAGACAAATCGGTTCGCGTTTTGACTTACGGATGGAACGAAACCGCCGACGTTCGCGCCGTCAAAGCCGATTTTGATTTCAGCGGCACGAGGCTGGAACTGGCAACACCAGCCGGTCCTATGGATATCAACCTGCGTTTGAACGGTGTATTCAATGTCTACAACGCCATGGCGGCATTGGCTCTCTGCTTGAATGAAGGCATCGATCGCTCGGAACTGAAAGCGGCCATCGAGACTTTCGAAGGCGTAGCCGGACGTTTCGAGCTGGTCAGAGTATCAGGGCGCAAGAACGAGAGTCTTGCCCAGCCGCTCTGCCTGGTTGACTACGCCCACACCCCAGACGGACTTGACAATGTCCTCAAAGCAGCCAGAAAGCTTGTGCCCTCTGGCGGAAAGCTCTATGTAGTGTTTGGTTGCGGCGGTGACCGAGATAATTCGAAACGACCGCAAATGGGTGAAATCGCCGAAAATCTGGCCGATCAGGTGGTCGTCACTTCGGACAATCCACGCACAGAGCAGCCGCAGCAGATAATTGCCGATATTCTGGCCGGAATAAAGCGAATGAAGGACGTGCAAGTCGAGCCGGACCGCTCGCAAGCGATTCACATGGCGATCGAGTCGGCAGGAGAGAAGGACGTCATTCTCATTGCCGGAAAGGGTCATGAGACCTACCAGATACTCGCCGACAAGACCATCCATTTTGATGATCGCGAAGTTGTCCGCAAGGCACTGATGGCAAAACTCAATCTGGAACCAGCCACCTAGCGCTTGATTCCCCCCAAGCCGATTGTCATTAAGGCTCAGGACCATTGAGAGCGTTGCAGCCAACTGGAAATTGGGAAGCATATAATTTAAGTAGAAGGTCCAAGCGCTTCTCTTTCCTTCCGATTCAAAGTCGAATCGGGTAATACCTCCAGGTTATTTCAATCCGTGGGCATCAATTTTCACATCACATCAGTTCGAGAAGGCACCATCTTCAATGTGATGCAGTTTTTGAGCCTGGAGAAAGTGACAGGGATTTTGCACGTCTCTTTGGGAAGAAATATCCCCAAAGTGATGATTTACTTCGTCACCGGCAACGTAACCTCTGCCGAATTCGGAGCAATCGTAGGAGATGCCGTTCTGGATGTCCTGCTTTGCCAGGAGTATTCGATTAAGGAGGTCGAATTCGCCCCAGGGCGCATCGGAGAAATCAATGAGTCGGCTCTGCTGGTCAAAGCCTCATCTCTCTCGGGCGCGATGTTGAACGTTTCCAAAGACGTTGACAAGTGCGACGCCCGCCCCTTGATCTATGGGCTTCTCCCGGTCGTCGGGGCGGAGAGCAAGAAAGCCGGTTCACTTTTCGATCTGTTGCACGACTTCGGACTTTGGGCGGACCAAATGGTTAAGATCCCGGAAAGCGCCGCAGACAAACAAGCACCTCTGCCGCAATGCGTTCTCATCCATCGGGCCCTCTCGAAAAATGTGATTACTTATTCGACACCGCTGATATCTTTGCGCTCTCTGGGACCGCTTCTGTCGCTCATTCAGCCACTCAGCGACAAAGAGAGCAATAACTTGCGCGGCTATTTGAGAAGCCTTCTGCCGCACCCGAAAGCGACACACCTGCCGATCGAGAGATTCTACGCATTCGCCAGCGCCATCGAGTCGATCGCGCAAAGGCGTTCGCAAGAAGTCGGAGATAAAGCCAGACGCGCTATTCATCTTTTGATTCAAAACACTGCCAAATCAGGCGAACCTGCCAATGTCTAATTCAAGCCCTCAATCGAGCGACGGCGAGCTTCCAGAAAACGAGAGGATTACGTTATCGGACGTAGTTTCAGACAATTTAGCTCGATTGCATATGGAAGGGTTGACCGGGCTGGCCAAGCTCTTTTTGCCGGATGGACTCTGGAAGGGCAGCAAGCCCGAAGCTCGAAGCGATCATGACAGCGCCACCATATATGGAGGCGCACCGGAAATCCATCTTACTTTTGATGACGGACCGAATCCGGCAACAACGCCTCGCTTACTTGAATTGTTCGAACAGGAGGGTGTAAAGGCCACATTCTTCGTCATAGGAGAGCAGGTGGAGATGCACGAGGACTTGCTCCTGGAAGTGAGCAAGCGCGGTCACTCGATTGGCAATCACACTTACAGCCACAAGTTTTTGCCGCTTTTGACGACCAAAAAATTGGAAAGAGAAATACTGTCCACAAACAAGCGCATAGAAGAAATCACCGGCAAATCACCAAAACTTTTCAGGCCGCCTTTCGGCATCGTCGACAAGAAAGCGCATGACCTTTTGAAAGAACAGGGGATGAAGACCGTTTATTGGAGCGCATTTTCAGAGGATTGGCGCCATATAGGGGAGCGCTCGGTCGTGGACAGACTCTCTAAATACGCTGCTCCCGGTGGCATCATGATTCTGCACGAATTGGAGCCGACCGGCAATCAGACGATTGCAGCGGCCCGTTCGCTGATACACAAACTGAAAGGTCGAAACTTCCGATTCAGCGAAATAGCCTAATCTGCAGGCTTCAGCGTAGCAAAGCGGCTACGTCCGAAATTCATTGTTATACTGAGACCTGCAAGAGTGTTTCAGCCGTCAACAACTCGCATTTTTATCGACCAGTGCTTGACTTTCGCCCCCCAAAAGAATCGCCTTTCCTGATTGGCCTAATCAAGTTGTGCGCGCCGCTTTATAAAAAGTACGGCATGAGCGACACCCAGATAAGAGTCAAAGAAGGAGCGCTCGAACGCTTCGCGAAGCTGAAGGGGAAACGTGCTCTGGTCTGCCCGAATCACTCCAACAGACACGATCCTCAAGCGATGTTCTTCTTCGGACAGGCGGCTAAAGAGTCGTTCAATTATGTTGCCGCACGCGAAGTCTTCGACTGGGACCACGGCTTTAACGGTTGGTGGCTGCAACACATCGGAGCCTACTCGGTAGTGCGTGGTGCGCCGGACCGCGAATCGTTCAAGATGACAAAAAAGATTCTGGCCGAAGGAAAGCAGAAGCTGGTGCTCTTTCCGGAAGGCGAGATTTCAAGGCAGAACGACACATTATTGCCCCTTGAAACCGGTGCCGCTCAGCTGGCATTCTGGGCGATGGACGAGCTCGACAAGCAAGGTTCGTCAGAGCACATCTATATTGCTCCGATTGCACTGAAGTACACCTATACAGGCGACATCAAGCCTGCCCTTACGGAAACGCTGGCAAGATTGGAAGCGAAGATGTCCGTGGCCAGACCTTCCGGCTCAAAACTGTATCCCAGGCTAATGGCTGTAGCAGAGCGCCTGATCAAGGCTCTCGAGTCTGAATATAATCAAGAGCCGGCAAAAGATGCCACTCTCAACGACAGAATTTCTGCGCTGAGAATGGCTATCCTGACTCATATGTCCAGCTATTTGAATGTCGATCTGCCCAGAAGCGACCGCACGCTCGACGCTGTCAGAATGCTGCGCAACAAGATCGATGATTTTGTCTACGAAGATGAGCAGGGGCTTTCCGAGTACGAGAAGGAATTGCATACGGAAAAAGCGACCGAGATCAAAGGCTTCTACAAAGACCTGGATCGAGTAGTCAACTTCGTCTCCATTTACGACGGCTACATCAAAGAACACATGACGCAGGAGCGTTTTGCCGATGTTCTCGAACGCATCGAGCACGAAGTTTTTGGAAAAACGACAATCAAGGGTCCGCGCTGCATCCTCATAGATGTTGGCAATCCCATCGATCTGCGCAGTTATCAACAAGAGTATAAGACCCACAAGAAGGTGGCTTTGCAAAAGATCACCGACGATCTGTCCACTCAGATGAACGGCATGCTCGAAACGCTTGAGCATGAGAGGATGAAGACGTTCGTAGAGTAAGAGCGTTCGAGTGTCCTTAGTTGATTTCGCTTTAAGGTAGTCAAGAATTCCTCCGCAGCCGGTGATTCCGGTGGTAGAATCGGGTGTTAGCAGGCCAGGCAGGCGGTATTGGTACCCGATTACGGGTGAGACCGCTGGCGCTTGGGGGATTTCAGGGGTTACAGCACAACAAAAATGCAAAAGCTTGCACTAGTGGGATTGGGTGCCTCCGGTTTGTTCGCTCTCAAAGAGCTGGCCGGCGCGGACGTAGAGGTACACGTTTTCGACGTTGGTCCCGTTTATGACAAGCGATACGCCTGCCCGATCGACCAGGGCGTGCTCACGGTGTGCCCCCCTAAAGCATGCAGCTACTGCGCTCCCGGACAGTCGGCCGGAAGCTGGAACGACTTCAAGGTGATTCTATCCGCCTCGCCCGTCATCGGGGGCAGGCTTTTCGATCTTGTAGGCGGAGATGAGCTGCAAAAGAAACTCAATATCGTTCGCCAGACCATTCTCACCCACGCACCTTGCGAAATACCGGTTGTAAAACCGAACGAAGATGATCTCGAATGGATCAAAAAGAAAGCGACTCTGGCGGGAATGACTTATCACTACCAGGAATTGCTGCACTGCGGCTCTGATAATGCGCCGGCAATCAACACCAGCATACTGGAAGAAATCAAAGCCAACGGCTCGAATATCACTTTCCACTGGGACATGAAAGTGCAGTCCGTTTCCCGTCGCGCAGAGCAATTCCTCATCCAATACGACGGCTACAGAAAGCAAGGCAACGAGCAAGAGATGCTCTTCGACATGTGCATTTTGTCGGTCGGGCGCGGCGGCGCGCACTGGCTGACTCAACAAGAATTCTACAAATCGCTGGACATTTATCCCGGTCAAGTCGACGTCGGCATCCGTGTCGAGACCAGTTGTTTCTTCACGGAAGAAGTGGACAAGCGGTTCTACGAACCAAAACTTTATTACAGAAGCAGACATTCCAATGATGTGGTGCGCAATTTTTGCTCTAACCCGAAAGGCTTCGTGACGCCCGAAAACCACCGCGATTACGTGCTGGTGAATGGTCACTCGAAAATGTACGAGAAGAGTGAAAACAACAATTTCGCGGTTCTGGTTTCCAAAACATTCACCCGCCCATTCAAAGATCCGCAGCTCTACTCGCAAACCATTGCCAAAGTAGTGAACATGCTTGCGGGCGGCGGGCCTCTCGTACAGAGACTCGGTGATCTTCGTGCCGGACGGCGTACCAAATCACTCACCAACAACCTTGTAAAACCGACTCTGGAAGCCGAATGCGGCGATGTATCGCTGGCTTACCCGCACCGAATTCTGGAAGGCATTGTCGAATATCTCGATGCCTTGGACAAAATCTGCCCCGGTGTGGCCGATGATTCGACCCTTCTGTTTGCACCGGAGTGCAAGAGCTATCCTGATTCGATCACTGTTTCCAAAAACATGGAAACAAATATTCCGAACCTGTTCATCATCGGAGACTCCTCCAGTTGGACGCGCGGCGTTGGTCAAGCCGCATCATCAGGGCTGCTCGCCGGTGAAGGTGTGCGCAAGAAACTCGTCAAAGAGAAAACCACAGTACCGGTAGCCTAATCCTGCCAGCTTGTAGAGGGCAAGTCGTCGTCATTCTCCGACATGCGCTTTTGCAAATTGGCGTAGCGAGCCATTAGCTCCGCTACTTCCGGATGTTCGCTGCCCAGGGCCTTCTCGCCGACGCCCAAACCCCAGCGGAACAATCTGTCCGCTTCATCATAATTTTCCTGCTCTTCATACAACTCGGCAAGATTTCTCAGGGCTTTGGCAACGCTGGGATGCTCAGGACCTTGAGCATCCTGAGTGATCGAGAGAGCTCGCCAATACAAAGGTTCGGCCTCGCTGTATTTGCCCTGATCCTGGTAGACTTCGGCAAGATTATTGAGCATCTCCGCAACGTGCGGATGCTTGGGTCCCCAGTCTTTGGTGCGCAGATCTACGAGCGTCTTGTAGAGCGGCTCAGCCTGGTCGTACTTGCACTGCAAGTGAAAGAGCAGAGCCAGGCTGGCAAGACTCTGCGCCGTGCTCGGATGCTCGACACCAAGAGCTGATTGCCTGATTCGCAGGGCACGCCAGAAAGTTTTTTCCGCGCTCGGAAAATCACCTTTCATGCGATAGAGCTCGCCCTGCTGGTTCAAAATCGTTGCGCAAGACGGATGTTCCGCTCCCCATGTCGACTCGGCAATCTTCAAAGCCTTCTCGTACAGGGGCATCGCCAGATCATATTTTCCGGAGGCATGATTGAGCAATGCCAGATTTTGCATCGCCGGACCGATGGAAGGGTGATCGGCGCCCAGGACGGACTCTCTAAGAGCAAGCCCCTTCTGGAAAAGCGGCTCGGCCATTTCATACTTGCCGTGGGCGCGATAGAAGTCCGCGAGAGTCTCGATTGTCGAGGCAACATCGAGTTTATTCGCCGAGGGGTCCTTCTCGTAAGTGGTCAGAGCCCGGCGAAGGACAGGCTCGACTTCTTGAAACTTGCCCTGAGCTCGGTAAATAACGCCCAGCTTGTTCAAAATTTCCGCCACCGCAAGACTGTCCGACCCGGATATTTTCTCCTTCAGCGACATTGCTTTCTTGTACGCTTTCTCTGCTTCTACATGCCAGCCCTGAACGAGATATAGCTCTCCCAGGCTGCTCAGAATTTTGGCTTGGGCAACAACGCGCTCTGCAGTAGTCGCATTCGAAAGAGTGTCCTCTTCGGTCGGCGAGCGCTTGGAGTCGACCGCATCAGGGGACTTAACATCATTGAGTGATTTCTGGAAAAGCTTCTCCGCGTCAGCGTAGCGACCAAGATGGAATGCCCTGCTGCCTGCCTCCCAAAAGGTCTGCCAACCCAAATCCGAACTTTCTACAGCTGATTCAACCTGATCCATAAGAGAATCCTGAGTTTCCATCCCTTTTCGCAGAGAGGCTCACAAGCCCCACCCTATCAATTCCCATAGTAAGCCCGAAAATCTACAATTTCGCCCAGATCTGAGGTTTTTTCCACAAAAATCTCATAAGCGGGCAACAGTATATTAACTGAGGGTCTTCTACCGCCGTCGCCACCTGACGCCTGTAGGCTGAAAGTTATGCAGCTGCGCTCCTTTCGTGCCGTCGGAGAATCGAACGTGAATTCAAACGCGAATGCCAAACAACTCGAAACAGCCACCAACACATTTGAACCGAGCAACTGGAAGCTCAAAGAGAATGAAAAGCCTTCCTTTAAAAGAAGGGCGGTCATCGAGGCAGTCAAACTGACAATCCTTTTCCTTCTGCTTTCGCCGGTATGCCTTTTCCAACTCTCACGCATCTTGCTTTTCTTTCCGGACCAAAGTCGCTATGACCTGAAACAACCGCTGCAATTGATCGAGCAGAAGCTCAAATCGAAAGTTGAGGAGGTAAATTTCAAATCTGCCGGCGGCAAGATCTTGAACGGTCTTTATTTCGCACGCGACGGAGCCAAACAAGTTTTGCTTCTCAGCCACGGCAACGGAGGCAATATAGCCCACAGATTGCCGGCCATAATTCATATGCTCAATATGGGGGCCTCTGTGCTCGTATACGACTATCAAGGCTACGGAAAGAGCGAAGGCGACCCTTCGGTGGCTGGAATTGTAGAAGACGGTCTGGGTGCATACGATTTCTTGAATAAAGTAAAAGGTTGGAAACCGAGTCAAATCGTGGGCTACGGGGAATCGCTCGGCTGCGCCGTCACCTGCCAGATCGCCAAACAGCGACGGTTAGCAGGCGTCGTTCTGCAGTCCGGCTTCTCATCATTACCGATTGCGGCGCGCGACCGCTTCATCTGGCTCAATCTATTTCCTGATTTCACTTTCCCTCAGCCCCAATTGAACAATTGCGAAATACTTGCGCATAGCGATGTTCCACTTCTGATCATCCACGGAGAGAAGGACGAAATTCTACCTATCAAGTATGCCGATCAGATGTACGCGTCCGCTGCCGGAAGAAAACAATTCGTGCGCCTCAAACATTCCGGGCACAACGATATGTTCGACCAGGATTTGCAAGAATACAGAGCGGCTCTCGGTAAATTCATAAAGGCGATCGAAGAGAACACCTGAGCATCGAGCCGATGCCCGAGAATGGTATTAAGTATGGTGCCAGCCCGAGAGAGATTGCCGGCGACCGGCCCCTTCCGGAGGGCCGGCAAGCCCGGATGGGAAATGGAAATATTTAGCAAAACCATTAAAACCGGCCGGTCCCAAAGCGCCTTTTAGAGCAACTCAAATTGCCACTCGAAGATTCTAAATTCACCAACAGAGCGGGCTCTTAGAGCTTTTGCGAGCGCAGCACCCATGCTAGACTAGAAATAGTTTATGTCCCCTCTCGAACCTTTCCGAGGTTGCTGAACGCTTTGGCGTATTCGTGTTTATTTGCAGACACTCTTTAGAGGGAAGTTTTCCTGATATGCGGGTGCTAAAAATAGGCAGAAGTAAATTTAGAGTGTCGATCATTTGATGGAGGAATTAGTTCTTTTCAGTGATTCTTGCGTCTCTGCCTTGCAGCAGCGCCAATCAGTCTGGCAAGACGAAACGCGAGCGAAATAAAGGGTATATCGGAGGCCTTAAGAATGTTTGGTGCATCGAAACCAGAAATCTTGCTGGAAATTGTACGCAGCGCCAACGTAGTAGATCATCAGACACTGGAGAATGCCATTGCAATCTCCCAAAGATTGAATCTGCCGTTAGAAAGAGCGCTCATGCAGTCGGGCAGTTTCAGCGAGGAGAGCATGCGGCCTTTGCTGGCGGCCAAGCAAATGGTGGAGAACAACACTATTCGTCTGGACACGGCAATCAATGCAATCCGACTGGCTGCGCATGATGATATCGATTTTCAATCGGCCTTGAAAAAGATTTTGGCGGTTCACCAGAAGACCCTGGTAACGCCTTCGATGAACAACGATCTGACCGAGACTCTCATCCAGGCGGGAGTTATCAACCAGGACCAGCTGGGCAGAGCAATGCAAAAATCCCTACAGACCAAGATTCTCATCGGTCGCGTTCTGGTTATTACAGGCGATATTTCCAGCTCGCTCTTCAATTCGGCTTTGCAGGCTGTTCTTCTTGTGCGAGAAAAAGCAGTCACCAAAGGTGAAGCGATCGACGGCATCAGACTTGCCCACCAGAAAAACATATGCCTGGAGCAAGCATTGTTCGAGATGGGAAGTTTTAAAACACCTGCCGTGGGCTCGCTGAAATTGGCAGAGCTGATGCGCATGTCCAGCTTGATCTCAGAGAGCGAACTGGCAGAATGCATGGAAATCGAGCTTTTCAAAAACAAGCCTTTCGGTCAGGTATTGCGCGAGCAGGGACTGGCCACGGATGAATTACTGGAGGCGGCAATGATGCTGCAGGGCTCGGTGGCCGGCGGGGAGCTGAAAGCCTATCAGGCAGCAGAAGCGATGCGCCTGATTGCCAAGGAAAACATGCTTCCGGAAAATGCCATCAACAAAGTAATGCAGAGAGCGCGCACGAATGAAGAGATTCGCCTGGGTGAATTGCTCATCGAAGCTTGCGTGTTGACGCGTGATGCGGTGGAAAGTACCGTCTCGCAGGCAGTCACCAACAATGTCAAAATCGGAAAAATGCTTCTGGACGCCGGGTTGATCACAAAGAGCATGTTGCACCGCGCCTTGCGCTGCCAGTCACTGCTCAAATATGGGGCCGTCTCGAAAGATCAGGCAATCAAGATACTCAGCTCTTGCAAACAGAAAGAGCAGACCCTGGACCAGGCTATTACCGGTCTCGGGCTTTGCGCGCCGACGCGCATGCAATGGTCGTGGGTATGATATGGTAGCCGGTCAGCCGGCGCCCCCATCGACATCTGTCGTTTTTAGCCAATGTGGAAGATTGCCATCGTTTTCCTGCTTGTAGCCGTAAACTTCGGCTACTGGTACTGGACGACCACTCCTTTCTACTCGATTCTGGAAATCAAAGAGTCCATCGTCCATCACGATCTCAAAACGTTCGAACAATACGTCGATGTGGAACGCGTTTCATCTCATATGATCGACGGATTTCTCACACCTCAGGTGCGCTCGCGCTTGAGCAAGGGCGTGCTGGGAGAGATGCTGGGCTCCAGCTTGATCGGTCTTGTCAAACCGACACTCATGGACATCATCAAGAATGAAGTCTCCCATTTTGTCGAAAGCAATCAGCTTGCCATAAACCAAGCTGCCAGGCGGGTCACCCGTCCAAGAAGACGTTCGGAGAATGCCACGGCGCCGGCAATTGGACGCGTGCTCAAGGTGACGAAAACCAAAGAGGGTAAACTCGAATTTTCAGAATTACCGGCCGGTGCGCAGGCGGCGGCTGCTCAAAAGGAAACTTTGCCGCCCCCTGAGCTTTCCGAAGACGATCATGAAAAACAGGCAAAACCGGGTCTGGAAACGGCAAATTCCATAGATGCGGAAGACACCGCCGACACGACTCAAAAAGACGAGCCCGAAAAGAATGGTTCGAGAATCGGCGGCTTCGGTCTGGGCGATCTCTCGATGAAAAATGTCACAGGCAAACTTGGTTTTGGAAAGCATGCATTCAAGAAAATCGCCTTTATCAGAGTTCGCAAAAACGACTGCACTATTGGTGTGACACTGTTCAACAAACGCTACGACACCAATATGCTGCTGGAACTGCGAATGGAAAGGCAAGACGAACACTGGAAATTAGTTGAAGTTTCCAATTTCCCCAGCTTCGTCTATCTAATCATTGCTTACGAGCAGGCCCGCAAGGACAAAATGGGCTAATCGGCGGGATGACAAAAAGCGCCTCGTAGTATAATTCGCACTGCTTTTCGTGCCGCCGAACACAGGACAAAAGCAATTAAGCCGGTCTCAGAGTGGGAGAAAGGACCAATGTTGAATTGGCTCAGAGCCTTAGCCGTGGCTATGTTTTTCACTGCTTCCTTACAGGCAGCGGCACTGGCAGCGCCACCTGCGCCTAATGCTGCCGCCAATTCGCCTGTTCAGGACAAGTGGGCACTGGTCGTAGGAATCAGCCAATTCGCCAATTCTCAGTTGAATTTGAAATATGCAGCCAAAGACGCGCAAGACTTTCGCGACTTCCTTGTCAGCAAATGCAATTTCGCCCCCGACCATGTCAAACTTTTGCAGAACGAACAAGCGACTAAGGACAAGATTCTCGATGTGCTGGGTGACAGCTGGCTGCCCCGGGTGAGCTTGCCCGACGACCTGGTTGTCATCTTCATATCCAGCCACGGCAGCCCTTCGGATCTCGATGTAGCGGGCGTCAATTATGTCGTTGCCCATGATACTAATCCGGACAAACTCTTCACCACAGGAATTCCGATTCAAACACTGGCGCAAACCATCAAAGACCGCGTGCATAGTAAGCGAGTACTGGTCATTTTGGACGCTTGCCATTCCGGCGGAGCCGGCGAAAGCAAAGGATTGATACGCTCCTCCAACGTCGACGCGTCGGCTATCGCGCAAGGAACAGGACACATGGTCATATGTTCCAGCGCCAAAAGCGAAGCGTCGTGGGAATCGAAAAAGTATCCCAACGGTGTTTTCACTCACACCCTGATAGAAGCATTGCAAGCCAAGGGCACCAATACGAAACTGACCGAAGCTTTCGGCAATTTGAAAACGGGCGTGCAACAGCAAGTGGCGGCTGAGCGGGGCGTCATGCAAACACCGGTTTTGGAAATGAGCAAATGGAAAGGCGAAGACCTGCTCATAGCAGTAAAACCGGCAGCACCACGCAAACCGCTGGTTGAAATTGACGACGCCAAACCGGTGCAAACCGCACCGGCACCGGCAAATATGCAAACTCCTGCCGTCGTGCAAGTAGCCGCCCTGCCGCCCACCGCAGCCGGTACCGCCGGCGGTGCTCAAATTCCTGACCTTTCCGGCCCATGGATAGGCTCGAACGGGATTCAGTATACCTACTGGCAGAATGGTCGCAATATCGGCTGGGATATGAATGGCGTCACTCTGCGCGGCACGATAACGGAAGACGGCAAATCGCAATTTTCCCAGTGGACCGGCGCAAATGTAGGTGAGGGCTCAGCCTCGATCGAAACGGACGGCGCCGGCAAAGCGCTGAGAATGGTTTGCAATGACGGTGTCGTCCTGATAAGACCAGACCAGCTTGCCGCAGCCAATTCAATCAATGCTCAGATGCAAAAAGGGGTGTCCGGAAATGCTCCAAACGTAGCCGGACAATGGCTCGGCGCCAACGGCGTCAAGTATCAAATCTGGCAGAGCGGCAACAACTTCGGATGGAAGCTGCCCAGATTCAACGAGGTAGGCATCGGCATCATCAATGCCGACGGCAAAACAGGCAGTTGTTCGTGGACCGGCCCGTATGCCAACAGTGTGACCTTTACGCTGCAAACCAACAGCAGCGGCAGAGTGATTCGCATGCTTACCAATACCGGTGCGGCAATGTCTCGCATTGAATAAGCAGGCTGGAAATTAGTTTTTCCTGCCCGCAAAATTTCGGCACAGCGGAGCATTTCGGCGCTGTGTCTGATATTGCTTTGCTTGAACTTTTAAAGAACGTGGAAAGCCATTAATGCCTCTGTTTATAAATCTTAGGGAGGCTACACTTACTAAAATTGGGGCGATTATGTCCCTGGAAGTCCGGGCGTTTGGAGTTCATTTTGTCGAATCAAGAATCAACCCCCCTTCGAAAACCCAGTCCTGCTCTGGCTGCGGGCCTGGCTTTTTGCAGCATGTCCATGATGCTGCTGGAATTGGTGATGACGCGCCTGTACAGCGCCAGCACCGGTTATCACTTCGCTTTCATGATCGTCTCGATCGCTATGTTCGGACTGACGCTCGGCGCTCTGTACACGATGGCATTCGCCAGCAAGAACGACGAGAAGACAGAGCCGCTCCTGACGCTCTCCGCTTGCTTGTTTGCAGCGGCCATACCGACAGCGGCCGGATTGCAAATACTTGCATTTAAACCGTTGGTCGGCATGGGTGCTTTCGCCTGGATTTTCGTCAACTTTCTTCTTTCGGCAATCCCTTTTTTCTTTGCAGGGATCGTTATCTGCAAATGTCTCACATCCTATGAGCAAGTCGGCAAGCTCTATAGCGCTGATCTGCTCGGAGCTGCTATTGCTTGCCCTCTGCTCGTCTGTTTACTGTCTCTGGTTTCCGGCCCCTATACTCTTATCGTCTCCGGTATTATCGCCTCGGCGGCCTGCCTCTCATTCGCCTTCACGATGACCGGAGCAAACAAAACCAAAGGTTTTGTGCAAGCCGCAATCGGATTGGGCATTTGCATTGCCTGGACGTTCTCTCCCACTCAAGAGATGAGCTCCAAGCAGATTCCCGGCATCGACCCCAACACAATCGAAGCGGTGAAGTGGAGCCCCATCAGCAGAATTATTGTCGCAAAATTCGTCGGACCGGCCTTGACCTGGGCCTCCGTGCCGGCTGAAAAGCAAGTGTCCAAGCCGATTCCACAGAAGGGACTCTACATCGATGCCGGTGCGTTTACCGTAATGACGGGCAAAGCAACGCCTGAAGAAATGCTGCCGATCAAACAAGACATAACGGCAGTGGCAAATCGATTGCGCCCGGGCAACAGCCTATTCGTCATTGGCGTGGGCGGCGGTCGAGACATTTTGACAGGCAGACTGTTCGAACAAAAGAAGATCGATGGGCTGGAAGTGAATCCGGTGCTTGTAAAATTGCTGAAGCAAGAATATGCCGATTTCAATGGACATCTGGCCGAACAGCCGGGGGTCAATATTGTCAACGACGAGGCCCGCAACTGGCTATCACGTTCGGGTAATCAATACGGCATTATTCAGTGCTCGCTGGTAGACACTTACGCAGCTTCCACCTCCGGAGCATTTGTCCTTACGGAGAATTCGCTCTACACCAAAGAAGCGGTTCTTCACTATCTAAAGCATCTTGAGCCCAAAGGCGTTCTTTCCCTGCTTCGCTGGGGCAACGAGGAAGAGCCGCAACAACTGACGCGTTTGCTCTATTTGACTAAAGACGCTTTCAAGAAACTCGGGCTCAATAATATTGAAAAGCATGTGATGCTGATCTGCGCGCCTTACAGACTGGGCGATATAAGCGTAGGAAACATGCTGGTTTCCAAAGAGGAATTTTCGCAAGCCGATATCGAACTGATTCAATCGCTATGCAAAGAACTCGGCTATAAGGCGTTGCTTTTGCCGGATCTGGTGAAGAAAGAACCTTTCTACAGCGCGCTTACCAATCCCAGCGACATGCCGTCCGATCTTCCCAGCGAAGACCGCCCCTTCTTCTTCAGCCCGGCTACCGAGCTTGTCGCCCAGAGCAAGAAGGCGGAAGGCGGTGCCGGAGGCTTGGCTCTGGTGCTGTTCACTCTGATGCTGACGATCATCTTGGTGGCATTAACAATCGTAGCGCCGGCATGGATCAAGTTCGGTCGCTCGGCGAAACCTGAAGGTGGTTTCTTCCAGTCCGCCGGATATTTTCTAGCTATCGGCTTCGGCTTCATCCTCATCGAAGTTGGTCTCATAGAAAGGCTTTCCATGATCCTCGGCAATCCGACTCTGAGCCTTTCACTGGTCTTGTTCGTTTTACTGCTCGCCTCCGGCAGCGGAAGTTATGCAGCGCAGCACTACCTCGACAAAGGAGTTGAGCGGATCAAATTGATGCGCATTTCTTTGCTCGTTTCCGCTCTTTTGGGAGCGGTTCTGGCCGTCATTCTCTACATGACTGGAATGGAATTGGCGCTGCTCGAATTTATTCCTCGCGCCACTCTTTCGGCAATAATGGTCGCTCTGCCTGGTTTCTTCATGGGCTGGGCGTTCCCTCTAGGATTGGGATTCTTCGGAGAAAATCAATTCGAAGCGCGTTCATGGTTCTGGGCGGTCAATGGCGGCGCGACCGTATGCGGCTCGGTGCTGGCGGCGGTGCTTTCTATCGAATTCGGTATTTGCATCACCATGATCCTGGGCGCGGTCTGCTACATTTTGGCAATATTCTGCGCCGCACTGGCAGCAAAGCCGGCGGCTCAAGAGGCGCAGAACTAGCCAAGCAAAGAAAAGAGCTGCATCCTCTCGAATGCAACTCTTGAATTTCATGCAAGGTGCGGATTTAGAGGGCGGCGCCGCTCAGCTGTCCGACGAACTCGACTTTGACTTGCTCTTTGATTACGCCGCGCTTGTGGGCTTCGGCGAAAAGGCGGGAAATTGCAGCGCGCCCTTCGTCACCATAATCGACCGTCATCTCGTTGACATACATGCCAACGAATTTGTCGGCCAATTCCGGCGGCATATCGCGGGCGAATTCGAGCGCGTATTCCAGAGCATCTTTTCTGTGAGCCAGCGAGAATTCAATGGAGCCCTTCAACAGTTTCGTCGCATGATCGATAAGATCGGCGCCCAAATCTTTGCGGACAACATTGCCGCCGAGCGGCAGTGGCAAGCCGG
>JAIETE010000209.1 GCA_019745505.1 Candidatus Obscuribacterales bacterium | reverse complement strand
AGAATCGAGAGCTTCTTCACAGCTAAAAACTTTCCCGGTTGCCGGATCCTGCGGTCGCAAAGTGGATTGTGCTTGCGCGCCAAGACCCAAATCTGAACTTCAAATCCTAACATCCCGGCTGTTTTTTCTGCCTCTTGCCAGCGTTTCATGAAGCAATCATTCGTGCGCTCCCCACAGTGACACCGGCTGCTGCCGCTTTCCACTCCGCTTGCCAACCAGCAATTGAGGACAGCTGACTGAGCGGGATTTGCGCTAAGCTCTGAAAGACGACACTGGCACTGCGGAAAACAAATTGACAACCAACGAAGACAATTCGGCCAAAGCGAAGAGAGTCGCTCTGATTGAAAACATCATCGCGACACTTTTTGCCGTCATCGGTGTCGGCGTCTTGTGCACACTGATCTATTTATCGTTGCCAGCATTTGGCGGCATCAGTGACTTGCCGGAATACTACGCTCCGGCAAAGTTGATATTGGAGGGTCATGGACCGGACGGCTATACTCTAAAAGGGCTGGAAGAAGCCCAGCACAGACTGTATCCGTCAATGGGTCAGCGCATTGTTCCGCTTTTCGTGCCGCCGCAAGGCTTGGCATTGCTGACGCCGATCGCTGTTGTGCCACCAGAGGTGATGCGACACGTCTGGAAATTTTTGCTGGCGGCATGCCTCGCAGTTGCCATTTTTCTGCTCAAGAAAACGTTCAGCCTCAATTACAAGCAGACCTGTTATCTGCTCGCGGCAATCGGACTTTCAGATGCAGCTTACAACTCGCTGCGCATCGATCAATTGGCACCAATACTTTTGCTCTCATACATAGGCGCGATTTATTGCCTGGAGAAGAAGCAGGACGTTGGAGCGGGGCTTTTCTTAGCTCTCTTTGTCCTAAAACCGCAGCAGCTTCTGCCTTTTCTTGCATATCTGGCCGGTGCAAAAAGATTAAAAGCTCTCGCAGTCTGCGCCGCGGTTTTTGCACTGCTGAGTATTATCGCCTTTGCACCGATGGGAACGGTCGGGATATCAAATTACATGGCTCTCGTAAGCGCGCCGAGCAGCGTGCCCTACATGCAGCCGGAGTTGAACCCGACAATACGAGGTCAATTGTTGCGGCTTTTCCCTCAATCAGCAACAACAATTTTCACAGTTACGTCAGCCCTATATCTTGCAACCATCGCGCTTGGAGCGTTTGTGGGCTGGAAATTCCGTAATCGAGACAACGCTCTCAGAATCGGAGCTCTAGGTTTCACCCCATTGGCGCTGGTAGCTTCTATGCACTGCCACACCTATGACTTGCTTTTGCTCGTGCCCACGATAATAATGATTTTCAATGACTCGGTGATTCCCTTCGGGCAAATTTGGAAGCTGGCAGTGATGCTGGGAACTATCGTCTTTGTTTTGCCAATGTCCATAGAAATTCAGCACAATTACCTGCTCAAAGGGGGGCAGCTAAATCCCTGGTTCTTTCTGCTCTTGCCGCTTGGGATAGCACTTTTCATTCGCGCTTGGAGGCAATCGCCGACCACAGAATCCGAAAATACCGCTAGTGGATCACTCTGACGATTCCGTTGGTGCCGTCAACTTCCACTATCGTGCCATCCTCCCAAATCTTGGTGGCATCTTTCACTCCCGTGACGCATGGCAAGCCGTATTCGCGAGCAACAAGAGCGCCGTGCTGCAACATACCGCCTACTTCCAAAATAACGGCAGCGGCATTCACAAAGAGCGGCGTCCAGCCGGGGTCGGTCGCACGCGCGACAAGAATGTCGCCACGCTCCAGAGGCTTCTCATCCGGGGAATGCAATACCTTGATCGGCCCGGTGACGAGGCCAGACGAAACCGCCGTACCGACTATCTCACCTTCTTTCGCTTCTACCGGCGGGGGATTGATTATCTTGCCACGTGAATCCAGAACCAGAGGCAGACTGGCAACAGCATTCAACTGATTGATCACGACTTTGTTGGCGATAGCCAATTTTCGAAGATCTAGACTCTTATCCACCTGGGCTTGTGCAATCTGCTCAATTTTCAGGTCAAAAACTTGCTGGACGCTGTCGAGACGATTGGCTTCAAAAAGCTCTTCCCCGTACCTCAAAGCCCGCTGCCTGAGCGTATCGATGCAGAATATCATCATATACTTCGGCATCTCGCGATAGCCGGCCAATGTTTCGTATACGCGATACAGAGAGGAAAAATCCTTCATGGTCAGCCAACCTTTTCCGTGCAGCTGTTCACAAAGCTTTTCGAATGCCTGATGGCGGGTGACCTGTCCGCGGTCGAAGCGCTCCTGGGGATTGTCCATCACCGAAGTCGATTTGCGCAAAGTCGCTACCTGAGCCAAAAGAGTGCCAGGCTCGTCGCGAAATCGCGGTGCGGCAATGTCTAATTCGGTTGGACCACGGTGTCCATACAATTCCATGAATTCATCCCAGGCAGACAGAAACGGCTTGGGCAACTGTCGCTCTTTCAGCAATTCTTCCAATCTCGAGACATCCAAATCGTCAGGCAGGAGCTGCGACATATGGTAGAGAGAGAGCCCCATTTCGACAGTAGGATTGTGCGGCACAGCACGCTCCAGATCTTTGAATTCGGCTTCGAAATTGCCTTCTCCGGCAATCGCTTTCATGCGCTCAAGCGCAATTCTGGAAGTAACGAACGCCGGCATCACAGATCCAAAAATGGACTTTCTCACGCGATCGAAAAGGGTGGCTGCCAGCTGGTCGAACGGCATTTCTTCTTCTGCAAAATGACGCACATCGCGCTTAAAATCCTTTACCTCCTGTACGACATGGCGCTGAGCATGTTCGGGCAATAAGCGCGCCTCCAAAACATGCAAACCAATCGCAGGCAACTGAAAAAAGAGATGTAGCGGAATATGCTTTATGCCCTTGTTGTGCGAACGATACTCCGCCTCGCTCACAGAGGCAATTATCTTGGACGCGGTCGGATCCATATTGTTGATGAATTTCGCAGTCTTCTCCTGTCCGGCGAATTCAAATGCGTTCGACACATTGAGATAGATGCGTCCATCAGTCATGTAAGCAAACGAATCGTCGACATTTTGCGTTATGTCCTTGCCAAACACCTTGGTTGTTATCAATGAAGCGGCACCGCGAAGAAAGGAGGTGCCTAGAACGGAGATGGGCTTAAACAGTCCCTGAACACATATGGTGACATCCAGATACAAGCGCTTCTGCGCTCCCGGCTCTGTGATCAATTCCTGAGAAAGAGGTATGTAAGTCGTGATCGGGCGCGCCTGCAGGAGGTACATCTCTCCATCGGAAAACGCCCACTCTATGTCCATCGGTCGCCCATAACTCTCTTCCACTTTGACAATCAAGATGGTCAAATCGACGATTTGCCCATCTGAGAGAGAGAAATCACTCCTGCGATCATCGACACGTTCTTCGGTTCCGCCACCAGGCAAGAGCCAGATTGATGTCTCCTTTTCTCCTAGTTGCTTTTGCAGAATCTGCCTTTTGCTTTTATCGACGATGAAAGTATCCGGTGTCGCGATTCCTGCGACCACGGTCTCTCCCAGCCCCCAATTGGCGTTGATCACGGCCTCATCATACGAATTACTGACGGGATTGAGTGAGAATCCCACCCCAGCAACATCTGACGCAATTTGGGTTTGCACTGCAACAGCGATCTTCGGCGTGCGGAAATCGAAATTGTGCTGCTTTTTGTAGACGGCGACACGTTGATCCAGGCATGATGCAAAAGCACGTTTTACCGCCTCTTCGATGCCATCCTTGGTGACGCCGAGTATAGTTTCGTATCCACCGGCAAAGGAAGAGCCATCAAGATCTTCTTCCGGAGAAGAAGATCGAACCGCAAACAAACCTCCCTTATGATTGAACTTTGCCAACGCCTCAATGACAGCGGATCTCTGCTCTTGCGAGAAGCTCAATTTCATGGCTTCCTTCTTGAGCGCATCACAAGAAGAACGCAGCTTAGAGTTGACGTCGGCATCGAGAAAAGCCTGCCACGCGCCGGTTCGTTTAATCGAAGCAAACCAGGCGCTGAAGAATTCCACAGGCAATACAAAGCCGGGCGGCACTGGCAAGTTCAACTCGACCATTCGCATCAACGAATGCGCTTTCCCGCCGACACTTGTAAGAGCAGCCTCGGCAGTCGGCATCTCTTTGTGAAAATAGAAGATTTGCGCCATTGCGTCTGTAGCTACACCTGAAGAAGTCTTATCCATAAAACAGATCCTAGGTCAGTAATTGCCAGCCCGTGGGTCAACGGAGGATTCAGGAGGCTGCTGAGATATAATTTCGACTTATCTTACTCTGGACATGACTAAAGTCACATTGCTATCCGTGCGCCGCCGATTAGTTTTATCCAGGGAATTCATAGAAGGCCTTGAAACCAGCCAGGTATTGCAACCTGGTGACGGTCAAGCACTTTTTCACAAAAGTCAAGGGAGGAATTTTGCAGACGAATCCGAAAAAGATCAAAGTCCTGATAGTCGATGATAAGGACGAAATTCGGTCAGGCTTGCGTGACTTACTAGATCTTGCCGACGATTTCGAGATTGTCGGCGAGTCCTCCACTGGCTATGACGCAATTATCAAAGCGCAGGCGCTCTATCCCGACGTAATTATCATGGACGTTCGCATGCCAGGGATCAGTGGCGTGCAAGCTTGCAGATCGATTCTTGAAAAAGTCCCCAAAACAAAGATCTTGATGCTTACTACTTTTGAAGAGGACGAAATTCTGCTCGAGAGCCTGGAAGCAGGTGCCAGTGGATACCTTCTCAAAGGAGTGTCTTATGAAGAACTCGAATTATCGCTCAAATTGGTCGTGATAGGTGCCATACAGCCGATTGATTCGCGTATTGCTAAGAATGTCTTGAAGCGATTGCGCCCCGTACTTGTCCCCGAAGCCGGTCACTACAAGTTTTTGACTGCTTTGGATATGGAAATTCTAAAAGGTGTCGTTGCAGTCGAAAACGAAAATTCTATGCGCGAAAGACTGGGTTTTTCGACACAAGAGTACAAGAATCACATTGAGCTGCTGATGTCGCGCCTCAACGTTGCAACCAGAGACCAGCTAGATCAGATTGCCAAGGTTATTGTTTCAAACAACTGATCGGCGCATTTGCAAAAGCATGACGAGAGTCATGCCCACTCGATGACTTAAGCCTGATTTGCAACCCGTCCACCGCCTCTAATATCTGAGCATAGACAGTGCGCATCGGTTAAATCGCTGGGCGCAAGCCGGTCAATGCTTCTTCCAATAGGTGACGACAATGACAGATGTACAAGCAAAGGCAAACACAACTGTAGAGAATGTCTCGAAAAATCTTGACGCGGCAGCAAATCAAAACGACCAGACCAATGCCCTGGAAAAATTTCAGCGAGAAATAGAAGATCAGCTAAGAACAATGAGCAATGATGACCAGAAGGCCTACATGCAGAAAATTGTCACGGACCTGACCGCAAACAAGAAGCTTCCGGTGCTCGCTCTGGTATTTGCGGACAAGATCGGAGATTTGAACGACGAAGCCATAAAGCACGACATAAGAGCTGAAAGCTACAAAATATACAACAATCAGAATGGGTCAATTTTGACGAAAAGCATGTTGACGTATCTATCTGAAAATTATGATTCGATTCGCTACGCGCACGACGAATGGGGCAGAGAAGACAGAATCTCAAGGGAAGATGTCGATGCGAAATTGAAACAGTTTAGAGATATGCGCGACGAAGAAAAGCGCATCGAAAACAATAAGAAGGCGGCAACAGAAAGCGCCAAAACATTGCTTGATGGTGGAGATAAATCACTATTCCATTGCATCGACAATAACGACGACGGCTCGCTCACCAAAGACGAGCTTGAGCAATTCGTTAAAAACGCCATGCGAACCGGCTCTAAAGACGGGCACAACTCTCCTGAAAAGGTAAAATTCGTCAGAGACTTGCTTGCCAGCTGGGATGATCCAAACGGCGCAAAATGGCTTCGTGGAGCCGGAGAAGTGGTCTATGACGAAAACGGTGTTGCACACGACAGCGATATCGGAATCATCACAAAACACACACTTCTAGCGGCGGCAGGTCAAAAGAGCGAGGCAGAGCTTTTTAAAACCACCACGCCTCAATCAGAAGGAACACCTGAAAAGCAAGAGAAAGCGCCGGAACAAGCACCCGAGGAAAAACCTGAAAATAATGGAGACGAAAAAGGCGAATCCAGCGGGCCGCCCAAACAAGAGATTGCCGATCTGGTCACCGCTCGCAAAAATGAAGGCTATTCGCATCTGGCAGTCAGACTGCTTGGACACGTCAAAGAAGACGCCAGCATCGCTGAAATAGAAAAGGCCTTTGCAGCTCTTTCTGCCGCCGACAAGCAGAAAGTCACAGGACTGGCGAGCGAGCTGGCTAATGCCAACCGAAACTCTCACCGAGGCAATCTCTGGGTTGGTGATCAGATCCCTCTCAAAGCCCCGGCAATCCAAGCCTATCTAAAAAAGTAAGTAGTTCAGTCATCGCTTTCACGCAGACGCCCAGAGATAGAGTAGCCGGAATCCAGCACCGGCTGCTCATCTCAAATAGCTGCTAGAAATCCGGATTCTCACTTTGCGACCGCTCAAATAGAAATGTCACAGACACCAGGTCTAAACTTAGAGAAATTAGAAACGCGCGCAGAACAAACGGAACAAAGACCCGAGAGCGCGCCGGCTTTGATTGCTCACGTGTACGACCTTTGCCACGAGGGAGTAAAGGGCGCTCTCTATGGGGGCATTCAACAACCTCTTTTGGGCGTCTGCCAGCTGGCAGATCGCCTTGCCGGCACTGATTTGCGATCTCGTGTCGAGTTCATGAAACAGCCTGAGTCAGCCGAATTTGGCACAGCACGGTGGCATGCGCAAACCATCGGCTCGGCAGTCGGCATGATTCTGCCTTTCATGCTGGCAGGCAAATGCAAAAGTGCAATAATGCAAGAAACGGGCTATAGCGCCGCCAATACCTTCACCCGGCGTTCTGTATTAGGGCACTCGCTGAAGGACGCCACGATACTGGGTTTTGGCACCGATTTCGTGACCCGCCCGATCGATGCAGGCGAGTCTAAGAATTTCTGGCAACAGCGCTTCTTGAACGGCATTACAGGCTCGGTTGTATTCGCCTCTCTTACCAGTGGCTCGCTGGCTCTCAACTGGGTATCGGGATTGAATACCGCCAGGCGCTACGGACTGGCAAGCATGATGCAAAACCCAATAGTCTCTGGTGTCATATCCGGCGTACCAGGTGGTCTGGCCAGCGCCGGTATGGATTGGGTAAAGGGTGGAGAGATTTCACTTTCACACCTGGGCCAGTCCATATACTCGATGTCCGTGGCTGGTGGCAGCCTTGGACTGAAAGGCCACATCTTTGCAAAGCAGCATCAGACTGCCCTGAAAGACGTAGAGAAGAGTGTTGCAAGCGTCAAGCTCGAATTTGAAAACAACAGTGTCAAGAACAACAACCTCAATTACGTTGAATTCTCCGACGGAAACATATACAGACGCTCTCAAGGAAAATGGCTGCAGAATGGAAAGGACAGCGCCATCAATTCAGTCGAAATCGATTGCAATGGCAATATAAACATACAGAGCGCCAGCGAAAGGCTTACCTATAAGGTGTTAAATGATGGAGGCAAAGTCAGCGCCGTAAATGATTTTTACGACCTGTACAAAGGTGGAAATCTAGACCATTACTTTGCCAATCCTGAAAATTTCTCCAAACTCGAAGGTACACCCGCTTTCGAGATTCTCAAAACAAGACATGATCGTGTCGTTCTCAATTATGGTGTCGAAGCGATAGAAAAGTTTCTTCCGGAAGTAACGAAAGAAATTGACGTAGCCGAAAAGCTTTCCTTGCTTCTAACAACAGAGCAAGGCAGAGCGATGGTACTCGATGCAAACCAGTTCGAAAAACACGTGCCTGCGAGGTCATGGCTGGATGCATCCGGGCTTCTTCTGTCCAAAGAAGGAGCTATGGACCGAATCAAACAAGCGGCCGATCAGCTCATCAGCCAGCAAGCCGATATCGAATTCAATCACAATACCGCCCGGCGCATCGCCGAATATGTAGTGCCGCAGAGTATCATCAATTCCGGCCGAGCAGACGTATTCGATGACACTGCGCAATTCTCAAGGCGACGAGAGCGAGACCTGGCTCGTGTAACAAGAACACCGGAGAAATTTCTTGGCTTTCACTTACCCGAACAAAACGTACCGCTGATAAGAGAAATCTATCTAAAACAAAGAAGCGGTTTAGTACCCGCAGAATTCGAGGCCCAAAAGCGAGAGGACGGAACCTTCGCATACACAGTTTCAAAATGGCGCCGCGCTACCGCAGAAGAGGCAATTCTGCCACTGTCAGAGCTTACTAAAACACTCAAGATAATCGACTATGGATTTAAGGACGGCAACGGAAATCCATCGTTTGGAAAAATTTCTCTGGGAGTTCACGACTCTTTCGATCATCTAGCACTGTTTCAAGAACTAAGCAAAAGAGGCTTCTTCGCAAAAGACTCCGAAGGACGAGGATACAAGGACTTGATGAAAGAATTCGGCTCGCCGCATGCTACAGATATGTTCAATCGGGAGTCGGAACTGATAGCCTCAATCGGCTTCGAGTGGAGAGCCTTCTCAATCATGCCGAAAGAAGGATACGATCCTCCTGTGTCATTGCAGCAGATAAGAGACACTCTAAAAGCCGGAAACACCGCAAATCAAAGAGCAGCGCTAAAAATAATCGACGACGTGATGAGCAAAGATCCGCTTGGTGTCTCTGAGGAAGGACTAATGCTCCGTCACCAGTTTTACAACGTGGAAAGGGAATTGAAAGAACAGGAAAGACAGACCGGATTGACGATAGTGCGTCCGGATTTCGGCAATAGAAGTCAACCTCCTTTAGCGCAAATTTCCACGCTTCATCCAGAGTATGCCGCGTTCATAGTCGAGGTTACAAACCTCTTGGGCTTATCAAAAGATGCCAAATTGCCTTTCAGCAAGCTGGTAGCAGAAAGGAATCTGCTCTATGAAGAATACCTGCAGCGTGCCGCTCGCGGAGCAGAACAACTTCCGCAGGCCGTCCCTACAGAGAAGATGTTGCCGAATAACAGGGGCGACATCATCACTCCGGAAGCAACAAGGAATTGGATGGAAGAAAACCTTGGCTATAATTCGCGCCGGGCGGCACAGAGAAAGCCATACGCAAAAGACCAATGAACCGAAAGACGGACAGTCCAAAGGACTGTCCGTCTTGATTGATCTGCCTGAAGCGATCTTCTCTTACTTGTTGATAGTGCAATCGTGATTTAGCGACAAGACGAAGTGCAGGGGAGTCGGTGCTCCTTTTCGGGCAAGCTGTGTATCAACGAAATAGCTGTCGTTTACGGACACGGCTTTAATCTCGTTTTTACCGTCTACCGTAAATTCAACGTCATTCCATTCGTTGTTGTCATTTTTCGTGAGCCTGACCATCTCTTCAACCAGGCGTCGAAATTCGTCTGGTGTCATCTTATTCATTTCGGACTGAAGCATGCCCTTCGCATCATTTTTCTCGTCTTTGTTTATCTTGTCCACAATCTCGCGTGCGGACCAGTGACACTCCGTCATTTTGCTATCTCCTTTGTCCGGCGCTGCCAATATAGATATATTGCAAGACTGGACTGACTTTACCAAGTATCTGTAGTTGGGTCTGCGACATGACGAATGTCATATGCAGACTGTTGAAGACTGGTGCAACAAGGGCATCGTTGCCGTTGCGCTGATCGCCGGGGTGCATATTTTCGAAAAGATTGCGCTTTGTGCCTGCTGTACTTTTTTTGCTAACTGATCACCTAGCAATGCTTGCTCCGCTTGCTTGAGAGATGCTGCAAACATGAACATCCTTGGTGCAATTTCTCCTTTCTTCAGCCTGGCGAATGAAATCAGAAACTCTCTTTCTTTGGCTTTCCTGAAGTAGAAATTTCTTGTGGTTACAAGTGATATGCCGGCATTGTGCGCCAGTTTTATGATTTCTGCCTCCGTAACTTCGCTGTCAATACTGAAAAGAATGTGCATTCCGGAGCTTTCCTTAGCCAATTGGACCTTCTTTGCGAAATTTCGTGTAAGGCTAAAAAGAAGCTCTTGTCGCAGCACTATATAAGCCTGTTTTGCTTTATGAATATGTCGTTCCAGCGCTCCGGAGGAAATGAATTTCGAGAGCACCTGCTGTTCGAGAGACGGCATCGCTCTGTCGATGCACGATTTTGCTTGCGCCACGGCGCCGACCAGATGCGGTGGAAGAATCAGATAGCCCATGGTCACATACGGAAAGAGAACCTTCCAGAAATTGGCAAGATAGATAACGCGCCCGTGAGTATCCAAGGACTGAATCGAAGGCAGTCGTTGTCCATGGTATCGGTACTCTGAGTCGTAGTCGTCTTCGATAATCAGGACATTCTTTTCCACTGCCCATTCCAAAAGCTCATGGCGGCGTTTAACCGACATGACCACCCCAGAAGGATCGTGATGCGAAGGGGTAACGTAGACTATCTTTGGCACAACATCTGACTGTCTTAGTTGATCAACACTTATGCCCTCGTCATCTATGTCGATTGGCAGCAATTCCGCACCGCAGCAAGCGACAAGCTTCCTGGCATGTCCAAAGCCTGGGTTTTCGACGGCAACATAGTCGCCTTCATCAAGTAGAAGCCGGAACAAGATTGAAAGAGACATTTGAGACGAGGAAAATAATGCTATTTGAGATGGCGAACAGTTGACACCCCTGGCACGGCGAATGTATCCGCAAATGCTTTCCCTTAGCTTGCCGGAACCCAGTGGATGGCTGTCAAATTCAATCGAGTCTCCATTTTTCAAGAGCAGATTGAGCATGATCTTTCGCCAAATTTTCGACGGCAGGTGTTCGGCTGATGCTGCTCCATAATTCAACTCGCTCATGTCGACAGCGCCTGTATCAATGTAAGTGCATTGTCTCAGCGCTTGTGCAAATTGGGTGGAAGGTGAATGATGCGACGAGCCCACATATTGTTCTGATTGTTCTACGGGTTGCATCAACGGAGCAGTCTCTATCCGAGTCTTGACTGGAACGCGGCGCACGTAGCTGCCCGAACCAGTTGCCGTTACGATGAATCCCATTGAAGTCAAAGCTTCATAGCATTGCACGACGACTACTCGCGATACCTTCAATTCGTTTGAAAGCACTCGTGTCGAAGGCATTCTTTGCCCTGGTGTCAGCCGGCCTTCCTCGATTGCAGCGATGATCTGGTCTCTCAATTGTAGATGCATGGGCACTGCGCCAACGCGTTGAATTTCAAATGGAATGTTCATTGTCCGTCCTCACAAAGGAGCGCAGGGAAATATCGCTTTTAGCTGGCGGCAGCCGCCTCTTGATCAAGCATCTTTATCTGCGCGACTAAGGTGTTGACTCGCCGTGCTTCCTTGCCGCGACCGATAGTGCACAGCTGCCAATTGAGCCCAATCAAGAGATCAACGAGAAGACCGGAATCAGGTTCTTGGGCGAGGCACATATAGATGCGCTCAGCTTCATTGAGCGCATTTTCGAATTCGGCGAAGCGTGACTTGCATGCATACAGGTGAGCCAGTCTAATAATCTGGCATAGAACCTCAAAGGTGTAGTATCCGAATTCGCTGATATGAGCGTGCAAAGCTTGCAAATACTGCTCTTCTGTTTCGTTCGCGCCTTGCAATGTTTGTGTGTTTAAAAGCCTTATGCGACCCCGAGCTAACGAACCGACCGAGTCGATTAGTTTAAGGGTCCGACAATCGGACATTGTTCTGGTTTCATACATTTCCTTGTCCTCTTTCTTCGAAGATTTTTCAATTTCTTTGCTGATTTGCTGCATTCATTTTGGGGCGCATCGTGCAAGACACACGCTGCCAGCAGCCGGTATCAATACATTACCGATCTCTCACTTGCAGCGAAGTGACTTTCGTCATCATCAAATGTTGTAAATACGAAGCTCGGCATTGGTACTAGCGCGAGGGCAGATCGAGAACGTGCAAAAACGGAATGGACTTAGCCGTGCAAATACCCCTAAAACCCCAGCAAGTCTGGAGTGTTCACTCCAGACCTGCCCCCGATTTAAACTATTAGCGAATTGCTTATCTATTAGGATAGTGCGGTCAGCATCTCATTGCATCTGACTTCAGTCACTAGAAACTTGTTATTTAGGTCATGCTGCCAACATTCCTTCTAAAACCATATGGTACTGAAAGTGGTATCGCGCTTCCGGTCAATTTTACGGCCAGTTGAATGCGCTCTGTTGAGTAGGAGGGGTGCGTCGGCCCAACTGACGACCAAATAGTGCTTGCTGAGAATCTTGCGCCATTTCTTGCACTGTGTTCTTCAAGTTATCTTGCTTCGGCATCTGCTCGATTGAATCAGCAACCGTCTTCTTAGCCAATTCTTCATTGATGAAAGGAGGCGTTCTGTACACGTCGCTTACGGGAGATTCTTGCACGGCTTCGAAGGGCTGGTATTGTGAACGAGTCCCACCGGCTCCGGAGTCACTCCATTCCGGTCCATCAACAAACTCATCTCCGCCCCAGGCATCAGGCAAATGACTGCCGTGTCCGGTCGTCAGTCCTCTGCGACGGCGTCCATTAATCCCCGCTTCTATGCGGTGCTCTTTGCTGAATTCCATGAAGGGAGGAATCGAGTAAACTCCCTCATCACCGTAAATGTGCCACGCTTTTGCACCGGATTCATACACGAAACTGTCCATGTTTGTGGGCGGCAGTCCATTACGCATTCCGCCCTGGTTGGCTCTGCGGGCAGGGATCATCCGAACACCCATATTGATAGTGCTCTGAACCGGCGGCAAGGCTCTGGCAATGCGCTGATTAGCCTGAGCTTCAGCCGGCAATACTTGGACAGAGAGCATAGCCAGGGTCGCGGCTGCAAATGAGATGATACCTTTGTTCATTGCCTGTTCTCCATAACTCTGTGGGTGACCGTTGCGTCGATTAGAACAGCGTCGGTGAGCCCTGGCTGACCCAACTCTGGTAGTGGACGTTAGTTGGACGTGCGGCCGTAATTTGGTAAGCACAGTAAGGGCTGTGCCACCAGTCTTCCATCGAACCTTGAAAGTCGTTGGGTACATAACCGATGTAACCACCGCAATCACTGATCGTCATCTGTCCTTCGTAGGGCGTGCCATCATGCAGCAATTGCTGTTGCGGTTCTTGACCATCTTCAGGATTGTTCTGAGAATCTTGTGGGTTAGTACCTGGAGAAGGCGTTCCATAATTGGGCGGCGTCTGCACGGGGGTGTAGGGCTGGGTCCAATCGCCATCACGATCTGCACCCATGCCACCGTCTTCATATCCAAAAATCCCGCCCAGGACCGTCCAGCGCGCAGGATTGAGCGCTGTTTGCATCAAACCACCAGGCGTTTGCGTCTTTGTCGTATTGCGGTAGTCGTGAAGATAACGATCGGCGCGAGCGCCCTGACCTGTAGGTCGAGTATTGTTGGCGCTGCTGCCTCGATTGCCGGACGATTGTGCTACAGCGCCTTTAGTCTGAAAGCTATCCAGACCGCTCAGGTCGAATTGCTGCGCGGCAGCTGGTAAGGTTGCTACGAAAGCCAAGATGGTTGTAGCAGAGAGAATATTTCTATGAAACAGACTTTCCATTTTGCTGAATATCTTCGCGAGGGGGTGGGGTTGCGTATCCGTAAGATAGCCGCTCGGCTTGGAGACGAAATCTGCCCGCCGTCATGAGGCAGGCATGACTTTGGTAATGTCATCCCGACTGCATGCTATTAAATCGTGATTGAACGCCCCGTCAGTCCGGCTGTATTTGCTCTTTGAGGTTCTGCTCTTTTTTTGCCTCGCGTCTCAGGCTTTCCAATTTCACCAGCATTCCCCGGGCATTTGCGTAGTCCGGATTAATGCTGAGTGCTTTTCTCAAAAGAGTTTCCGCTTCTTCCAAATCGTGCTCTTTGGCATAGAGTGCTGCCAGATTTGCGTACGGCCATTCGAAATTGGGATAGTCCTTAATAAGGTTGGCAAAAGTGTTCTTGGCTGCCTTAATGTCACCGCTCTTTGCCTGGTTGTGGGCAATTATATTGCGCTGTTCGGCTTCGATTGTGATCGGCTCTTTTGGCAAATTGAACTTCAAATACTGTGTTGCCAGTTTTGCAGCATGGCTGTTCTCATCCGTTTTGATAGCAGCGAGCAAGCATTTGCGGGAAAGTTCAATCCTTCCGGCCTGCTTGTATTGTTGTCCTTTCATCAAAAGCTCTTCAGCCGAAGCCTTAGTTTCAACTTCGCGCCCAGTCGGGTCTGTAGTACAGCTACCGAGGGAGAGCGCCAGGCAAAAGGTCGCTAAGAGATGTATATGCTTCGGCAAAACTTTCAAAACGGAAAACTCGCGATCAAAGAGCGATAGTCTGGCTTCGATATTCATCTAATTCTAGGCTATTTCGCCCCTCTGGTAGGTCTGGAAAAAATACTTTGGAACATGACTTGAGTGGGAAGGACAGGAAATCGCATGACTTAAGTCACGCAGACTGGCTCACTTTGGTGACTGCATTTATTTCTCTCTTCAACTTAATATCCAGACAAACACACACAAGTTGAATCAACTGAAACAGCTTCTATAGGTGGACTTCCTTCATGCACGCATTTTTCAATTCGTCTGTTCAAAGTGTTTCACCCCCTGGACATCCAATGAATATCAGCGCGTATGGCGTAGATGTGAATGCAAATGCAGTAACGTCCGGATTTCTGGCAGAAACAAATGAAAAAGGGGTGATCGTGGCAGTGAAATATCCCAACGGAACCACGCTGCGACGACATGCCGATTTTGTCGTCACCATAACTAATACTGCGGCTTGGTTCTGCGATCGATGGGGCGGCGTTCATCCATTAGACTAGAGCAGCGAGATTTCAACAGAAGCGAAAGGAGGCAATCATGCCTCCTTTCTGTTTAGGACTATTTTGAGAAGGTCAATTCTTCTGAGCCGGAATTACAGTCATTTCCTCTTCTTCGGTAATGAAATCACTGTTACAGTGGTCTCGATGCCCATCTCGGCGCGCACCTTACGCAAGTACTCGGCACCGTCGTGATTGAATTCGTGCGTAAAGCCTCCCAGTCTCGGATTGAAGGACAGAATCAATGCTCGGGCACGATCTTCACCTCCTCTTTGCCAAAATTGTTTGACGCTTTCTATCTCAATGCTCTTGAATTTGTCATTCACCTTCGTTTCCATAACAAAGTTGCCATTTTCGAAGTCCATAACCTTTTTAGTAAGGTATGCAGCAATAAAGAGCGCGGCTACGTCTTGATTTACGAGATCGCAGCGATTGTAATTCCCGAGCTCGGTCGGAAACTTTGCCTTTAGTTCTTCAAAATTCCGCAACTGTATTTGTGCCGGACCAACAGAACTGTGTTCATTCAAAACCATTTTCGCGTATCTGCTGCATACGGCGCGATCTTGAACCTTGTCTTCTATGCCGTAGTCGTTCATCTCCACTTGCATGATGGCGCGAATAGTATCGGCAGTAATACCATTTTCTTGCAGTCGACAGTAATTCGATTGGAAGAGTTCGTAAGATTTCCTGGCTGATGACAAACTCGCCCGGTCCGGTCCTTCCACCATCCCAAGTCCGTGCCTGCCAGCAGTATCATCTGCCTGAAGGTCCGATAGATTCAAGAGGCTAAGAAGGTTCAGATGCGAGTGCTCGGCCGCTGTGGGCGCAATGTGTCCTGTATTATCACCGCGATAAATCATGAGCTATCCCCCTTAGTCCTGTGAGTTGGGGTGAAATGAAACAGCATGTCGGGGTGTATTTCTTATGACAGCCGGTCTATTTCTTCAGGAGTGCTTGCACTTCGGCACTATTAAGCGGAACCACATCCCCCTCCATCAGACGACCATTGTGTGCTTGCCGGTTTGCTCTATCTAAGGCGGCGGAAAGTGCCATGACGTGCTGCTTATCGGTTTCACTCAGCCCGGCATAAGCTCTTTCGATTTCCCTTTTGCCTGCATTCGGTTGAGCGAATCCGAGCAATCGCGTTGCTATGTACGAGTATCCCTCGTGGTGCCTAGCCACCGCTAATCGGGACAACTCTTCGAGCCTCTTCTGGTCGGCCGCGTCATTCTCACCGGGAGCACAATTAATAGCCTTTTCTGAGCTGACTATTTCGCGAGGACGCACTCTCGTCTTTTCATTCGCTGCGGCTTCCTGCCCATCAGCCAGTTCGGTCCGTGGTCGCAAACGCGGGGTGGATTGAGACGGGTTATCAGAGCGCAAGAATTCGTAGTCTTGCACTCTCACATTTTGCCTTACTTCGTCGATTGAAATGTGCTTCCAGCTTTTTGGCAGTAAGTAATAGTTGGAGCTATTTTTGTCGGAATCCTTATTCATGGCAGCAGCCAATTGCTCTACAGTCTTGCGCTGGTCGCCGGTTAGAAAGTCGTGTCCGAGACGATCATCCTTTTTGAGAACATCCTTTAGATCATCGGCTGAGATGTCTTTACCATCGTCGGAGATTTTTCTGAAAAGCTCGTAGTTGTTGTCCGCCAATTTGTCGGCGAAAACTCTTGTGCCGAGATCTTGGCGCATCTCTTTTTCAACACGGTCGATATCGTATTTGACTACGCCATGACCCCAATGCGCGCTAAACAGTTTTTTTGCAAAATGCCTGCCGCCGCCAGTCAGCTCGGAGTAATCGCCGATGAGCATTTGCGCGGCCTCTCCATGAAGGCGCTCCACGGCAGTAGCATTCTGAGCTCTTCCCCTTGTTGCGATATCGATAAGGCGATTTTCCGAGTTTGAATTCGAGCCTACGAAATGCTTTGCCACTTCCAGCATAATCAGCTTGTAGCCGGCAGGGTCTTCTTGTAGTCGACTCTTTTCCGCCTCAATCAGGTCGGGTCTGTTTCGATTGATCGCATCTATATAATCAGCGCGAAATTGCTCTTCTGCTGCGTGAGTATCGCCACTCAAAAGTATTTTCTCAATCTCGTTGGCTTTTGCTTTGGCGGAATTTTCTATCATTCGAGTCTACCTATGGTGGATGATTGCCCCGTTCAAACACTGCCTGGGCATCTTTAGTGCGTAGATATTAACGCCGTTTGGCGTATTGCAAATCCTGCTTAGGTCATCAGGCAAGCATGACTGCCGTCATGGGAAATTTACGCGTAAGGGTTCAGCTCCGCTATTAATGCCACTTACGCTGGCTGGGAAAAGAACGGCTCAATAATGCCAATCAAATCCTGAAAGATGGGTCCAATTTCAACTAGCACAGGACAAAATGCCTGCTCATTGAAAAAGATTTCGATTGAGTCCAGAAAGTTCGTTTTTTTCGATTGCGGCAGGATGTGAATTTTTCTAGGTTGGAGTTATCACAAATCGAATTTATCGCCGTCCGGCAAGCAGGTCAAAAGGCTCTCAGGCATAAGGTTTTCTTTCATTCACAGCAGCGCGAGCAAATGCACGATTGTGCAGTGGTGGAAAGAACATTCGGACTTGCATAGAACGGTGATTGCGTGAATTGACGGAAGCATGAGCTCTTTACGTTGGGACAGACATTGAATGTGCTGTGCCGACTTATCCATTAACGCGTCAAAAACAGGAGATTAGTATGCGCGATTTCTTTGGTAACTTGGTCAGGTTTGTTGTTTTTGGAGGCGGTCTGGTTGCGTCAAACGCCTTGAGCTGGTGGCTTATCTTCAGCTTTCTTATCCCCTGGTTGGAATTGCCGCAGTACGCAAAGCTGGTCGGTGTGATCTTTTGGTTAATCGGCTTGCTTTCCTTTGTCTCTGTGCTTGGCCTTCTCGTCGGCAGGTGGATTGGCATTGCGGTCCTTTCTGTGCTCTATGTCTTGTTTCAGTTGCTGATCGGCATGCTGGTTTCGGCAATCCACAGTTATGAAGATTGGCGAGAGGGGCGCTCGCACATTCTTTCGATCAAGTCCTAACAACACTTCTGAAGTGCAAGCGAATCGATTTGATATACGGCACGCCTAATGCATTAGGCAGCACGTGCCGAGGCATTGGAATTCTTGAGAAGAGCGGAACTGGCGGGGTTACCGCTCTTCTCAGTCTAGAAACAAAAGGAGAACTTATGCTTGTTTTGATTTTGTTCGCTGTCGTTTGTGGGTTGATTTTTGGCTGGAAAGGTTTTGTGCTCTTTTGTACCCTGGCTATCTTCGGATCTGCAGTCTTCTTCCTGGTAGCCGCCATTCTCTCTTTCGCTGCCGGGTCGTTTGGCTGGGGGATTTGTTTCCTCATACTATGCTTGCTGTCACTAGATTGAGTTTAAGAGGGATGTCCCCCTACTGTACTCAAGGGAAAGGCTCGCACCTTTCCCCCTTTTAACTCGCTTTATTACACCATATCGTATAACAACAAAAAGAACAAAACGGCTGGGACCGATATCATCGAATAAAGGAAAAGAATGGAAAACGCGAACGGACTATTGCCGCCGTTCGCGTCTCCAACCGCATTTGACGCTCTAGCAGGACTCCAGCGTGCTGGCGTCCCGATAGAGATCTCTTGCCCTTGCATAAATTGACTCGGCGACTTTCAAACAGTTCGATGCAGCAGTCTCATCGCTCCGAATGAAGAAGGTAGACTTTCCACCTTGCTCATGGCGATTGCTAAGCGAATGCACCAAAAACACTTCCGCAAGAACGGTGACATTTACAGGGTCAAAATCAGCGTCCCGCAATTCGATATTTATGGTACCAAGACTGTCAGGCTGCCATACTCGCACCCCGAAGTCCAGAAAGAAGGCCGGCTCAACGGGAAGCGTGCCATCGCACTGCAGATAGTGCGCAAGTTTGTAAAACAGATCGGACAGCCCCGTCAAGCAGACGACATTGATAAAATCATCCTCTTCAAGTGCACCGTCCAGACACGCCAGCGCTGATTCGCTCAAGCGGGCATTGTCGGGTTCGTTAGTGAATTGTGAACCTGTCATATTCTCCTTTCATGTTACAGAGAAGCGCCTTGGCGGCTCTTTCCCAAATCAGCAATGCAGCAAAACCACTTAAAGAATGCGGTCTTGGAGAGTACCGCTTTCAGTGGCTCAAGGAAGGCAAACATTTTCCACTTACGATCGCACGGCGTACTGTACCGAACGAGTCGCCCCCAGAATCGGAATGGCACCCATCCGGATGACGGATTGTCTGCGTAGAGCAGCTCTATGTCCTGGTCTTCCCCAACGATTTTCAGACTGAGAATATGTTTTCTCCGGTCCGGGGGACAGAATTCGCGCAGAGCAGTGAGCAATTCCTCACTCGTAAAATCCGGCGCGCAGAAGTCCAGAGGACAGGTTCTCTCATCGGAGAAGGAGACAAGACGAGTTACTTCGTCATAGTTCATTCCACGAGAAGTCCACCAAAGCGGAGAAAAAATTTGAGCGCCGTCATCATCATTCGAGTATCGGCCAGTAGTCACGAATAGAAAGCGAAATGCCAGTGCCTCTACCCGCCCCCAGTCCGCAAGCAGCTGTCGGTGCAGCGCACAACAAGTCCAGTCTTTCCTTCCCTGCACAGGCGCCGGACAATCCCCCGCCGCCCGACTACGAATCCAGCAGCTGTTGTAAGCTGCCACCAGATTAAGGAAATCACGATATTGCGGATGTGTAATTTCAATCATATTTTTCCTTTCATGGCGAAATGCCGAGCTTGACTAAGAGCGCAACTCGGCGTGCATCCCACATGTGAATGCACGCGCTGCCAATCAAAGTTCTGAAATCTCAACGAATCCGCCAGTGCGCGCGGGTTTGAAGGAAACTGCGTACCCATCGCTGGCCAGTCTTACCTTTACCTTCTCTACGACGGTGCCGACGGCTAGGGGATCGCTGAAACTCCAGCTCTTTGCCGATGGTGTCTCCTCCATTTTTGCTGTCCAGCGATTGTATGTCGCCTCAACTGCCGCTTGTTCTTGTGCATTGTCTTGTCTGGCGCTCAATTCTTGCAATCTGTCTTTCAAAGCCATTTCTGTCTATCTCCTTAAGGCAGCTCGCCTCACACAGTGCGTTTGTTGTTTAGCCACACCCAGGCTGGTGAGACCATGTGAAAGAAGAACGCAGCCTCCGCTTGGCGGCTGCGTTCCATTTTTCGATCAGGCAGGACTTATCAGAAGCGAAGGTCGAGAACGTTTGCGGCCAATCCATCAACCGTCACGACCAGGTTGACATTGCCGCGACCGTTCAAAGATTGCGGCAACAATATATTGATTTGATCCAGACCGGCGAAAGCACGGGGTCCTGTCCCCTGCGCGCCGGAATAGAGAACAGGAACATTGACTCCGCCAATCGACGCGACAACGGTGCCGGCATTATGGCGCAACCCGGTTCCAAACAAGACCAGATAAGTCGGCTCGTTTGCAATCACGATCGGCGTTCCGCTTACGATCGGTGAATAAACGAATTGTTGATTGATCACTCTCAAAACCAGACCGGCGGGCAAACCGCGCCCGCTGGAATTGGCGGAGAAGATACCGGCATTGGTTCTCTTGAGAGAAACAGCCTTCTGAGAGAACTTATTGGCATTGGGTTGTGAAACGAAGATTGTTGTCGTCAGCTCTCCACTCACTGTATCCAGCCCATTCAGCAAAGCGGATGGAATCGCCGCATTGATTTGACTGGGTGAAACAAAGAATAGAGGAGCCGGCAGGCGTTCGCCGGTAACCGGATGCTGAATGGTCACCGAGACCCCGGACAATTCCGTTGTCAGAGGCAAAGTCTGGGCGTAGCCCGTGTTAGTAGTCAGACCGGTGCCGAAGATAGCAATAATCTGGTCCGGCGCCACCGAATTGAGCTGCTCTTCAGCGTAACTGGCGGCGTTTGCTACTCCATAGATCGTCGCAGCAAAATCTACCGTCGCAGCATTGGCTGTCCACTCATGGACATCTTGATCACCGTCTCGTCCGTCCAATTCTGCAAGCGCCCGCACGATTCGTTTTGCAACAGCCGGTTTCGCCGGACCGTTGACACGAAGCTCCGAAGCCGATTGTGCAAATACGTTTGCGGAAAAGAGGACCAAAAGTGCGATCGTTGCGGTCAGAATTTTTTTCATTTATCTCCTGGTAGGCGGTTTTAGTGCCGCCAATTAACTGCATTGTCTTAAGCAAGATCAACTCGAGCGACAATTCGCGCGAGCCAGTCTTGCCGGGTTTTGGTTGAACGATGGGACAACGGTTTGCGCCACTCAGACGAAGTGGACCGGCGATGACTGCAGTCTTACGACGAATGACAGATAGTCACAGCACCTTATGTGCTGTGACTATTGAGAGGAAACTGGATAGGCTGTGGGTTTGGTGCGAGTTGCTGTGGAAAGTCCGCCGTAATTCGGTAGTCAGAAAGGTGTAGCACCAAACTATGCAATTTCCGCACCAAAGGCAAGCAGCAGGCGATATAAATGAACGCTCTCGAGAAAAACTTTCGAATTCAGCCTGACGTGAGCCCAATCGGACCGATCAAAGAAAGAGACATTGGACTCAAGAGAAGAAAGAAACTCTGCACCAGTTGAAATCAGGCGCTGCCAGGTTTCAATGCAGGACCACCGATTGGTCTTGTTGAATTCTGAGCAATCGGCCCCAACTTGCAAAACACTCATTCCAGAAGAATCTAAATCGAAGAGACCACTTCTTCAGCCGATCCTAAGACCATTCACACAGGCAGGAGGAAAATTCTAGAACGCTCGTTAGATATTTTTGCCAAGCGCCTTCAACACCATTGCACCGCCGGCGACCTTAAAACTAGATTGACTGTACAACTTCAATTTGAATTTCAGAGGTTCTATCAGCTCAAAAGCATTACAGACGGCTACTCAGCCAATATGCGCCGGCGCAATCGCGCCGACCGGGGAGCGTTGAAATTGAATACATAGATATCGGCTGCCTGTGATTGCCGATTTAATCGCAAGCCTTGCCGTCATTAGCAGAGCTTCAATATAAGGAGAAAAATGGCACGCTTAATCATTTGCGCCTTAGTATGTTCAGCAATCGCACTTGGACTTTCAATTCACTTTCTGGGATTGGCTTGGACTTTGGCTGGACTGTTCACAATACTCCTGTGCCGGTTCGGCTACCGAGTCTATGCAACGCATCTCGATTACCTTGCGGCAGAGACCACTTTCTTCGATCAGATCGACAGTTGGAAAACGAGCGGCGGCTCGCGCAAGGCAAAGCAAGCAGAACGAAAAAACGAAATCGATTGGCAGGCAAGAGCGACAATCCTTGCCATGCTCACGCCGGCAGCGCGGTATAGAGATTGCTTTGCCGGGCAGGCGAATCATTTGCTTGCCGAAGAGACAAGTGGCGAAGATGCGTACCCGGCCCTTATCAGAGGGGCTGACGGTAACTGGGTGCGCCAGCGACAGTCACCGCACTTCAACCTGCAGATCATTCACGAGAACTCACCCGTTGTGGATTTCAGTGCTCCGGCAGAATGGATGCGAGAACTCAACGAAAAGGATCGCAACAAAAGCTCGCTTCGCAAGGGCGATCTGAAAATCAATGCGGTCTTGATGTGCATGCTTTATCACTCCGGACCTTCGGCGGTTCGCAGAGAGATCGAGACCTTTCGACGAAAAGCGCGCCATAAGAAAGATGCGCAAATGCCCTCAATCAACCCACATTTAGAACATCTGTCGCGCTGCAACCAGTTAGTGATTTGGCTTGCATTGAGGTTGTTCGAACATCAATCAATCGCATTGCTGAAACCTTTGACAAAGGCACCCCCTTCGATCGAATGGAGAGCCTAATAGATAGAAGCAAAGGAGGCATACAGAAGCAATGTTCAGATATGTACCTTTCATAGTATGTTCCCAGGCAATGATGATGCTGATCGCCTGGAAATACTCGGATGTGAAAGCGGATGTCTTTCGCTATGCGCTCAGCGCGCTTCTCTTATCGCTGGCAGCCGCAGTAGCCTTTCCAGTGACAGGCCGCCACGCCATCGCTGCATTCGTGGGCGCGGCACTGGGAAGCATCTCCGCAATCGGCAAATTCGAAAGAGCACCGGGCAGCATCATAGCTTTTGCCGCATTGCTCGCCGCTGTCACTGCACTAGCGGTGGCAGCGACAGCAAGATTACTTTCACTCTGAAGTGCATGCATGCGCTTACGCGCATGAATGCAATCGGCAGATGCGCACGCAGAAAGCGCTTCTGTCCTCATAATTTCTTCATGCTCATGGTGAATGGATGGACAGCAGGAAACACTGCTCGAATCGGGATTGAGACTGAGACTGAATCCTGAAGAAATCAGGCTGAAATCTTCAATCAATGGCAAGAGGCAGTTTCTTTCAGAAGCTGCCTCACTAATTCAAGAAAGGTCAATCATGAGTGCATCAAAAGATCCCAAACAAGCAATTGTCGTCAGTATTTTTCTCTTTGCGGCTTTCGTCTTCGCTGTCGCCTTCGGTTGGATCGTCGGCGCTCCGAGTATGATCAGCGCCGTGTCCGTATGGTTCGGAATCAAAGCATTGGGTGCCTCTACTGCATTGGCATTCGTCATCGCTGTTCTTATCGGCGGCTCGGTCTCGGCATATGCAGTTCACCGCTTGTATGTCCTCTTTGTCACGAAGTGGGTCAATAAAGTAGATACTCAGACACCGAGCATCTCACCGGACATCAAAGACTACCGAGAAGGTTTGCTCTACTTCTACCCGACCACTGCATTAGGTCTTTTAGCCACACTGTGGTCGAATCCGTTGGGCAGTTGGATTGCATCCTGGTTCTTTAGTCAACACACCGACCTCATCGGAGCAGTATTCACCGGCTGCCTGGTCAACGGGGTGCTAGTGGTTCTCGCTCTTGCAGCGGCGATAAAAATGAAGCGAATTCGAATCAAAGCTCTCGAAAATCGCTTCTAGTTTCAACCTGGTGTAAGCGGGTGAGATGGTCGGGGGTGCATCCCGACATTTCACCCGCTTGCAATTCTATTTTTCAACGCATAAATGCTACATGCTGTAGTACTTCAAGTATCGAAAACTATTGAGAATCGTGCCGAAGCAAATTAAGAGCCTCTCGCACTTTCTTCAGCGACTGCGAAGCAAGCTCCTTTGCGACACCGAGTTCGGGCGCCATTGCTTGCTCGTCAATTTCAGCTTCAGCCAAAACAGAAGTACGCACGCTCAACTCGACAAGCAGGTTATCCACATTGTCGTTAATCTCTCGTGCTATGCGATTACGCTCTAATTCCTTGGAAATCAAATCCAGTTTTTCAGTCAACTGCTCTACCGCTCTGCGATTGGTTTGCTCCGTTCTTATCGAATGGACAAGCACGCTAATAAACAATAACCCAATCAAATAAGTGACAAATTCTCTTCCCAGAATAGCTCCTAAAACACCCTGACTCTGAACGAAATTTGCCGATGCCTGCACGACCAGATCGTGATTCCAGAGGGTGACCATAAAGAAGGCCGCTATTGAGGAAATGAAGAAAATCGCACTGACCGAGCTGGGAACAGACAAGCCAACTCGGGCTAGAGTCACCAACCAGGCCAGCTCAAAACCGGACGTCTGCCCATACAATGCAGAACAAAATAAGGCGCCATACTCCAATGCATAAATGCAAAACTGCAGGTAACGCTTTTTGACATATGCAGATGCCAGCACGCACAATGCCGCCAGAGCAAGTGCAAGCAATGTGTAGAGACAACGATTGGAGAGCACGGGCAAACGCTCAATCCAGAGAAGTGCAATTTGGCTCAACATCAACCACGAGATCATGGCGATCTGGATAAGTCGAAGACGACTTTGCCATTTTTCGGCGATCGGGTCCTGAGAAAAGGCGGTTTTGCTAACGCTCATCACTTCCACCTATTTCCAGCGTTTCCGATATCATAGTTGCGTCTTCGCGCTGACGACCGTCAAAAGTGCTTTCCTTCGAAACTCGAGCGCAAGCATTTGCGGCCGGTCTAAAGGGAACAGACAGCATCACCTTGGTGCCACCACCGATGCGGCTTTCGATTTTCAGAGAGCCGTCTATGAGTTCTGCGCGCTCACTCATACCGCGCAAGCCGTACTTGTTGGCAATTTTGATACTGGTATCAAATCCAGTACCATCGTCTTCTACGTCCACCAGCAGACGACCATCGAGTTCTGCAACGACTACGGTTGCCGTTTGAGCCCCGGCATACTTCTTCACGTTATTCAGCGCCTCTTTTACGATGCAATAGATCTCGTGTTGTATCCGCTCATCAGGATCGAAAGCATTGAAAAAAAGTTGTGTGTTAAAAGAATTGAGCTGATTTGAATCGGATATAAGCGACTCGAGCTTGCCCTTTAACCCTGTATTTTCCCTTTCCGGCGCTTTCAAGGACGACTCCAGATCCAGACGTGCCCTTTGAGCGAATTCCTTGACCGCACGCAAAGTATCGGCTACTTTTTCCGGCTTCTTAACCAGCAATTTTTGAGCCAATTCAAGCTGCATATTCAGCGAAGTCAGAGTATGGCCGACATTATCGTGAATCTCTCGGGCAATGCGAGTTCTCTCAAGAGTTTTGGACATTTGCTCAACTTCGCTGTTCAATTTTTCTCTCTCAAGACGAGACTTTCGCTCACCCTTGACCGCCGACACACATAAGGCTGAAAATGAGACAGCGATTGCAAAATTGAAGAGACGACCGACGACTAACAGATGCAAAATGTGCTGAGTTGCAGAGAGTGAAAAAAACGCCCTTTCTGTGAGCAGATAGCGCGCTTCCTTTCCGGCAAGATAGATCATTATGCAAATCGCCACTAGATAGAGCAATTCTCTATCACTTAGCAGCAGCCCGGTGCGGGCAACAATAAGCAAATACATGATCGGAAACAGCCTGGGCAAGCCAAAAACCGACGCAGCTGCTATCAGGATCGCTTCGGACAAAGCAAGCAGCAGAAGCAGGCGCCGAGAGTAACTACGACGATGGCTGAAAAAGAGCACCAACGAGCAAAAGAGCAGTACCACAGCGACCGTAGGATTAGGCGGCTCAGCCACCCTTTCAACCAGAGGCAGAGCCAGCGTATGACAAAGGACAAGAATGAGGACGAGGGCACCCTGAATCGACATCAAACTCTTATCGAGAAGAGCGCCAGGCATTCCGGCTCCAGCCGTTGCTTCCTCTTTTGAAATTTGATGTGCCGCTGTCATTTAAAAACGCCGACTTAAGTGCAATTCGGTTCAATGAAAAGATAATATCCAGAAGATACAGCCGCTAACAGGCATTTTGGCAAAAACACACGCTCATTCCTGAATTAATCACTGAAAACGCTCATGAGGGTGCATGAGCGTTTCTATCAGTAAAAATTAGCGGCGTCCAGTGCTCGGCATTAGCCGTAAGGTCGATAGACTGCGGATCGGTCCCAGGTCCATCCCATCGAAGGATTGCGCAAGTCGGTAAAACCATAGCCGGAGCGATACATAAACATCGGACCACCCGGAACTTTTCTGCCGTTGGGATAGACAACGATTCCAGACCCCGTCATATAGCCGCCATCTGCAGTGTAACGGTAGGAGGGAGCACCGGATACATAACCATTACCGCCCTGGTTGCCGCCAGTTTCAGAACCGCCTCCACTGCCGCCGGGGTTAGTTCCCGTACTTCCTGGTCCAGGAGGCAGGACAACGGGTGGTCCCGCCACAGCCAGTGCTCCCGGTGGCGACCAGGGGTTCGGATATCCCAGATGCCGGCGCAAGAAAGGAAGATCGCAAGTGTTGACATCCACGGATGTTGTCGCCGTAGCTGGGAGCATCGCCATCTGAGAAGAACGCGCACCGGCTCGACCAGAGGTAACGCCTCGATAAGGCTGTCCGCTCTGCTCGGGGAATCCGAATTTGAAGTCGCCTGATGGAATCGGAGATTTGTCAATATAGGCAGAATCCGGAGCAAGCAGTGCAGTAGCTGCCGGCTCAAGGCCACCACGGGAAACTGGTGATTGGTTATTGGTCAGACCGCTGAAGTCATATGCCGATTGGTTCGCTCGACCTTGTGGAGCGGTTGGTTGCGAACTGCGCCCAAAGTCCCCGGTACCGCCGGAGCTTCTAAATTGGTCGCTTAGTTGCTCATAAAGAGACTGCTGAGCATAAGACGAAGGACAGACACAGAGTGAGGCAAAAAGAACAATCAATAATCGGGTTGAAGAACGCTTTTTCATCGGGCGGCATCCTGAGTGGATTGGGGGCATTGCCATACTAGAGCGAAGGCAATTCGGGCGGATGTGCCCTGAGTAACCGCGTTCACACTAGGAGGTAATGCTCTGGGCATGACTTTCGTCACATCGGGCAAAGCGCACTTTTGATAGGATCAAAAAATTCGAGGGCGCCCCTGTATTCCAAGCTTCCGAATTGCTTAGAGTGTGCACGAAGCGCCTGACCGTCAACATGGGTATATTTGCCGATATCGCCCTTGGAGTTCCATCGCTGCTCAGTGCCAGATTGTCAAATGTAGAGTAACCAAATGGGTAATCATCAGAGACGACTTGTCAGAAAACGCGGAGCAACGCTCGCGCTTACTGTGATGGTCATCTTTGTCATTGTTCTTGCAGGGCTGGCCTTCTTTTTTCTTACTCAAATCCTATCCGGTTCCAGGCAAACTTCCTTTGCTGTGGACGCTGGAGCTCTCAACACAGCCAAGCAGGCATTGAGGGAGCCGAAAGTAAACGTGCTGTCGATCAACGCTCCGCAGTTCGCCGGACTAGGTGAAGACAACAGCGATGAAATCAATCTGATAACTTACAATCGCGCCGTCGCTGTATCACTCTTGATTATGCTCAATGCGGAAGAAGAGAAGACTGCTCAAGCCAATGAGAGTGCGCAGAAAGCAGTGCGAGATCTTGAGAGATTGGGCGAGACACTCTCTAGAGAACTGAATAGTGGGCATCAGCTAAATTTTGCCTTCGACCGGTTGGTCAATTCCAATAAAGCCAATATGGTCGGTCAGGGAAAGGTCAGCAGAGTTGACAATATTTTCAGCGCCTACATGAAGCCGGGTGGCTCTACAAACGTTTCCTTCAATCCGGCCAGCATCGTCGGCGTCACCAACATGCCCAACTATTTAAACGTCCAGCAAGGCGCTCGTAAGAGCCGCTCAGGGCAATTTTATATGAAAGGATATGTACCGCTGGCAGCAAGCTCGACCTCGATATTCGGAGTTCCGGTCTTCCCGGGCTTGCCTCCGCATCTGGTCACGGCAACCGATTTTCAAAATGCCAAAGTCTTGCCCGGAGCTGAAGGCAAAATGGCAACAATCCCGCCCAATGCATTTCAGGGCAAAGGACAAACACTGGCGCAGAAAGCAGGACAAAACATCTCAGCGACAGCCAGCGCCCTGGTTGGCTGCCTTGAGCGTGAATACGAAGCCAGTATTCCCATGGGTTACGTAAAAGTGCGTAATGCACCGTCTGCGACGCTGCCGGAAAGCTGGACAAGCTGTTCGTCTGATGGCAGCAACGATTTGTTCAACAAAGAGCTATTCGCTCCGTCGAAGATTGTTCAAGCAGACAATGGAATCTTTACCACCGACAATGAACAAATGCTCGCGTGGGTTGCTCACAACGCGACAAGCGGGGACGACTACGGCAAAGACAGGAGCGGATGCCCTGCATATAAAAATGCGGATCTCAGCAAGATGCGCAAGGGCGGGGGGAGAAACCAGACACCTACGATCGAAGAATTACACAATATCAAAAGTGTCAAGTGCGAATGCACCCATACGATGTATGACGGAAATGCACCGGCGGATTGCACATCACAAGAGAACCTGAATAATTGGGCAGGCAATTACGGACGATTTTCCAAGTATTTGCAATTGGACGATAAGCGAGATGGTTACACAGCAGTCGAGTATATGAAGGTTTCCGTCCTCCACAAACGAGTTCAGGCCCCTCGAACACAGACAGCAATTGTTACTCCACCGCCAGAGCCAACGGGAATGATGTTGTTCAATCACAACGGTACTTATGTCGCCCCGCCTCTGAAATTCGGAAAAGTAGGAACGCCCTGGCAGTTGATGCAGCAAATCGGCGACTGTGCAACCGAAACAAGCGGTAGCGCATTTACAAGACTCCTCAAACGTTGCAACCAGATTAAACCGGGAACCTCTGCTCAAGAATTGATCTCCTTGCTTAACAGCAAGCCCATTCCGATGGGCACGACATTCTATCTCTACTGCCCGGCAGGAGAGTCGAAGCTGACAATGGATGAAACAGGACCGCGCGTAAAGCCTCCAGCTAGTGCGGACGGGGAGAGAGATTCGGTCCTATGCTCAATCAAATACGAAATCAATCACAAGTCCGTTAATACCGTAGGTGATGCCAACTTCACGGGAGATGCGCCATTTAGCGCTTGCACCGCTGTAAAACAGCCGATCTACCACGGCATCGACCGGGTCGTCTGGACTCCATCGACCGGCTATCAGAACGTTTTGGGAGTCATAGAATTCGAAAATTACGCAACAGCCGAGGCAGAGTTCGGTATGCCGAATTGACGAAAGGATTGAAAAAACATAGGCAGACTCACTGCCGGAGGCGGGCTATACTTGGATGTTGGTTAAGTCAATGAGAGCTGTCAATGATTAAAGTGATGATCGTGGATGATCAGGTCCTGGTGCGTCAAGGACTAATTTCTCTTCTTTCACTGCACGACGATATCGAAATTGTTGGTGAAGCCGGCAACGGTTCAGAAGCAGTTTCACTCGTATCATCGCTCAATCCCGACGTGATCCTCATGGACATGAGAATGCCAATCATGAACGGTGTAGAAGCAATCCGCGAGATCTTCAAAAGGCAAATCAAAGTTTTCATCCTGGTGCTCACCACATTCGACGAGGATGAGTTTATCGTCGAGTCTTTACAAGCAGGAGCATCAGGCTATTTGCTGAAAGACACGCCCTCTGACGAGTTGGCCGCAGCGATACGTCTGGTACAGGCGGGACATACGCAACTAGGCCCATCCATCGCATCCAAAGTAGTTTCGAAGCTGACTGCGGCTCCCAAACAATCAGAAAGCGCAAAAGCGGCACTCCAATTCATGACGGAAAGAGAGAAAGAAATTCTCAAACTAATTGCCACCGGTATGAATAACAAGGAAATTGCAGAACAACTTCATATCACCGAAGGAACAGTAAAAAACCATATCAGCAGCATTCTTACACAGCTCGAAGTGCGCGACCGCACGCAGGCGGCGTTGTGGGCGAAAGCCAACTTCCACTGAAGATCTCTTATTTCCTCAAAGCAAAATCATTTCATCGCAGACTCTAGAGAGCGCCGCCTCTGGCGTACCTGCCCGAGCGACTGCTGAGCCAGTGCTTCCGCTTCTTCCAGCGCATTGAAAGCAATTTCAGGACTTCGAGAGCTGTATTTCTTCGCTACATTTATTTGAATCAGTAAGCATGAAAGACTGTTGCCCAGCATAATATCGCCCTCTTCAGACTCTTTCGATACGGCGAGTCCGTCACTGGCAGGCTCGCTTTGTATAAAGCTCCTATAGACGAAAGGCTCTGCATCGCAGCTCTGCAACAAAATGAGAGAAAAGAGAATACCGAAAACAATTGCTAGTAAACCGATTAAATAAGCAGACCCGGTATCCATGTTACTCAATATCCTCTTCATTACTGGATTGCAATCAGCTTCCGGTCTCGCCGAATAATCCAAAGAACCCGAGAGTCAAAAATGCAAGCGCTATAACGCATCTGACTTACGTATTTGATATTAGTTCAACAAATCAAAATGCGACCGTTACTTTGGTCACTAAATTCATGGTGCCAATGATCACAAAGTTTCTACGCTTCCAGCAGGAAACGCTGCAGATACTATTTCTTGTTGGTGCAGATTCTCGCCAGAAATTTAAGACCATCAATCATCGCCCCGGCCGGATCAGCTGCGACCGAGCGGCGCCCCGCTCTAAATCCGGCCTTCACACCATTTTGATAGACTTCTTCCATGTGCATTTGCAGTTCTTTATCGACACGCTGCCGGTAATACGGTTTTTCAACAAGATCATCAAACGCCGCCAGCAGAGCAGCGATGACTCTGTCATCCAGGACATTTGTTCGAGCTTTATTGTCTCTTGTGTTTCGAAACTCTTGCAGTGTCTTTTCATACAATTCCAGCGTCTTCTCAGCGATCGACCGGGGATTGCACATATTCAAAACACGCTCTTGCCCGGCGCCGGCGATTCGCTCCCGCAAATCCGAATGAGCAGATAAATCGACAACAGCTTCGGCTAACTTCGCCGGATTTTCCGACTCAAAAAGCATCCCGGTAACACCATGCTCTACATACTCCGGAATACCGCCGACATTACTGGCAACGATCGGTACGCCAAAAGACATCGCTTCAAGACAGGCATATGGTGAACTGTCATAACGCGAGGGAAAAATCGCGATGTCCGCCTCAGTGACACGCTCGCGCAGTTGATGTCGGGGAATCAAGCCGGCAAATGTCAATCTGTCTAAGCATCCCAATTCGGCTGCGCGGGCTCGAAGCTCCTGACTGAAACTGACTTCAACACTGGCAGAGCCGGGCTCCTCACCAATCAACGTAAGACTGGCACCAGGGAAGCGACTTAGCACTTCGGGCATCATCTCAACCAGTAGATCGCAGCCCTTCAGCTGTTCTACCCGCCCAACGAAGACCAATTGAGGAAATTTACTCTGAGCCTTTGAGCGTGCAATCGGCTCGCTGCCGGCCAGCGGATTCTTGATAATCTCAAATTGCTCAATCGGAATTCCTGTATGCTCGCTTACAATGCCGGCAAGATTAGCACTGGGCGCGGTGAGAGCATCCGCACGCTGAATGAAAGCGATCTCCAGTGCCGCCGTCAGGTGAGAATCAACAGGAAATCGTTTTTCATCTCCGTTCTTAGCTGTCGATTGAAAAGCAGGACACAGGCATCTAACCACTACCGGATAATCTTTCGACGGCAGCAGCAAACCGAAAAATCCATGCTCGTGGCATTCCAAAACATCGGGACGAAAAGCATTGAGCAGCTCGGCAGCATGTTTTTGCATGTGCACGGCTCGACTCATATACCAGGAGGTAGAGGGAACAAAGCCCAGATTCTGAAGGTTTGCGTACTGCGATTCATCGAAGTGAATTCTTTCGACTTGCACTCCGTCCACTTTCTCGCTACGTCCTGCACCGCGAGTAAGCGTTACGACCAAAACTTCGTGCCCGAGGGACGCCAAAGCGCGCGACAGTTCCAAGTAGAACGTCGCAGTGCCACCGTTAGCCCCATCCGGAGGAAACGCCGAACATGCCAGAGCAATTTTCATTGCCAAACTCTATCACGTTTCCAAACTCACACACTGTCACTTTTATGCAACCCGGCACCGAAGAGTTTCAACAAAGCCGGAATGACTACCAATGTCAGTGCCGTAGACGTGACCATGCCGCCAAGTATTACAATCGCAAGCGGTTGCTCTAATTCGCGCCCAGCGCCCCCCAGGACAGCGATGGGCATCACACCCAGCGAAGCAGCCAGCGCCGTCATCAAAACAGGACTGAGGCGGTCCAGAGCACTGTGTCGTACGACCTGCTCAAGCGTTCCACCCTCCTGGCTCAATTGATTGAAATGAGAGACAAGCATAATGCCGTTTCGAGTCGAAATGCCAAAGAGCGTCATAAAACCGACCATAGAGCCGACGCTGAGTACGGCGCCGGAGAAAAGAACAGCCCAGATACCGCCTACCAGAGCGAGCGGCAAGTTGGCCATGATAATAATCGCGGCTTTCGGCGATTTGAAAGCCAGTGAGAGCAACAAGAACATGCCCAGAAGCGCCGCTGCGAGCAATACGCCCAATTGGCGAGAAGCTTCCTCTTGAGCTTCGAATTGTCCGCCGTAGACAACGTAATATCCGGTAGGCAGTTGAATTTCCTTGGCGATTCGCCCTTTCGCTTCGCTGATCAGACTGCCCAAATCGCGACCGGATACATTGGCCTGAACAACGACTCGTCGCGAGATATTCTCGTGGCTGATGGTGTTGGGGCTCTGCCCCTCGGTCACCGTGGCAAGCGCACCGAGCGGCACTTTCACATTGGCCGGAGTATCTACCAATGTGGACTTTATGACGCTCAAATTATTGCGATACTCAGGCTTGAGCCAAACATACATATCGAAGGCCTTCTGTCCTTCGAGCACTTGCGAAACCGTCACTCCACGGAAGGCAGCCTCGATTGAATCGGACAAATCCTTGACGCGCACACCGTACCGAGCTGCAGCCTCACGATTGACTTTGATGGAAATCTGCGGCACATCCACAATTTGCTCGACGTGCACATCCACGGCGCCTCGAATCTCTTTCATTACCTTTTCGATTTTCAATGCATACTCGTGCAAGGTATCCAGATCGGGTCCGAACAGCTTGACTGCGATCGCTGCATTTACTCCGGAGAGCGCGTGGTCCATGCGGTGTTGCAGGTAAGAACCGCTGTCGGCAACAAGCCCGGGCACATGCGAAAATTCATGCCTTATGTGGTTGAGCAGTTTCTGCTTGTCCGGCGTGTCCGGTTTCAATCGGATATCGAACTCGCTGACATTGCTGGCGCCGTAATCTTCTCCACCTTCGGCACGTCCGGCGCGCTGGCTGGCTGCCATGATTTCATGCTTGTTGATAAAGTGCGAAGTCAGTTCCGCCCCCATTTGAGTCGTGGTATCGAGGCTCGTGCCCGGCATGAATGTAGTGACGACGATCAGATTATTCTCATCGAATGGCGGGAGAAACTCGGTTCCCAGCACAAATAGATTTGCCATAGAGAAGACGAAAAGCAATAGAGCCCCTGCCAGAATCGAGCGAGGGCGCTGCAACGAAAAATTCAGCACGGGCAAGTAGGTGTTCTTCAAGAATTTGACGACATGCCCATCGCTCTCCTCGCCGCCCTTGGTGTTTTTCAACAATATGGAACACATTGCCGGAGTGACGGTGAGCGCAACGCCAAGCGACGCCAGCAGAGAAACCAGATATGCATAAGCAAGGGGAGTAAAGATCTTGCCTTCGAGTCCTTTCATCGAGAGCACTGGCAAAAACATCAAGGCGACGATCATGGTGGCATAGACGACGGCACCACGCACTTCAGCAGAGGCTTCGAACATGACGATCAGAGGCGACCTCGGTTGCGCCAGAGCAGCATTTTCGCGCAATCGACGATAGATATTCTCCACATCAATAATCGCATCGTCCACCACTTCCCCAATGGCTATAGCAAGCCCGCCAAGTGTCATAGTGTTGATTGTGTAACCATGCAACTTCAACGCGAGGATAGCAGCCAACAGAGACAGGGGGATCGCTGTCAAAGAGATGAGAGCGGTTCGCCAGTTTTGCAAAAACGCAAATAGAATGATAATTACCAGAACGCCGCCCAGGATGACCGCCTCAGAGACGTTTTTGACTGCGATTTCAATGAAGTCGGCCTGGCGAAATGTTGTAATGACTTGAACGTCTTTCGGAAAAGTCTGGCGCAAGTCACTTAGAGCCTTTTCCAGGCTGCGGGTGGTTTCCAGAGTGTTTGCTTCCGGTTGTTTGTAAACAGTAAGCACGACACCGGGGTGTCCGTCCACAATCGCATCGCCGATCTTGAACTGAGCGCCCAGTTTTACATCGGCAACATTGCCCAATAAAACCGGCTGATTGCCGCGCTCAACGATAACTGTTTGCGCAATCTCGGCCGGCGAATTGACGCGACCAAGTCCACGCACGAGCTCTTCTTTCTCGTTTGACCGAACAATGCCACCGGCAGTATTCAAGTTGCTGCCACGCGCAGCAGACACAACTTGCGCAAGAGTCACATCGTATTGCTTCAATTTCTCGGGGTCGACCAGCACCTGATACTGCTTAACGTCGCCGCCGATAACCACGACATTGGAGACTCCCGGCACCGCCATCAAACGCATCCGCAGGGTCCAGTCGGCAAGCGTGCGCAGATCCATAGCAGACGTCTCGCCCGTGGAGTACAAGCCGATTTTTAGAATGTCGCCTGCTGCTGTAGTCATCGGCGCCAGGACCGGCGCATTGACATTTTCAGGCAGCTGATTGCGCGCCGCCTGCAATTTCTCAGATACCAATTGTCTCGCGACAAGTACGTTGGTGGAGTCCTGAAAAATTATCGTGATAACAGACAGTCCAATCGTAGAGACCGAGCGCACCACTTTGACGTTGGCAGTCCCATTGAGGTTGGACTCGAGCGGTCTGGTAACCAGACTTTCCACTTCTTCCGGCGCAAAGCCTGGAGCTTCGGTGAGCACAACCACCCGGACCGGCGCGAAGTCAGGAAAGACATCGACCGGCATTGTCTCAGTCGCATAGATGCCGCCGACCAACCAAACCAACGCAAGGATTGCCACGATCCAGCGATTATTGATTGACCAGTGGATAAAACGATTGATCATTTGCCTGGTTACTGCTTCGACTCAGATTGCGTTTTCGCTTCGCCCTGGGCACTGCTCGCCGTGCTTGCAGATTTCGCGGCAGCAGACGGCATCGATTGCACCCTTCTGCTCACATAACTCCAGATCGCGATTACGATGAAAGCCGCCGCAACACCAAGAGCAAATACCATCGCCAGTTGAGCTTTACTGTTGACCTTGGCGGCCACATCCACTCCATGAGAAGCATGATCGGGATCATCCGGACCATCGTCATGAACTTCTCCAGGTCGCAGCACGGCCTCAGCCTTAAGCTGCTGGGCGCCTCTGAGCACTATCCGATCATTCAGCGTAATACCGCTCAACACCTCGACATCGCCAGCCACCTCAAGTCCGGTTTTTACAGCAACGGGCTTGAAGGAATTGCCGTTCTTTGTATAGACAAAGCTCATATCGCCATCTTTTACCACCGCCGAATCCGGCACTATAAGGGTCTGTTTGTCTTTCGAGCCGATTACGATTTGCGCCTGTACAAACATGCCCGGACGCAGAATTCCTTCCGGATTTTCCGTCACAATTCTGACGTGCAAGGTCTTGGTCGCATCATCTACGACTGTTCCTACAGATGAAATCTTGCCGCGCAGACTTTGATGAGAGGGCGTTGCGATCAACACTTCCTGCCCTTGTTTTACATTCGGAATCTGCTCCTGAAAGATGTCCACCATCACCCAGATCGGATTCAAATTGACGATCCTGAAAACTTGCTTCGATGGATCAACACGCTCACCTAGAGTTATGTCTCGCTGCGTCACCGCTCCACTGACTGGCGATACAATCGGCAAATCCGCTGTTACGTGATTCGTCCGCAAACTATTGTCAATCTCGGCCCTACCGATTCCCATGATTTCCAGCTGGTCTTCAGCCGAATCAATAGTCATCTTGAGTTGACTCTGCAACAGAGCAACTTCTTGTTTTAAGCGCTGCTGCAAAGTCATCAGTTTCACTTGCGCCGAATCATAAGCATTCTTTGCTTCCTGCAATGCTTTGCGCGCACTGATGCCTTCCTTGAATAGCTCCAATTCTCTTTCGTAGCTTGTCTTTGCCAGCTGCACTTCATTTGTCTGCAGGGTGATATCGCTGCCGATCTCAGTCTTTACGCGTGTTATGTCACCCTGAATACGAGTTCGATCGTTCAACAACTGAGTAAGTGTCGTCGCCACTTCGATACTGTGAACAAGCGCCAGCACCTGCCCTTTCTTGACAGCATCGCCTTGTTTGGCATAAACACTTTGCACCACCCCCGACACCGGCGGATTGACGTCAAATGATTGGGTTTCTGCAGCCTGTGCCTCTCCAGTCGCCGAAAGGGTATCCTTCAAGAAAGAGAATCTGGGCGGACCAACCTCTAAACCAAGTGCGCGCTGTCCCTGCACGTTAGCAGAGACAGTCTCAGGCCCATCATGATCGCCACCGGCAAAAGCTTCGTTGGCACCTTCGTGGGCAAGTACGAAAAGCGGTGTAAATAACGCAAGAAAACCTGCCGCAATCAGAACGCCGAGCGTGCGGATAAACGAAGAACGCATGAAGGTCGCCCGCGCGGGTAGGAGATTTTTGTAACTTTGCAAGTGACTCCTTTTCAAATACCCAAAGACCTCTTCCCCTTTTTGGAGTGACAACCGTTTTCATAGTCCCAGTGTCACTTTCCGCCCCTCACCATAATACCTAATTAGCCAAAGAAGAAAGCTTATGCGACACTAGGTTGTGCTAATCTCAAATGGGAACCAAAACCATTTTCCAGTTCATTTCCAAACAGATTGAGGAGATTGAGCCATCAAAATCGGTGAACTATTGGCGACCGCCGAAGTAATGAGCAAAGATGACCTGGCAGAACAGCTTGGTTATGCGCAGTCCCTTGGTATGCCCGTTGGTCAGGTGCTAGTTGCTTCAGGTTTTCTGACTAAGCAGGAAATGCTGGCGGCAATACAAGCACAATCGCTCATGCTCAGCGGCAAGATTACGCAAGAAGCAGCAATCAAGATAATTAGAGACATCGTCGACGAAGGCGCGACACTGGAAACAGCACTAACAACCGCCGGTATCGGTCCGGAAGTCACACAAAGTCAAGACCGTCTGGGGGAGTTGCTGGTCGCATCTGAGTTGCTCTCTGAAGAGAACCTCGCCGAAGCTCTCATAGCCAGCGCAGAGCTTTCAAGCCCGCTCGGGCATTCGCTTGTCAAAATGCAGATTATCAGACCCGATCTGGTCGTGGCTGCACTCACCGTTCAAAAGCAGCTGCGACTGCGCGAAATCTCATACGAAGAAGCACTCGGACGTTTGAAGTCGGCGATGAAATTCCGCCAGTTTTATCCGGCTGACTGACGTCAAATGAGCATCGCTCAGGCGCTTATTGCTCGCGGATTTTCGACTTTTGCAGTATCACGGAAGCCTTATCCTCATAGAGAGGCATCCAGCCTTTCTCTTGTCGCAACTTCTTCGCCACAGGAGACTCTGGTCTGACGAAAACCCAGGAAATATCATATTTTTCCAATAAGCTGTACCAGCCGACTTTTGTTGAATAAATCGTCTGATAGTCTTCGACAATCTGCGCCCCGTACATATCAAATCTCGTGTCGATGAAAAGCTTGGGAGGCTGTTTCAACTTCCAAATCATGACGTCCCCAAATTGCGGATCGTTGAAAATTCTTCCTTGCGGAGCCTTCTCTCTAATGAATTCAACTGCGTCAAAAGGTGCCTGCATGACTTTACTCGACTGCGGCAAAACAGGCGCGCTTACACGCAAAGTCACAAAATACACACCGAGCGACGCAAACACAGCGATAGTGACAAACCACATAAATCCACGCGGGTCATAAGAAGTATGCAGCTTTCGATCGACCATCTCCCAGAAGGAGAGCCGGTCTGACTGATCAGTTTGGTCTGATTGGTCAGGCTCAGATCGCTCGGCTTGCTGGGATTGGTCGGACCGCTCGCTCTGCCTTCTCAGCAGCGAAAGCATATATCCACCTTCAGCAAACAGGTGAATCGCCGCGAATGGAATTAGTCGACGACTGCAAAGACCAGCAATTATCCAACTAAAAACGGCAATAGCAGCAAAGACCACTTGCCCTCTAGGAGTATTTACGACACTGGTATCTATCTTCCGAATCAGCGCCCGCGCTGTAATGATGCCGGTCACGACAAACAAAATCAGAGCTGGATAGAAAGTCCACTCCAGGAAGTCTCTACCGGAAATTGGTCGCAATTCGATGATATACCGGTTGAGCGGAGTAAAGAACAACGTTGGAAGATATTGCCAAAGCCCTGCGCCATAGGGATTGGCAAAGGAGCAAAGGAAGGCGGACACAAAAGAAAAGATAATTGTAAAATCAATTGCCTGCAGTTTCTTCTGCGCAACAAAATCAGAAATGGTGGTCACAAGAGTAAAGACAAGCAAATACAACAACCCGAGCACAAAGCCGCTGTGAAGGTTGCACCAGAGCGCCATCACGACACCAAATACGGTGACTGCTATGAAATCAATTCTATCTAGAGTCTTATTCCTCAAGAAGAAGTGTGTCAGAGATATGTATGTCCCAAGCAGCAGATAGCTGAATATTTCGGGACGACAGAGAAAGTGGAAAAAAGCTGTCAACAGAGTCAGGATCGTCCCGCCGATTGCAAAGCAGCCTGGCATGCCTATCTTTCGAGCCAATGCCAATGGAATAGAAACAAAAGACGCCGTCAAAACTATTGCCGCCAGCAGTAAGAGCCCGGTCAAATCGAGCGCCTTGTAAGAGAGAGCAAAAAGGACTTCCGTCAACCATTGATACAGGACAAAACGTCGGTCTGGAAACAACTCCATCGTGTATGAGTAGGGATCTGACTGTGGAATCGCGCCGCTTTCCAAAATTCTCTGCCCGAGCGCCAGCAACCAGCAAGTATCAGGATCATGAAGACTCGCCCCGGCGATAAAAATGGCAGCCACAATAGCGACAAGGAAGAGCACCACCAGAAGAACACGAGCAGTAGAATCAGCAAAGAATCTCTGTTTCATTCCCACCCGGTCAGCTTCTTTCCCTGTCGATCAGTTGAGTTTCCAGTCGATCAGTTATGCGTTATTCCCACTCAATAGTCGCGGGCGGCTTCGAAGTTACGTCGTACACCACTCTGTTAATGCCGGGCACTTCATTGACTATGCGCGATGATATGGTCGCCAGCAGGTCGTAGGGCAAACGCGCCCAGTCGGCAGTCATGCCATCCTCGCTTGTAACAGCACGAATAACAATTTGATTCTGGTAGGTGCGCTGATCGCCCATTACGCCAACTGAAAGAGTCGGCAAAAGTACGCCGAAAACCTGCCAGATCTGGCGGTACAAGCCGTGAGCTTTGATCTCTTCGCGAATAATCCAATCTGCCTCGCGAAGCGTCTTCAATCTCTCTTTGGTGACTTCACCAAGCACACGAATTGCAAGACCGGGGCCGGGGAATGGATGCCGCACACGAATTCCTTCCGGCACATCCAGTTCGGCTGCCACTCTTCTTACTTCGTCTTTGAACAGCTTAGCAAACGGTTCTACAAGCTTGAATTGAAGATCTTTCGGCAAACCTCCCACGTTGTGGTGCGACTTGATCTTCACAGCAACGCGCTCGCCAGTTTTCGGGTCAACTTGTGTTCCGGAAGATTCGATGACATCCGGGTAGAGAGTGCCCTGGGCAAGGAAGTCGAACTTACCGAGCTTCTTCGATTCCTCTTCAAAAACGCGGATAAACTCCGCCCCGATTTTCTTGCGCTTCTCCTCAGGGTCAGTCACGCCTGCGAGTTTTTCAATGAATCTATCGCGCGCTTTGATGAAATGCACGTGAATCTTGAACTCATTCTCGAAGGCATCAACAAGCCATTCCGGTTCGTTTTTCCGCATGAAGCCTTGATCAATGAACATGCACACGAGCTGATCGCCAATGGCTTTGTGCAGCAAAAACGCCAATGTCGAACTGTCCACACCACCAGACAATGCCAGCAAGACGCGCTTGTCGCCGACTCTTTCTCGCACTTCGGCAATCGCATGCTCGATAAAAGCCTTCATGGTCCAGCTTTGCGTGCAACGGCAAATGCGCACGACAAAGTTTTCTATTACCTGCTGTCCGCCACGGGTATGCACTACCTCTGGGTGAAATTGCACTCCGTAGTAATTGCGCTCTTCATCCGCAATTGCCGCAACCGGAGTAGCCATGGTTCTTGCCGTAACGGCAAAACCGGCGGGAAGCTCTGTAACGCTGTCTCCGTGGCTCATCCAGCTTTCCATCTCAGGCTCGAGTCCATCAAAGAGATTGCCATGATGAGCAATTGTCAGCATTGCGCGCCCATACTCTTTGACATCAGAGGGCTCGACAACACCACCCAGGTCGCGTGCCATGAGCTGCATGCCGTAGCAAACGCCCAGGACAGGAATTCCAAGCTTCCAAACATTCTCGTCTAATTGCGGAGCATGTGCTTCATAGCAACTACTCGGACCGCCGCTCAAAATTATGCCCTTCGGGTTCAAGCGCTTCAGTTCTGCCGCGGAAGTGCTGTAAGGCAAAAGCTCTGAGTAGGTATTGACCTCTCTGACCCGCCTGGCAATCAACTGAGAGAACTGAGACCCGAAATCAAGGATTGCAATGCC
>JAIETE010000266.1 GCA_019745505.1 Candidatus Obscuribacterales bacterium | reverse complement strand
CATGCACCGGGTCGAATACTTCTTCATCACGTTTCCGCAGTCAGCGCACAGAATGACTTTCAAAAAAAACCTCCCGCCAATAGAAAGATCATTTTATTAGTATTTGGGCTCAGATTAAATAACCTCCCGCGGGATGTCAAGTTGAATTTTTCGAATGTTTTGCCGCTCCGGCGATTAAATCCGGCTTACGGCGCGCCCCCTCCACCAGGGTAAAAAGCTGGGGTAAACCCCAGTTTGCTAAGCACGCTTATCCGGGCGAATCGCGCGGCTTGAGTGCGTACTCTGATATTAGCGGCATTCTGCCTAATCGGCTCCCTTGCTCGTTTGTGTTAGAAGCGGCGAAAACAACGAGGTCAAAATATGAGAACTGTTGCACTGGCATCCTTTGCGGTACTTGCCGCTACGTTGGCGATTCCAACTCAGGTTCTCGCCTCAGGGTGGATAGTCGTCGATCCGATTATGGGTGGCCGACCGGTCCCTGTGCCACGCCCGATAGTCCGGCCTGTGCCCGGGCGTACTCCGGTCGTACCGACGCCGGGAAGACGCCCTGTTTTACAGGCTTCGGTCAGTTTCGGATTGCATTTGCAAGATGAAGATGTGAAAGTCGATATCGTCGACCAGGTCGCAAAAACATACATCACTCAGACCTTTTCCAATGACACCGACAGCAATCTGGCCGGAACCTATCTCTTTCCTCTGCCTGAAGACACCACATTCAGCTCTTTTTCACTGCACATAGACGGCAAGCCGGTAGAAGGCAAAATCCTGGAAGCAAACGCGGCGCGAACAGAATACGAACAAATCGTTCGCAGTATGGTCGACCCGGGATTGCTCGAATTTGCCGATTATAAAACAGTAAGAGCGCGTATTTTCCCGATTCCGGCTCACGGCACGAAGAAGGTGGAACTGGAATATACGCAAGTACTGAAAGCAGAAAACGGAATGTTGAAATACCGTTTTCCTCTCAAAGCGGAAGGTGAAGCGGAGCCGGTCGACAAGATCAAGATGAACGTGAAATTGGCTGGTAAGCAGCCTCTTCGAACGATCTGGTCGCCCACTCATACAGTTACTTCCAACCGCAAAGGCGACACGGAGGCAACCGTTTCTCTAGCGCAGGAGAATGTTGTTCCGGACAAAGATTTCCTTCTCTATTACAGTATTTCGGACAAGGATGTTGCCGCCAACTTGCTCACTCATCGTAAATCCGATGAGGACGGATATTTCCTCATGACCCTGTCGCCGCCCTTGACGGCAAAAGGTCCAATCGCGAAGGATATCGTTGTAGTTTCGGATACGTCCGGCTCGATGCAAGGCGATAAGATGGAGCAGAACAAAAAAGCTCTCAAATATATCGTCGATGCACTTGCTCCGGAAGATCGATTTAGTCTTGTTCAATTCAATACCGATGCCGATGCCTTCAGCACGAAGCTTTTGGATGCCAGCGCCGAGAATAAGAAGGCTGCGGACAAATTCATCGATGAGCTCGATGCCCGCGGTGGTACCAATATCAGTGACGCGATTTCGCTGGGGACTACGATTTTAGGTGAAGACTCGACACGTCCCGCTTATCTCGTGCTGATTACCGATGGCGAACCGACCGTCGGAGAGACTATTGTTGATAAGCTTTTGAAGGGTGTGAAACCGAAACGCGATATTCGCATATTTGATTTCGGCGTCGGATACGACGTTAATACGCGCTTGCTCAACCAGCTTGCCTCGGAACATCATGGCACCGCTCAGTACGTCGAGCCGAGTGAGAGTCTGGAAGTGGCTTTGAGCAATTTCTATCAGAAAATCAAGAGCCCGGTATTGAGTGACGTCAAAATCGCTTACGACGGAATTCAGGTAAAGGATGTCTACCCGAAGGAAGTGAAAGACATTTTTGCCGGTCAGCAGGTCTTGTTGATCGGTCGCTACAAAGGTGACGGCAAAGCTTCCCTGAAGCTGAGCGGTCGTATAAACGGTGAAAGCAAGGACTACGCATTTCCAATGGATTTCGCCAAAGAAGACACTAGCCATTCTTATCTGCCGCGCATCTGGGCGATGAGAAGAATCGGCTACCTGACGGATGTTGCACACGCCAACGATGAGAGTAAAGAAGTTGTTGACGAGATCATTGCGCTTTCTCAGAAGTTCGGAATCATCTCGGCATACACCTCGTATTTGGTTACCGATCCAAGCGAAAGTCACGGTTCGGCGATGCGTCCGAATGTCTCCGGAGCGGTCAGCTTCAGAGGACCTGCAAGACCTGATTTCGGCGGCGCGGCGATGGGCCGCAGCCGACTTACGCCTCCGCCACCACCGGCGGCACCAATGGGCTTGCCGTCCACGCATATGGGCAAGGCTGTCGTCAGTCCGGGAGCTAGATTCCAATTCGCTCCCAATCTGTACAAGCTCTCCGAAGCGCGCATGCCTGCCACGGGCATGGACTCGTTTGTCTCGTCGCGTATAAGCGCCGACAGATCCAGATGGTCTTCGCCGAGAAAGATGGTTGCGGACAGCAAAGAGGAGAGCGGACAGAAAGCAGTCTTGATTGCAAAAACTTTGAATGAGCTCAAAGAATCGGATGCGATCAACAAACAAGATCTGATGGCCGGAGAAATGAAGACTGTCGAGGACAAGACCTTCTACAAGGTGAGCGGGTTCTGGACCGAAAGCACTTTCCAATCGAAGCCCACGGATAAGAAGGTCAAAGAGATCAAATTCAACAGTGACGAATACTTCTCTTTGATGAAGTCGGTTCCTGGAATTACGAAATATTTGTCCGTCGGCCGGCAAGTTATCGTTGAATTCAACGGTACCTGGTACAAAATCGTCCAGTCCGGAGATGCTACCGGCTAGGGCATTAGGAGACTTCCGAAGGCATTGGACCTCTCCTTGAACGAGAAGCGGGCGCCACTGAGGGTGGTGCCCGCTTCTTGTGTATGCAGAATTGCCTACTTCTCCGTCACTTCGAATTTCCAGTAAGCCAGGTCATTCGATTTGATGATGTCTTTGATGCGCTCAACGGTTAGAACCTTGGCATCAAATGTGACGTGAGCAATTGCGTAGCGCGGAAGTTTGCCGAGTGCATTGCTTGTTTCGGTTTCGGATGCTTTCATTTGGGAGGGTAATTCTACAGAAGCCGTTATTACTCCTTCGGTTTTCTGGAAACGAGAAGCCAGTGCTTTCAAACAAGCCGGACACAGGGAACCCGAAAGGCGCATGCTTGCCTCCTTTACTTTCGGATTTGCCGAAATCGTCTGCTTTTGTTTGTCTTTGAAATATTGACTGGCCGCTTGCTCTCTGGAATTCGGGTCGGCTTTTTGAGACGGTCCCGGCACTTCAATCGAGAAAACCGGCGCGGCTGTCCGTCCTGATTCGGCTTTTGTTTCCGCGGGTTTGAGCGGCTTTGCAATTTGACTGTCTGCCTTCTGGCCATTCGGGCCCTGGGCGAGTGCGTCGGTACCGATCAAATCTGCTGCGCCGAGAAAAACCGTGCTTGCGATTGCAAAGCTCATGCAGGCATAAACTTGCTTGCCCGCACGCCGGTTCGACTGTATCGAGATGCCCGTGCTGTGCGTTTTTTCGTGCTTCGAATAGGGAATTTGCTTGTCTTGAATGGAAGTCATTTGGACGCCTGTATTGCCTCTTCTCTTAAAACACAGTTTAACTGTACGGCTGTCTTAATTGCACCTCATCTGCATGATCTGGACTATTGCGTTTGATGACGATGAAAGACTCGGGAATCTGTGCGGAGAATGCCGGAAACAGACGAGTTTCTTAAGCTAACAAAGGGCACTCATTGATATGATGTACCTTTAAAGGTTGTCACTAGTGGAAGTCCAGGGATCAATGCACACCCTAACAAAGCAGCCGACATCATTCTTAGATGCTATCACCGGCCCCGCCGAGTTGAAGCAGCTGTCGGTTGAAGACCTGCAAAAGCTCGCAGGCGAGATTCGTCATGAGATAGTCAGCAGTTTGTCGCGCACCGGTGGGCATTTAGCCTCCAACCTGGGAATAGTCGAAATAACCCTGGCGCTGCATCGCGTTTTCAATACTCCGCAGGATCAAATTCTGTGGGATGTCGGTCACCAGGCATACGTGCACAAGATGCTCACCGGCAGGCGTAATCGGTTTGATACTCTGCGCCAGTTTAAGGGTCTGAGCGGATTCGTAACTCCCGTGGAGAGCGAGCACGACGCTTTCGTTGCTGGACACAGCTCCACTTCCGTTTCGCTTGCTGTCGGTATGGCAATTGCTCGTGACCATTTGCAGCAAGACCACAAAGTCATCGCTGTGATTGGTGATGGTGGTCTGACAGGCGGAATGGCGCTGGAAGCCATAAATCACCTGGGCCATATCCAGAAAAACGTCTTGATTGTACTCAATGATAATGAAATGTCCATCAGTGAGAATACTGGCGGGCTGGCTCTCTACATGAAGCGCATCAAGGAGACTTTCTTCTATCGCGACATCAAGGAAAAGCTGGATTCGATCGAGGGCAGTCTAGACAAAGTTCAGCTTACAGCCGGCATCTGGGACATGATCCTGGAGGTTAAGAAGCAAGCGAAAGAACGATTCGACACCCCAGGAATCGTTTTCGAGAAGCTGGGCATCAATTACAGCGGTCCTGTCGATGGACACGATGTAGACGCAGTTGTACAGGCTTTCGAAGCAGTCAAAGATAAGTCCGCTCCTCAAATAGTCCATCTCATCACCTGCAAAGGCAAAGGCTATCAGCCGGCTGAGGATGATTCCATCAAATATCACGGTGTTCCGGCTTTCAGTCTGGAGCCCCAACTCAGTGAAAAGGTCGAAGCTTCCGCGACCAAGACGAAGCCGAAAACATATTCCGACATTTTCACTCAGGCATTGATTGATTTAGCCAAAGAAGAACCGAACCTGGTGGCTATCACGCCGGCAACCGCTGAAGGCAGTGGTCTCGTCAAATTCGGCAAGGCTTATCCGGATCGCTTTTTCGATGTGGCCATCTGCGAACAGCATGCCGTAACCATGGCCGCCGGCATGGCGAAATCAGGCTTGAAGCCTGTTGTTTCAATCTATTCGACATTCCTGCAAAGGGCGATGGACCAGGTCATTCACGACGTCGCTATTCTCAATCTGCCGGTTGTTTTCGGCGTGGACAGAGGCGGTCTGGTGGAAGATGGTGAGACGCACCAGGGCGTATTCGATATTGCCTATCTTCGCAGCGTGCCCAACTTCACCGTGCTGGCTCCGAAAGATGCACAAGAGCTTCGCGATATGGTCTATACGGCCGTCAAAGAGTGCAAAGGACCGGTGGCGATACGTTTCCCTAGGGACAAAGCCGTTGGTGCCACTACTGATGGTGCAGAGCAAACTGCTGATTTCAATCTGATAGACCCGGCCAGCTGGGAAGTTCTTCAACCGGCTCAGTTGGACGGCAACGCCAAATCCAAGCCTCCGGTCATTCTCGCCTACGGTGCGATGGTGGATGTGACGCGTCAAGCTCTGGAATTAGTCAAGTCCGAGCAGCGTCCGGTTCTGGTTAACGCTCGCAGCGCCAAGCCTCTCGACACCAATTTGCTGAGTGGATTCATCCGCGACGGATACGACACTTTTATCACTGTTGAGGAAGGTTGTCTGGCGGGCGGATTCGGTGCCGCGGTACTCGAATGGATGAGTACATCCGGGCAAGAAATTGCTGATGGCTTGCCTCGAGTTTTGCCAATTGCGATTCCGGATCAGTTTGTCGAGCATGGCGCACGCGCCATACTGCTAGATCTGAACGGGCTGAGCAAGGAAAAAATCGCTCAGCGTATAGAGAAGGTCCTGGCAAAGCACTCGTAGTCTTCGAGATCCACACGAGCGCGGTTCGACCTACAATTCTCGTCGTCCTTCCAGAGCTTTTGACAGGGTCATGTCGTCCGCGTATTCCAAATCAGCGCCGACGGGCAGACCGAATGCGATGCGAGTGAGTTTGGTTCCAAACGGTTTGATCAAGCTTGAAATATAGAGCACTGTCGCATCTCCTTCGACAGTCGGGTTGATTGCCAGAATCAATTCGCGAATATTGTCGTCATGCACTCTATTGACCAACTCCCGCACGGTGAGCTCGTCCGGACCTTTGCCTTCCAGAGGAGAAATCAATCCGGTTAGCACGTGATACAAACCCTTGTATTCGCGTGTTCGCTCCAGGGCGATTACATCGCGTGAATCGGCGACCACGCAGACCAGCTGTCTGTCCCGCCTCTCGTTCGTGCACAGCTCGCAGGGATCGGCCGCGGATAAATGGAAGCAGTGACTGCAATTGCGGACTTTGTCCTTCGCATCCACCATCGAGTCGGCGAAAGATTGCACCGACTCGCGAGTCATACCCAGTACATGAAAAGCCATGCGCTGGGCTGATTTTGGACCGACGCCCGGCAGCTTCTGAAATTCTTCAATAAGCCTGGCGAGCGGCGGTGTGAAATACATTATCTAGAAACCCATACCCGGAGGCAGCATTCCGCCGAGATTTTTCATTGCTTGCTGTTCGCCGGCTTGCTTGGCTCTGTGGCAAGCATCCTTGATTGCTGTGAGGATAAGATCTTCAAGCATTCCGATATCTTCGGGATCAACAGCTTCCGGCTTGATTTTGACGCCGGCGAATTCCAGATCGGCTGTGCAGCTGATAGTCACTGCGCCGTTTCCTGCCGTGCCTTCGATCTTGGTTTTGGAAAGTTCGGCTTGAATCTTCTGCATTTCGCTTTGCATTTTAGCCAGGTTGCCCAGCAATTGGTTCATGTCTGGTTGCATAATTTCTCCGTCGCCCTCGGGGCAGGTAGTGAGCTGGGATTGCCGACCGATCATGAAGTCAGACCGCCGGCAACGAATAGGTAAGATTATAGGCTGTGAAGTCCAGCCGCTCGGGCGCTTGTTGCGGTCGGTAAATGTTTCTTAAGGAGAAGACCTGCTTCTAAGGCTCACTTGACGGCAAGTAACTATACTTAAGCAATCGTGGAGCAGCAAAAAGCACGCCTGCCCTCGAAATCATGAATTCGTCAGCTATTGACGTCCAGTACTGCTTTCAAGAGAAGTGACTGTTTATGCAAGATTTTGAAACGACAACTGAAAATAACGAATCTACAAACGAAGAGCGTGAGCCCGCCTATGTGCGTTTCAACGCTGTAATGAAGCAAGTCTTCAAGAAGTTTGTTCTGTTCGTTTCGTTCGGCCCTGGTATTTTGGGGTTCCTGTGGTTACTTGGAAAAGTATTCAAACCTCGCTAAAAGACCCGCTTAAGGCGTTGGAAGAGCGAAACCCGTCTTATTTCGCCCGTTATGCGGGTGTGGAGGACGAGTTCGGCTTCAACTTGGAGACATACGCCAAGTGGGAGCCGGTTTTCCGCTTTTGCTACGAAGAGCATTTCAAGGTGCGCGTTCGCGGCATCGAAAACATTCCATCGGACGGCTCAGCGCTTCTGGTCGGCAATCATTCCGGGCTTCTGCCCCTGGATGGCGCCATGATCACAATGGCTATGAGCAATCACCATCCCGCCCCCAGACGTGTGAGATACATGGTCACAGACTGGTTTTTCACCCTGCCGGGCATCAGTGAATGGATGATGGAAACGGGTCAGGTGAGAGCGACTTTGGAAAACGCTCGCAAGCTCGTCGACAACGGAGAGCTCGTGGGCATCTATCCGGAAGGTTTGCGCGGTGTCGGAAAAACGTTCAAGGAACGCTACAGAATTCTGGATTTCCATCCCGGTTTTGTGCAGCTCGCCATCGAACGGCAGGTGCCGCTCATCCCCGTTGCCACCGTGGGTGGTGACGAGATATTTCCCAATTTCGTCAATATCAAGACTTTTGCCCAAATGCTGAAGATGCCGTTCTTTCCTGTGACACCGGCATTCCCCTGGTTGCCTTTTCCACTCATGTTCATTCCTTTGCCGGTCAAATGGATGATCAATATACACAAGCCAATCAAACTGGATTACCCGCCTGAAAAGGCAAGAGACAAGAAGCTCTGTTTGAAGATCGCACGTGAGATTCAGTACGACATCCAGAGAGATCTAAACCGCTTGCTAAAAGAACGCAAATCGGTTTTTACCGCCTGGACCGAAGATGATAACGGAAGGAGTGAAACACCGTGAAAGCCTTTGCTACTAGACATAAGCAGTTCATCCGCAACTCCCACAAAAGCGAAGATTACTTCGGCTTTGAGCTGCGCACCCTGGCAAAATTGGAACCCGGATTGAAATTCCTCTACGAAGATTGGTGGAAAGTCGAGTTCAAAAATCTCGATGCCATCCCGAATGAAGGCCCGGCCCTCATTGTCGGCAACTCAACAGGGCTTGTACCCTGGACGGCTTTGATGCTCATCTATGCATTGATGAACAGAGAGAATCCGCGCCGTGTGCATGTCGTATGCGACATGGATTGGATTGACGACGAGAGAGTCCATCACTTCCTGCGCGAACTTGGCTTCGTACCTTGGTCTTCGGACAACGTGAAGCGCTTGCTCGCCAAAGGCGAGATCGTCGCAACATTCCCGGAAGGTATCGCCAGCACGCAGAAGACTTTCTCCCAGAGATATCGCCTCGGCGATTTCGACTGGACCCGCTTGCTTTCGGCTGTCGAGGAAGGCGTGAAAATTGTTCCTCTGGCAACACTCGGGCTCGATGAAGCCGTGCCGGTTCTCTTCAATGCGGAAAAGATCGCCAAACTGCTCAATATGCCAGCGTTTCCAGTAACGCCGTTTTTCCCATTCTATCCATTCCCGGTCAATCTCTTCAGCTTGCCCGTTCAGTGGAAGATGGCTTTCCTTGCACCTTCCCAGTACAAGAAGGAGACCAACCGCGACAAGGTTGAAGAGCAAGCGAAATCGCAAGCCCGCTATCTGGAAGGCGAAATTCAGGCTGAAATCAATCGCATGCTGAGAACCAGAACTAGCTTGTTCGCTCGCTAGAACACAGCCGGGTACAGTCCTGATGTGGCGATAGTCTGTACTCCAAAAAATACACAGCCCTGAATGAGGTTCGCGCTCCGACCGGTCTTTCGACCAGATGGAGCGCGTTCCTTGTAGGGGGGTTATGGGTTTGTGGGATTGAATCGTTTAACTTATGGGTTTCCTAAAGGGGCTAAAGAGCCCCGTCATACGGCGCCGAGGGGGCGCCGAGCTCCATTACGCGGTGCGCAAAGCTTGCACTTCTTCGAGCATGCGATAGAGCGTTTTGTAAGCTCTTTGTTGCACATATGGGTTTTCATCCGTCGCCAGTATGCGCAGGATAGCCACCGGCACATGGTAGCTCTCCGCCAGGCGGACTCTCACGTCCGGGCTCTCATCGCGAGCCAGCTTCCAGGCGGTCTTGATCGAGATATTCATGTTTTCCGCGACAGCGGCACGAACCTGAGTTTCATCGTGATTGGCCAGTTTTGCCAGTGTCGTCGTATGGGTGCGGGGATTTTCGGCAATTCGCTCCAGCAAACGGATGGAGCCGTCATTCGAAAGGTGCTCCAGCACCGGCGGCGGGGTATTGGGATTGATCGCCAGGAGCCATCTGATGCGTGCGGCTTCAGCTTCTACGCTTTTCTTAGAATCCTTCTCTGCCGGACGCTTAGCGGCTTGGAACTCGACTTCATTACACAGCAGCACTTTTAACGCCTCCCTGATTTGGGTTTCCGGGGAGTCCCACCGGAAACGATAAGCGAAGGATAGGTCATACTCTCCTCCGTCCCTCGCACGGCCGCCAGACTCTGGCAAATATGGGTTTCCGAAAAATGATTCAATCCTGTTGATGTTCATGAAATTGAATACGTCCGGTTGCCCACCACCGTATATTCAAATTATTACTTAGGGTTAAGCATCGCCGGGATAAGCCCATATATATCTTTGTATAGGGTCCGATATGGGTTTGAGGTTTTTGGGCATAGGCGACGAAAAAACGGGGACGCCAGCCCCCGTTTCCTTTGCGCATTTTTCCCCTACCAGCAAAACTTAGCGGTTGTTTGCCCTTGCCTATACGAATCTCTGTCTGATTTAGGTCGGACTATATAGGACCCTATACGTCTTATAGCTCATCAGCCGAAGATTAAATGGCTCGAGCGTAGTTATACAGGTTAGAGAAGAATCGACCGACCTGCGTCATCGGGTTGTTTCCGGTCTCTTCAACTAATTGCATCAGGCGGCGGCGCGTTTCTGATGCTCGAAATTGCTTCCAGGAAGCTGATTCGGCGGTGACATCGCGAACTGCCTCGACGCGCTCGATGGTTTTGAGCGCGCGGCAAGCGACGTAAGGATTTTCGTCTTCACTCAAAGCATTGAGTATCGGCTCGGGTATGCGATGGTTTTCAGCCAGACCAAAGCGCACATCAGCGTCTTCGTCCTTGACCAGTTGCCACAGGGTTTCCAGACTCGTATGGTGATTTTCTGCAGCCGCGATACGCACCTGTGCCGAAGGGTGCTTTGCCAGCTTGTTCAGCAATGACGGCGCGCAATTTGCGTTGCCGGCAATAAGTTCAAGAATCATAGGACTTGCCGTTCTCGATAGTGCTTCGAGCACATCCGGAGCTGTTTTCGAACTGGTAGCGATGATGCGATCGCTGACGATTTCGTCTTTAACCAACATCTGACTGTTATGTCTCAATGCTCCTGCTGCCGCAGAAATATGTGTTGTTGTGCACTCCATGCCGATTATGTTCATCACAATATTCTCTCCTCTTCCTGTTTAGAAGCGGGGTTGGGGGAAGCCCCTGTTCGTATTTGCCTGACTGCCGTATGCGGTTGTATACGCTGTTTGTCGAATTTGGACAAAGCGTCGCAAATTTCCATTCGGAATTGCCACGATTGATACCGCGGGAAAGAAGAAACCGAATGTGGTGACAACACCTATAGTGTTAACCCGAAGGGGTGATCGCCTAAAAACATCACATAATGAGGGTTTTCTGAATCATCGCTTGGTTTGGTTCTTTTCCCTAATCCCGCAATCGCTTGACTGGCAAAGGGATTTAGCGACAGTTTTTCAATCATATATATGGCATTCGGTTGGTAAGCGTGGCGAAAATGCTGGGTTTTCCCTGTATAGCAATATACGGATCGCTATATCCATACACAGGTGGCTGGGCCTAGGATAGTAATGTGGGCGTTGTTGGGTTGGGTTGCGAGTATATGAGGTTCGGTTCAAATGGAACATCGTAATGGAAGGGCTCAAGGCAAAGAGCCTGCCACCTCGTCTGCTCTAGGGAGTGAAGAGATGCGAACAAAACTTGCCATGGCTGTAAATCCGAATACCCCGTCGAAAGTGTTGGCTGAGCTTGCTGAAACATCGCCTGAAAGCATATTGGAGAGAATCGCTGAAAACCCGCGTGCATCTGCCGAAACACTGTCGAGATTGGCGGCGCACTGGTGTGCCGCGGTGAGAGTGGCTGTTGCCGAAAATACTAATACTCTTCTAGACGTACTACTGGAGTTGGTTCAGGACGAGAGCGTCGACGTTCGATATAGCATCGCCGAAAACCACAGCATGCCTTTCGGTATTCTTGAAAGTTTGATCGATGATGAAAACCCCTATGTATCCATGCGCGCGCGTAAGACTCTTGCCCGCCTGGTTGAAAACAATGTTCGCCGCGGAAAGTTCAAAATCGGCAACGAATTCATAGAGTCGAAGTATCAAACAGGCTAATCAGCTAGACTGCTCTCTTCGATCGAATTCGGCTATCCGACGTAATTTGGCCATCGCGCATTTTTACGATGCGGCAGGCTCGATTGGCTACTTCTCCGTCGTGAGTAACAATGATCACTGTAATGCCCTGCTCAACGAGTTCATCGAAGAGAGCCATAATTTCTTCGGCTGTGTGACTGTCCAGGGCTCCGGTCGGTTCGTCGGCAAGCAGAATTCTAGGTTTGTTGACTATAGCGCGGGCAATCGACACACGCTGCTGCTGTCCGCCTGAAAGTTGTGTAGGTCGGTGGTACATTCGCTGTTCCAGTCCTACTTGTTGCAGCGCGAATTGGGCGCGCATGACTCTTTGCTCTTTGTCCACACCGGCATAAACTAGAGGCAGCATCACGTTTTCGATAGCAGTCATCGAAGACAGAAGATTGAATTGCTGGAATACAAAACCGATTGTCGAGTTGCGAATTTCGGCCAGCTCGTCGTCCGTCAGGTGAAAGACGTCCTTTTGATTGAGCAGATAGCTGCCTTCAGTCGGTCTATCAAGGCATCCAATCAGATTCATGAGAGTGGATTTCCCGGACCCCGAAGTGCCCATGATCGCTACATAGTCTCCATCTTCAATAGAAAGAGTCAATTGCTTGAGGGCGTAAAGCGGTTCTTCGCCCATCTCGTAGACGCGACTTATATCGTGAAGTTCAACAACGTTGTCCGGCATCATTCTGTCCTCAATGCGACGATTGGATCAAGCAGTGCTGCTTTTCGTGCCGGATAGATGCCGAAAAACAATCCGATGCCAAAGGAAACTGCAAAGGCAAGAATTACTGAAAAGGGCGTGACTATGCATGTCCAATTGGCAAATCGACCAATCCAGTCCGAGCCCAATACGCCTAATGCGATTCCTAAGAAACCACCGGTGACGGATAGAATTATCGCTTCCAGAACGAATTGCCAGAGAATGTCGCCGAATTTGGCACCAATTGCTTTTCGAATTCCAATTTCGCGAGTACGCTCGGTGACCGAGACCAGCATGATGTTCATGATGCCTATCCCGCCTACAACAAGCGAGATTCCGGCGGTTGCGCCAAGCAGCAGTGAGAATACGCCGGTAATCGACTGGGCCGTCTGCATTATGTCCATCTGCGTGCGAATCATGAAATCGTCCTGATCCGGGGATTTTATGCCATGACGTAGACGCAGTAGGTTTGTAATTTGAAACTGCGCTTGCAAATCTTGTCCATCTTTCGCTCGCGCCAAAACCATTTTTACTGCCTGGCCTGTGACGGTATTCAAGCCGAAAAGGGTGCTGTAGCCTGTTGTGATTGGTATGAAAATCTGATCGTCCATGTCCGTCATCTGATTGGCGCCTTTCTTTTCCATGACGCCGATAACCTGAAACAGTTCACCGCGAATGAGTATCTGCTTTCCCATTGCCGATTCGTCAGGGAAAAGATCTTCCTTGACTGTGTCGCCGATTGTGCATACGCGGGTCGCATCTTTCATGTCGTCTGCCGTGAAAAAACGCCCGCGTGCCGGATGGAAATTGCGCACTTCCGGATATGACGGTTCGGTGCCGAGTACGGTTGTCGACGTGTTGTACTCGCCGTGTTGAACTTGAAACGAACTTTGATATTGAGCCGCTACTTCATCTACCGAAGGGCAGGTGTCCTTAATTGCCTTTGCATCTTCATAGGTCAAAGTGGGCGCCGTTCCTTGACCTTGTGAAATGCTTGCATTGCTTGCCGCACCGGGACGAACATATATGAGATTGACGCCCAGAGACTGTACTTGTTTTTCCGCTTCTTTCTTTGCTCCTTCGCCGATTCCCATGAGCGTAATTACTGAGGCGATGCCGATAACGATGCCCAAAACAGTGAGGCCGCTGCGCAGTTTATTGCTCAGAATGCCTTGCCATGCGATTTTGACTAATTCTCTGAAACCCATCTCGAATTAGTTAGCGTCCGAATCCGCGCGGTATCATGCCGCCACCACCGCCTCTGCCGCCGCGTCCTGACATGCCACCCATGCCTGGAGGTCCGCCCATGCCGCCGCTCTTCACATATCCTTCTTTTTCCAAGTGTTCTTTCGATAGCCCTTTGAAAACATAGTCGCCCTCTTTCAACCCTGCCAGTACGACGATGTCTCTATCGACTGCGGCTCCGGTTTTGACCTTTTTGAAATCCGGGTTGCCGTCTTTGTCCGGTACGTATACGCCGGTTTCTCCGCGACGCGATACTACGCATACTGCCGGTATCATAAGCGCATCGTCCTGTTGTCCAACCAGAAATCCGGCGCTCACATTCATGCCGGAAAGCAATTCATTTTTGGGATCATCGACAATCTTGGCGTGTACTTCAAAGGTGGTGACGTTCATCGTCACGATCGCAGCCGGTGCAATCTGCGTGACCTTGCCATGAAAAGTCTTTTCCGGAAAGGATGTGGCGACGATTTCCACGTCTTGACCGATGCGGACTTTCGGGACATTGGCCTCGGAAACCTGTGCCACCAATTCTAGAGTTCCCGCGAGCGAGACGATAGAACTTGATGTGGCCGATGTTGTTGCCGCGGATGTCGTTGGCGTCACGATAGCGCCGATATCCGCATACTTTTGCGTAATGATTCCGTCGAAAGGAGCCTTGATGCGCGTATCATTGCGCAGACTTTCCAAATACCGCAAATTACCTCTGGTTTGTTCCGCTGAGTGATATGCGGCGGCAACATCCTCTTTGCGGAAGCCTGCTTGCATCAATCTATATTGTTGTTCGAGAGCTTCGCTGTCGGCCTGGCTTTGCGCTTTGGCTACGCGAGCCTGGCGCAGTTCGCGCTCGGCCGCCTCCAACTGCGCTCTAGTGACCTGGGCAGCGGTTTCCGCGTCAATACTGGTTTGCTCTGAAATGGCACCGCTCTTCGCTAAAAATGTCTGCGCTTTTGCAAATTGCTCGTTTCGTTTGAGCTGCGCTCTCAGCGCTTCCATTTGAGCCGACAGTCTGCTGATATTGTGCTCTGCGTTGCGCACGCCTTCTCTGGCACGTTGCTGTTGAAACCGCGCTTGCAAGACTTCCTGCGGGCGATTGCCATTGCGCATCTTGTCGTGGTTGTCGACCGATGAGAGCCAGGCGCCGCGGGCTGCCTCGATTTGCCCGGCCAGATTGCTGTCGTCCATCAAGGCTATCACTTGGCCTTTCTTGACACGGTCCCCTTGAGTTACGTACAGCTCTTTCAGAAGCCCTGTTTGTTTGGGGCTTATCTTCACTTCTCGGACCGGCTTGATCAATCCCGTGGCGATCACTTTCAGTGTCGCCGTGCCTCGCTTGACCTGTATTGCGTCCTTCTTCCAGTCTTTGTTGGTCTTGGGGCTCTGCATAAAGAAGTAGGTGCCGGTCGCTGCTGCCGCCAGGACTAAGGTCGCGGCTATCCAGATGCGCTTCTTGCCGCGTTTTTTCTTCGTGCCTTCCGGCCTGGTGCTGGTATTAGATGATTCGCGACTTGATTCGCGTGCTGCTTCTTTAGGATTCAAGAGCTGTTGCAACCAATTCATAGATGTAAACAGTAATGATTAATTCGACGCATGCCCGAAAAACATGTTCCTACCTATTCTAGTATTGCAAAGTCCCCGCGGAGCTTATTTTCGGCGGCCGGGTCGCGGTGAGTGCCCCCACCGAAATCATACCTGTATCCCGAAGAAGCTGAGCCTGGGAAATGTTGTAGTTGATAATCGCCTGAGCCTGAATGGTCAGCGAATTGATGTAGTCGCGCTGGGCTTGAATGAGTTCCAGGTTGATACCCTGCCCATAGCGCAGGCGCAGATTGGCCAGGCGCAGCTGTTCGCTGGAGGAGAAGACCGCTTCCCCGGCGACGTCCACCTGCTCGGAGGCAGTAAGCATATTTAGATATGAATTATGGATTTCCTGCAGCACGGTCAGCAATTGTTGGTTGGATTGAAGCATCGCCTGTCGCGCCACTGCTCTGGCCGACAGCGTGCGTCCGGCATCGACTACACCCATGCCGTCCAAATTCCAGCTCAAATCGAATCCGCCACTGAATGACCTGCCGCCGTTGCCGCTAATACCGATGCCGCCACCGCCGCCGCCCGTGGGGATGATAACTGTCGATCCGGAAAGTCCGGCATTATTGCCGCCGCTGCCACTGTCGTTGCTGCCGACGGTGCTGTGAGTCTTCGATGCAAAAAACTGGAAGGTCGGGTAGAGCGGCGATGCGGCGACTTGAACATTGCGCCGCGCGGCGATGCGCAATTCTTCGAACTGCTTCAATTCCGGTCGACGCTTCGATGCTACTGCGACAAGTTGGTTGATATTCCAGTCCTGGTCGACCAAACGAGCCTCTACTGCGCGCATTTCATCAGGATAAATGTTCGATTGAAGATTGGCATTCATCGCAACAGCCAATTGGATAGCCGACTGTCTGACCAATACTTCCTGCTGCAAAAGTGCCTGTTTATCGAGCGCTAACTGTGTGCGCGACTGGTAAATCGCAAAATTGGTACCGACGCCGGCTTCTTTCAGCTGTTCGTTCAAAGAGAGCTGCGCGCGTGACAATTCAACTGACTTGACGCGGATCTGCAACAGAACATGATTGAGAATCAGCTCGTTGTAACGACGATAAACCTCCAGCAAAGTGTCGTTTACTGTCGCTCTATAACTGTTTTTCGCCGCTTTCGTCCTGTTCAGGTTGACGAGCGCGTTGTAGAAAACACCACCGCCCTGAAATACGGGAAACCTTACAGTGGTCGAGTCTGTATAGGTGTTTGTGATTGGAGGTCTCTGACTGTCTACCTGCTGATACCTGTAAGTCTGGGTGAGATCAGGCAAAAATTGCCCGAGCGAGCTGACGAACAGATACTTCTGCGAGTCAAAACCGGCATCCGAGATACGAATGGGAAGGCTGTTGTAGAGTGCATAATTGAGGCAGTCTCTAAGCGGAACGATTTCGTTGTACGAAGCTTCCAGTCGTATTGCCGGCAGTTTCCTCCTGCCGATCGGCAATAGCTGCGACATCGGCACCGGCTCGAGCGAAACCTCGCGAGCTTTCTCCAGGTCGGGGCCTCTCAGTTGCGGGTCCGTGCTGCCGCCCGTAAAAACTGGGCGCGGAGTGGGGCTCGGATATAAGTCTTCGAGTTTTGTACCGGCTGGCGGATTTGTGAGAAATCCGGGCGGCGGAGGATTCGCAGTCGGCGGAGGGGGAATGTCTTGTTGCGCTTTCAGAAGTGGCGCATTAACGCGTGATTTCAATATCGACGGGACTGCCGGCGCCGGCGGCTGATTTGAGGTGGGGGCGTTATTGCCCGCTTGCGAATCTGCCGCCCTTGCTTGCTGCGGAGTCACCAGCAGGGCCAGGGTTACCGCCTTCAGTATGAAGTTTTTCGTCCGCAGTGAGGTGGTCATGTTTCCAGTTGGCAGCCCAAGTCTATCGATATACTGACAAGTGCCATCGTTCTCGGATGCCCACAAGATCGTAGCAGTGAGTCCGTAACAAAGACATGCAATCCGGAGATTCAACCAAGTTTTTTCATGGGATCGCTTTTGCTTTGGCGTTTTTCACTTAGGTTGACGTCCTCAAAACTTAGCCTGTTCCGCCTCGAATCTAAGTCTTCGTTAACCATGCAGCTTTGCAGTTGCTTGTTGTCGAGGGGGTGAATTAGATATGATCTTGTCGACAGCCCGCAACGCGGGAGAATACCAAGGTTCGAAATACAGCAATGGCAACTCAGAATCGAGACATTCAAGGAATACTTCAGGGACTTTTGAATTTCTCTGTGGCAAGAAAGCTTCAGTGGTATCTGCTGGTGATTGCCGGCTGCGCATCCATCATTGCTCTTGTTGCTCCGCATCTGGTGGAAGGTAAAAGAGTAATCGAAGCGAATTCCAGCCTATTTGCCGGTGTCATTCTCTCTATGCTACTGGTTTTCCGCACCAACAGCGCCTACGACCGTTGGTGGGAAGGTCGTCGTGCCTGGGGACAATTGGTCAACGATCTGCGCAACCTCTCCATCAAGTATTACGAATTCGTTCGTCCCAATTTGCAAGAGAGAGAAGCCTTCGCCAAACTCCTCATTCGCTTTGCTTTCGGCATGAAAGACCATCTGCGTCTGCTCGACGCCACGCATTCGAGAGCACCTGAGTGCGACAATCCGGTAAGCGAACACCCGATGCTCATCGTTGAGGAAATCTATGCTGTCCTTGATCAGAAGCGGCGCGAAGGCAGACTGAATGACATGATGTTCAATGTCATCGATCCGCATGCACGAGCACTTCTGGATGTTCTGGGTTCCTGTGAGCGAATCGCCACTTCGCCTATAACCGAGTCGCATAAGAGCATCATCTTGCACATCATAGTGACCTATTTGCTCTTCGTTTCATTCGCGCTCGCTCCGGAATTTGGAATCTGGAGCGTTCCGGTTGTACTGATCGGTGCCTACATGGTGCTGGGACTGGAGATTGTCGCCGAAGAGAAGGAGCATCCCTTCGGAACGGCGGATGAAGACTTGCCGCTTGACAGAATTTGCAACAACATCGAGCGCTCAGTCAACAAACTTCTACTGTGCGATAGTTTGTTGGAGCGAGATATCGAGTGGGGGCACACAGTCAGAGTTTTACACAGCGCTGAAGTCGAGGTTTTATCGAAAGAAGCGACGCGCCCCGTCTAGAGATAAGCAGTGCGGTCGATTGGTTGATTGGGATTCGTTGGTCCGGATAGAAAATTGCAAGCAGCAGAAACTCCAAAAACAGAAATTGCAACCGTGAAAGTGAACGCGGTGGATAGGGTCTATTCCATTTGGTTTTTGACCTACTTCATTCTTTCCTCGATATTTTTCAATTCCCTTACCGCGCTCATCACTCTATTTACATTCCCCTTCGATAAGCGCCGGCGCCTTGTGCATATGGCTTCTTGCGTGTGGGGCTCTCACTATCTTTATACAAATCCATTCTGGCGATTCAAGATCGAAGGCGCGGAGCATATCGATCCAAACAAGACATACATCATAATTGGAAATCACTCTTCGTATTTCGACATTCTCGTTTGCTATTCACTTTTCCGCTGTTTCAAGTTCGTGTCGAAAGAGACGATTTTCAAAATTCCTCTGATCGGCTGGAACATGTATTTGAATCAGTATGTGAAAATTCGTCGCGGTAATCTGGCCTCTATCAAAGAGATGATGGCTGTTTGCAAGGACTGGCTTAAGAAAGATGCTTCGGTGATGATGTTTCCGGAGGGAACCAGGACCGAAACTGGCGAATTGCTGCCCTTTCGCGCCGGCTCTTTCAACTTGTCGCTGGAGCTGGGCGTGCCTGTCGTACCGATTGTGATTTATGGAACTTATGAAGTGTTCCCGAAAATTCGCAATGTCGTCAAAATGAACCAGACTATTCGTGCTCGTGTTCTGCCGCCTTTGATGCCTTCGGACTACCAGGGCAAACCAGGCAAAATGAAAGACGATGCGTTCAAGTTGATGAACGACGCTCTTCACGAATTGCGTGCGCAGAATCAGATTGGCACCACGGCCGGTGCCGATGAAAAACTGATTTCGACGAAAAACAACTGATTCACTAATTTCCCTGGCAATTGCGATACACTGCCACGATTGCATTCAAGCGGTTTTGGTCTCCAACCGTTTTGCCGATGTTTATGGCTTTTGCCAGTACCTGGCGTGCCTCTGCATTCAAGTTCTTGTTGTAGAGAGCGGCTCCGCAGTTGTAGTACGCGGCCATCAAGTTCTCCGACGCGACACTGTATGTTTTGTCCAGGCGCAAAATTTCGTTTAACACAATAATGGCCGAGCCGCTGTCGCCGTTCGTCATGCAGTTGGCTGCAGCTCTGCACAGGTCGTGGCAGGTATTGCGCTTGTCGAGACCTTTAGCTCGAATGTCGTCGATGATTTTTTTTGCGGCATAGACAACATTCATTGTCGTCCTATCGCGAGAAGTAAGGCATATGTTTGGGCTGGTGGGCAAAATCTCTTTGTCTCCGCCTTTTACTTCGCTCAAAATGACTACATCCTTGTACATCACATCTGAAGGTCTCAGGCTGTGACCCAGACCGAGAGCATGACCGAGTTCGTGCATGGCTGCCCATTTCATTGCCTGGAGGCTGACGTGTCTTTTGTCCAGCGTAGTGAGAATGGCGATGCGAGCGTGGACGATTCCCTCGCCGCCAACGGTGTCAGGCCAGGTTGCACCTAGAGTCATCTTGTGCTCCAGGTCCGGCGCCAATAAAGTCGTCCAGTTGAATTCAATGTCAGCGTCTTTCGCCTCATCTACCGTTTGAAAGCTTATCTTTCCCTCTGTTGCCCGGGTCCATTCCTGGCAGGCCGCTTTCGCCTCATCGACGTATTTTGGATCGAAGCCGGGAATATCGGAGCCTGGCTTGTAGTAAACCTTGAGCGGCATTCGTTTGCTTTGCCAGGATTCGATAAACTCCATACCCGCAACATAATTGTCCGTTGGGCTTTGCAGCAGCCGGTCCGGAGCGCTGGCCGCGCCTTGAAGGCGTCTGCCCGCCGGCGCGGCGCAAGCAGAGTGGGCGGTTGAAATCAGTGAAGAGCAAAGTATCAAGAAAAGAAGCGGAATTCCCGCGCAACTCAAAGCAGTGGCGCGATCTGCGCACAAATGTGCGCGCCTGTTTCTCATTTTCATATTCTGTTATTTGACCTGACGAACTACTAAGAGGGCTCCCGCCACACGCTATTACTTTTTGTCCGGGTTTCCAATAGGGTTTTCCCTATCCTACTTATCCCGGGCACAATCAGCCGCATCCGGGCATGCCGTTTAATCTTTCAGCCCAGATCTTGCCACAAAAGAAGTTCAGAGTGAAACTGCATACCCTTCTCTTCTGTTGCGAGGTTCTCATGGTTGAAGCTGATGTTCGCGCATCCATTGGGAAGAGTCTGCGTTCTCACAAAAGAAGAGCGGCCGAGTCGTCTGCCGGCGCTTTGCCTTCCAGGGTCGACTGCACTTCCAATTTTGTCTATCTGGCCGAGCTCAAACATCTCGTTGGTCTTTGCGCCTGGTGGGCGTTTAAGACGTGGGGCAAATACAACAGTGCATACACATTTACTAGAAGAGTGGAGAGTTTTGCACGACACTGCAATCTCAATGAGATTCCGCTGACTGTTTTGTATATAGATGATGAGGGTTTACCTCTGGGCATGGCTTCGCTGCGATTGAACGATGGCATTCGTCCGGACATAGGTCCATGGCTTGGAAGTGTCTATGTAGATCCTGCCGTGCGCGCAAGAGGCATCGGTACCGAGCTGGTCAAAGAGATTGAGAGAAAGGCTCGCACTTTAGGTTACATGAAGATCTATTTGTTGACCTATGAAGATACGCTGCCGGACTGGTATGCCGGGCTGGGTTGGAAAACGATTGGCAAAGATGTCTGTCACGGAAACGAAGTGACCGTGATGGAGCTGGATCTTTCTTGAGCAGAACTCGACTTTTGGTGTGAATATCACCAAGACTATTTTTTGAGCGCCGGCTCTTTCTTCATTGCGTCGATTCGCTTCTGCAATTCTTGGTGGCTCAAGGTCTCTTTGTGAGTGGCTATCCACCAGTAATTGCCCCAAGCGTCTTGCACGCCGCCGGAGCGATCGCCGTAGAATTGGTCCGCCGGTTTGTGCACGCTGGTGGCGCCGTTTTTCAGGGCACGATGGTAGGTGACATCGGTGTCTTCAACATACACGTAAATTCCTGCCGGCATTGCTTTGAACTCTTCGCACGCTTCGCCGAGCATCAATTTTGAATCGCCGATTTTAATTTCCGCGTGCGCGATCTTGTCACCGTTGCGGATGCACTCGGTGGTGCTGCCGTGGAAAGTCTTCTCTACGAATTCGATGAATTTTGCTGCGTCTTTGACGATCAAGTAAGGGGTCAGCACATGTTGTCCTTCTGGAATCCACTTCTTTTGCATGAGTGATTTCTCCTTGCTCGAATGCAGTAAGGGCGAGTCACTTTTTCAAGACGTCGCCTGGTTGAATGGAACGGCGCTAGCCGTCCAGGTAAGGCGTTATTCTAACCTGCGGGGCGGAAGTTCTTGCTGCCTGACAACGCGGTTTAACGTTAATGCTGCGCGCCTTCCGCATTCAAGCTTGCTTCCCAAGCCTCCGGCTCGTATTTCAACCTCTGGGCTTCGAAGCGGTCGGCCGCTGCTTCTTTGGCCTTGCCTAGGCGCTCGTTTACAAGGGCTCGATGAAAATAGGCAGCGCCGTCTTCGGGTGCGATTTTCATGGCTTTCGTCAAATCGTCCGCTGCCAATTGATGTTCGCCCAATTGCAAATAACACAAGCCGCGAGTGTCCAGAGCCAAGGCTAAATCGGGCGCAATTTTGAGCGCTTTGTTGCAGTCATCAATTGCTGTTTGCCAGCTTCCCAGGCACGCATACGACCATGCTCTGTTGTTATAAGCGACGGGGTTTTTGTTATTGATCTCGATCGCTTTGTTAATGTCTTCGATTGCCAGCATCTCGTTGTTTTGACAGTGGCGGACATATCCCCTACCGAGGTATCCGTCTGCGCTTTCCGGTTCGAGATCGATAGCACTATTACAGTCTTCGACCGCTTCTTCGAATCGACCAATTTTGCAATAAGCATTGGCGCGCTTGAGAAAAATCTCTACGCTCTTATAGCGATTTGCTGCTGAATTCAAATAACTGAGCGCTTCTTGATACTTTCTCTGTTTGAGCAAAGGGAGCGCATTTTGATAATCGAGCATCGCGAGAAATTGAGGGTTGGCGCGCACGCTGAAATATTCGGCACTTGTCCCGAGTATGAGGGCTGTTAGTGAGACTGCAACAACTGCCGAATCTCTCTTGTTCCAAACCTTTTTCAGATCCTGTCTGAAGAAGTGCGAGAGCAATGTTCCGGCGAGGAAACCTCCCAGGTGCGCGGCATTGTCCACACCTGGAATGAAGGCGCCGTAGACGCAGCTAACTACTACAGCAATCATCAATACAACGCGAGCCGGCCGAAGAATTTCTTGGAGTGTAAATCCGCTTCCCAGTACGGATTGTTCGACGAAACATCCGAATAAGCCGAAAAGCGCACCTGATGCGCCAGCGCTTATTTGAAAGGGATTCCAGATCAAACTCGAGAGCGAACCTGTAACTCCCGAGATCATATAGAGCGCAAACATCCGCCGGCTGCCCAGCAGGCTTTCTGCGAAAGGTCCGAGATTGAAGAGAACATAGAGGTTGACTGCCAGGTGAAAGATACTGGCATGGAGAAATGTATTGCTGAGAATTCGCCAGGGTTCGCCGCCAAGAGTCAACGGTCCATAGTTTGCACTCCAGTTGATTAATGTCTGTTCGGACGGATCGAGCATGGAACGCAAATTGGTCATGACCACCAGCATGATAAATACGATCATGTTGGCGGCAAAAAGAGCAGCTGTCACTGGGGCTTGCTGCAAAAGGGTTTTTGCTTTCGATGCGCTTTCAGAACTTTCGGAGCCTGTAGTTTCCTTGTCGATCTGCTCGGATTCCGAATTGTTTGGTGAATTGTCTGAAGCCGGTTGCTCGTCGGTCATTCTCAGCCTGTCAGTATGCTCCGTAATTGTCGATCATATCTGATCGGCGCCGAACCGGCGTGTCATCTATTGGTTAATCCGCAGAATTGATAAGAACCGGAGCAAGCATTTAGGGTAGCCAGGCAATTTTCGTACTACCTCGATCCAGAGCCAGGTAAAGATATCGGCTCATTCGGTTGACAAAATGCTAGACGACTGGTCTAATCTGGTGGATGATCGTTTCCCTTGTTTTGCTGTCGCATCGCGGCGCCCAATTTCGCTTTTGGTTCGGAGGAAATCACATGGAGTACAGAGACCTCGGCAACAAAGGGCTAAAGGTTTCCGCCGTTGGCCTGGGCTGTATGAGTATGAGTTGGGCTTATGGCACACCCGATGAAGCAGAGGGAATTCGCACAATTCACCGCGCCCTGGATATCGGCGTCAATTTTCTGGATACTGCTGAAATTTATGGACCGTATAAAAATGAGGAGCTTGTCGGAAAGGCTCTAAAAGGGCGGCGCGACAAGGCCATAGTTGCCACCAAATTTGGTTTCAACATTGAAAACGGTGTTGCCAGAGGAGCTAACAGTCATCCCAAGCATGTAAAAGAGGTGGCCGAGCAATCGCTGAAGCGTTTGGGAATCGATTGTATAGACCTTTTCTATCAGCATAGAGTAGATCCGAAAATTCCAATCGAAGAGACTGTCGGTGCTATGTCGGAATTGGTCGAAGCCGGAAAGGTTCGTTATCTCGGGTTGTCGGAGGCAGGTCCGGAAACGTTGAAACGAGCTTGCAAGGAACATCAGATTTCCGCCCTTCAATCGGAATACTCGCTATGGGAGCGCGGTCTCGAAGAGCGCATCATTCCTTGCGCCAGAGAGCTGAATATTGGTATCGTTGCCTATTCACCTGTTGGTCGTGGATTTCTCACAGGCGAGATCAAATCTTTTGATGATATTCCTGAGGATGATTACCGTCGTTCTGATCCGCGCTATCAGGCTGAGAATTTTGCGAAGAATTTGAAACTCGTCGACTTGCTCAAAGAAGTTGCCGTCAAGCATGGAGCGACTGCAGCGCAAGTCGCTATCGCCTGGTTGCTCATGCTTGGCAATGATATAGTTCCGATTCCTGGAACCAAGCGCGTCAAGTACCTTGAAGAAAATTCCGCCGCATTTTCATTGCGGTTGGACAGAGATGATCTGGAGTTGCTGGATACACTCGCTAAGAGAAAATCCGGCGAGAGATATGAACCACGCCGGATGGCGATGATCGAAAGATGAGAGTGTCGCCGAAAATTGCGACTGAGAACTCGAAGGAAACAGAATTCGACGATAGAAAAAAGAGGTTAGGAAAATGGAATTCAGACAACTTGGACGCTCCGGATTGAAAGTACCCGTCTTGAGTTTTGGCGCTGCAACCTTCGGAGGAAATACAGAATTATTCAACGCCTGGGGTTCCACCGATGTGAAAGAAGCCACTCGTATCGTTGATTTCTGTCTGGATGCCGGGGTGAATTTTTTCGACACCGCTGATATTTATTCGCGCGGTGCTTCGGAAGAAATTCTCGGGCAAGCGATAAAGGGAAAGCGCGATCGCTTGCTTATCTCTACTAAAGCGACTTTTAGAATGGATGAAGGTCCAAACGATCTCGGCTCTTCTCGCCACCATTTGATAAAGGCATGTGATGCCAGTTTGAAGCGCCTTGGTACGGACTATATCGACCTCTATCACATGCATGGATTCGATGCGTTGACTCCTATAGAAGAAGTCTTATCCACACTCGAGACTTTGGTGCAGAGCGGCAAAGTTCGCTACATCGGTTGCTCCAATTTTTCCGGCTGGCATTTGATGAAGTCGCTGGATATTTCGGAAAAGTATGGCTGGTCCAGATACGTGTCGCACCAGGCGTATTATTCGTTGATCGGAAGAGAATTTGAGTGGGAGCTGATGCCGCTTGCTGCCGATCAGAAAGTCGCGACGATGGTTTGGAGCCCGCTGGGTTGGGGACGCCTGACCGGCAAAATTCGCAGAAATACTCCCCTTCCGGAAGTGAGTCGCTTGCACAAGACCGCTGATTTCGGACCGCCCGTCAATAACGATTACTTGTACGATGTTGTGGATGTGCTTGATGAAATTGCCAAAGAAACTGGCAAGTCTGTTCCCCAGATTGCTCTCAACTGGCTTTTGCAGAGACCGACAGTAGCAAACGTTGTGATCGGAGCGCGCAATGAAGAGCAACTGAAGCAAAACTTGGGCGCGGTGGGCTGGAATTTGAGCGAAGATCAAGTGGCGCGTCTCGATGCCGTCAGTGAGCCTACACCGGCATATCCATACTGGCATCAGCGTCAGTTTGTCGAGCGCAATCCACTTCCAGTGGCGGTTCGATAGAGAACTCAGAGATAAGCTTCGGATTTGATACCAAAAGTGGTGGCATTTGCCTGGATCTCCTGAAAGTGCCAGCCTGTGGGGGCTTGTTTCGAAACCCGCACTGGTTGGCACTTTTGAAAATGCTTGACAACGATTGATCGCCGTGGTTTAGTTGAAGAATGCAAGTGAGACCTGCGTGGGTCGCTTAACCCTATATACCGCCGCTATATCTGTTGCGGTGGGTCAACTTTGGTCTTCATTTGCACAGTAAAACTCAGCAGACAAATCACGTATCACTCTCGGAGCTACCTGATGATCAAGAGTTTTTCAACCTTAAAACTTCGACTGGCCGAGGAAAGAGGGCCGCCTGTCTAAGTTTTGACTATCACCAAATAATTAACTCGTAAGAGAGAGCAGCCGGATCCAACTGCTCTCTCTGCGTACTTTAAGGAATATACGTTGCGGCTGGTCAAAAAAATTACTATAGTCGGCAGCAGAAGTTGCCGGGGCGTTTTAGTTGACTGCGCAAGATCTCCAAAAAATCGACTGTGATTCGGGCAAAAGCCTTTGGTCGAAGATCTTCCCTGATCTCAGGGAAAAGCGCACAGTTCTATCTTTACTAATCCTATTAGCGATAGTTGCTGTTGGGCTGTTTTTGCGGCTCAATGAGCTTGGGACATACGGACTTTTCGGCGACGAAATATACAGCATCCTGGTCGCCAACGGCAGTGGCGATCCTGAGTTGATCGCATTCGATTCCATTCGTCCCGTCTACTTCTTTCTGCTCAATCTCTGGATGAAAGCAGGAACCAGTGAAGTGTGGTTGCGCCTTTTCTCTGTATTTTTCGGCACGATCAATATCGCTCTTGCTTACTATCTGGGGCAATTGGCGGCCGGTAGAAAGGTCGGTCTGGTTGCCGCTGCTCTAATGGCGTTCTCACCAATGGAAGTGCACTATTCCCAACTGGTGCGAATGTATACCCTGGGCAATTTTTTTGCTCTTTTGGGCGGTATCTCATTAATTAGCGCCTTTCAGACGCAGAACAAGCTATGGGTTTTTCTATGGGCCGGTATAAGAACGCTCATGGTCTGGACACTTCCTCTCACTGCCGTTCTTTTGGGCGTGGATATGGTTTTTTCTTTCTGCAAGGAGCGAAAGAATAAACTCTTTCCCGCCGTCCTTGCCAGCTTTATTGTCGTTCTGGCTCTCTATGCTTGTTTTGCCTGGAAGATGCCGCAGTTGACCGCCACCAGTGCGTATGACGACTGGAGATATGGGTTGCCTCCCCCTCAAGTTTCGGACGCGCTCATGATGCTTGTTAATTTCACCAGCACGGCGCTGCCGATTCAGGAATGCAGAGGACCCGTAGAAGGTGGACTATTGGCGGACTTCTATTCTTTTGCGGTTCTGTTTTTGATCGCCCTGTCAATCATACCGGCACTCAGCAGGCGGTGGCTTATATGGTGCAGCGGGTGGGCGCTCATACCTGTATTTTTTGCTTGGGGTATTTCGCAATTTACAGCTTCATTTGTAATTACCAGGTATTTGATGTTTGCCTCCCCGTTTGTTTTCATCATTTTGGCAGCCGGGTGGTGCGAAATTTGGAGACCGGTAAAACTGAGAGTGTTTGCAGTGATTGCGGCAATGATATACGCGGTGATAATGCTGATGAATCTGGCTTATCTCTATACTCATCCGGTTTCAGAAGACTGGCGGCAGATTTCCAGTTTTATCCAGGAGCACGAGCAAGCCGGCGACGATGTTGTAGTTTGGAATTATCACTCTCAGTATTTGTTCAACTATTACTATCGCGGCAAGAACAAAACCTACGACGTAACCGTCGAGCATGTACTCAACAGAGAAAAAACGCAGATGACCGATGTCAGCCTTGATATGCCCGGGCTCAAGGCAGTTAAGGGGCGCACCTGGTTCGTCATCAGAGAGGCGCCGCAAGACTGGCTGCTTGCATGGACGGTGTACCAGCTGTTTAAAAAACATCTGGAAAAGAACTACCGGGTGATCGAGCACGACAAGCTTGGTCGAACCGACTTGTATCTAGTCACTGCGAAGTAGGCGAATTGCATCGGTACTTCCCAGCATCTCTTTGTGGCGTGCTATTTCTTTGCACCCGACTTTCCGCCGGGCACCGCTTTTGGTGTCACTTTGGCCGGCGGTGCCGTTTTACTTGCGCCAGCAGCTGATTTACCTGTCTGCGTTGCTTTGCTTGCTCCGCCTGCGGTCGTATTCGCCTGGATATTAGTGTTCTGCACCCTGGGTTGATCCTCTTCCATGCCGATTCGTGGAGCTACCGGGCTTGCTCCCAAGATCAAATCGTCACCGACCCACTTGCTTTTGAGAAGTGGTCTTTGTAATTCACCTCTGTCTCTCAGCACTTCTTCTTGCACTTTTTCCTGCATGTGCTTAAAAGCTTGGCCGAGTTTGTTCATGCCACCGTTTTGTCTCAAGCCTTCCAGCAAATAGTGTGTAAAAACACCATTTTGATAGCGCTTCGACTCCCAGGATGTTTGAGTCGGCTCGCTGGAGCAAATGACCAGTTGTCCGCTGCCCTGAGCCAGTTCATCAGCGCTGTAATTACCGATGCGGAAGATTCCCTTTCCTGCGGTGTTCGCAGCGCCGGAATGGCAAGCGTCCATCATCAATACAATGCGATCGGAATGCACGCGATCTTTGATCATTTTGACCAAATTTTGCATATTCACTCCGGTAGCGTACAAGCTATTTTTGTCGGTGTTGTGAGCGACCAGGTAATTTGCGCCTTGTAAGTCTACTTTTGATGGGCTGCCGTGGCTCGATACGTAGATCAAGACCAGATCGTCAGGATTGGCTACGCGCGGCAGCCATTTATCACCGAGATTGGCCAGGATGTTTTCTCTCGTTGCTTGCTCATCGATCAAAAGGCGCACATGGTCGGGCGCAAATTTGGCTTCTTTGACAAGATACTCTCTGAAATCTTGCGCATCCTTCGCTGCGTATTTCAAATTGATTGAAGAATCGGCAAATTTGCTGATTCCTATGACGAGAGCCCATTTGTCCTTAATTGGTCGATTGACGCGCTCTTTGTCCATGCTGTCACCAGATATGGTGCGAGCGCTGGCCTTTACGCTTTCCATGTTTTCGGCGATATTCTTGGCGCCTTCGACGTGAAGTTTGATTCGTGTCAGCGAATCAGTGCCAAGCGGTAATGCGGCGATGATTTCGTGATCTTGTCCGAGGGATTTCTCGCGAATAGCTTGAGCTTGTTTTTTGAACAGTTCGGCGGATTCGTTTTGTCCTTGCTTCTGCGATGCGGTCGCTAGTCCTTCGAGAATCTTCGCGACAAAGGGATGGTCTTCTCCCAACGCTTTAGTGTCGATGGCCAATGCCTTTTGCAGCAGCGTTGCGGCTTCTTGAAGCTTGCCGACTTGAAGATATGCCCAGGCTAGGTTTGTTTCGACCTCGGCCACTTCCGGCGGCAATTGAACTGCTTGACCCTTCTCAACTCCTTGTTGCGCATTGAGAAGCATTATCGCCATGGCCCTCTTCAAGGGTTCTATAGCGGCTTCGCCATTTTCTTGCAAGTAAAAATTCTTGCCTATATTGCTCAAAACTTCGGCCAGTGCCTTACTTGAAGAATTAGCTGCCTGGTCCAGAATGGCCAGTGCCTTCTTGAAGAACTCCTCAGCCTGTCCATAGAGAGCTTGCTGCTGTTTCAGCATACCCAAGCAATTGTCGACTTCCGCAACTTCCGGAGAGTTTGCTCCTTGCACCTTTGTGCGTAGAGCTAAAGCTCGGCTGAAGAGAGGTTCGGCCTTCTCGTACCAACTAAGATCCAGATAGGTTTTGCCCAGGCTGGTCATGCTTCGTGTGAGTCTGGGGTCTGCTTCTCCGAATGCTTCCGCTTCAGTGAGTGATTGTCCGAGCATCTCTTCGGCTTCAATGAAGTTGCCGTCATCAAAAGCACGCTCACCTACATTCACGAATGTGTCCCAGGTGGAATCCGAGGGCAAAGACGCAACCTTCTTGAGGTTTGGGTCGCTCGAACGCCTTATAGTCAGGTCGACTGCGTCGAAAATCGCATTGCAGCGCTCATCAAGCTTTTTCCTTTGAGCCTCGGCGACGATCAGATTTCCCGTCTTGGAATCGATCGAGTATCCACCACCGAGCTGGCCCAGCATCCCCGGATTTTTCTTGACCGCTTCTGATACTGCATTGATCAAGTCTTGTTGAATAGTTTGTGGAGTGACTTGATGTTCGGGAGCCCCGGACTTCAGACCGAGCAATCTCCAAACGGCCAACTGGGAAATTTGTTCTTTCGCGGAGCCCGCTACCGGTAGCCCCTTGTATCCGCCGGCTCTGTCGATTTCTTTTGATGCAGCAATGATGCCTGACAGTTGTTTCCAAACGCCAGGGTCCTCATAATTGCCTGCGGAAAATTCGACTCCGTCTGCCGGCGGGGGCGGTACTGTTTTAACGGACGCGCAAACCGTAGGTATCTTGGCGATTGTCGTCTGTCCCACTGGGATAGTCATGAATACGTCAGCGATGACCATCATGTTTTGAACGCCGCTCACATTCGGCTTCAAAATTTCGTTGGACGGAACAATGATTTTCAAAGGCGCATTTGTTTTGTTTGTGATTTGCAAGCGAACAGACGATGTTGTTACGCCGTCGCCTTTGACCTTCATCGTTGCCTTGCCGGCTTTGACCGCCTGGCGCAAAGTCTGCAGTTGCATCGATTCATTTGGTTTTGGTGCTACTACCGGCGGTGTTGTGATCGGCATCCCCAGTTGGGCGATGTTTAGAACCGGAGCGTTCAGACGATCGGAATTAGAAGGCGGGCCCGCCTGTGCACTGACTGGAAAAATCATTGAAATCGCCAGCGCTGTCATGAAGGCTGAAGCTGCAGTGGGTTTATTCATTCGATTCTTAATCATGTTCAAATCCGCCCGACCCCTTTCCGTGCTCGACTCGACTTAGATCCAATGGACGACCGTGTAAGAGGTCATCCATTTTCCACCTGCGGCGGTCTGCTGACAACCGCAGTGGAGGAGACGCAGGAGCGCTTGATTAGCCGCCTGGGCCTGAAATCAAAGGACCCATGTCTTTGAGGCTCTTTACTAAGATGCCATTCGCGGGTCCGCTGCTCCTCTACAGTCGACCCGCTGTGCTTGAAAACTTGTACAGCATTAACGGTGTCGGCCGCCTAATTAGGGGTTATCTCACAGATTAAGCTTTTTTGCTAATGGTAACCCTTGAAAAGGCGGTATATCCGTTACGCAAACCGGGCGGTAAAAATCGAGTCACCATGCTTGTAAAATCTCCTGTTATTCCTCATGTCAAGCGGGGCATAGCATTTGACTCGATAGTTACTGTCACTAATAATTGAAAGAAATCTGGAGTCCCTTGAAACCTTTTGCTAAGTCTGGAGTAAACCAGTGAGATTTCTAGCTCTGTTCTTAAGCGTAATATTCGCTTTCCAAATGTCGGTCTCCCCAATGGCAATGGCTGAAGTCAGCTATGACGCATCGGCGGGTCCGAAAGGCGAAGCGCCGGTCAACAAGGTAGGTTCGTTGCTCTTGGCAGGCGGACTGGCTGTGATGGCAGGCACCGCAATAACGATCGCTACCGCCTCGAGCAGTGGCAACGTAACTCAATTGAGTGGAAACACATTTAAGACATCAATGTCCGGCAATACCGTTCGCGGACAAGCCTACTTTGATAACGGTCCGAAGCTCTCGCAAATCGATGCGCAAAGCAACAACGACTATGTTGAACTCACAGACGGCAGCCGCGTCAATGGACCGGTTTCCAACGTGACCAACGAAGGTCTGCGTTGCGGTGGACAAGAAATAGCGATGAGCTCTGTGGCATCGATTCACTCGGCTCGTGTTTTCAACTTCACCTGCACAACCGGCGGCAGCCCCAAGATGAGCTTCACGCCCACAGCAGGCAAACCGGTCGCAGTTAAGCCCACGAAGTCAACTTCTTCGGGCGAACATAGCACTGCTACCAGGGTCATCGTGACCGGACTGGTGTTGGCAGGTGTTGCTTGCGCAATCGCAATTCCCATTGCAATTTGCTGCAGCAACCGCGGAAATAACAACAACAACAATCAACAAGTTGCCAATGCAATTCTCTTGCAGCAACTTTCTCATCGTCCACGCAGCAAGAGCAGCAGCGGACCCTAGTTGTTGAATCGACCTGAGATCATCTAAGGAGCGGCAGAGATGCCGCTCCTTTATTTTGGGCCGGCAGAAATGCCGTTCTGAATTATCGAGGCTACTTATTAATAGGTTGATCGATTTGATGCTTAAAGACTTTCAGCAGAAAGTAGAAGGACGGAAACAGCAACAAGGCCCCGGAGGCAAGGGCGCCGAGAAGCAGCGTTTGTGTAGAAGTTGCGCCCTGTGCATTGTTTATCGTCATGTCTGGGCGGATTATATAAGGATACTGTGCAAGTCCCCAGCCCCAGAGTATGAGCGTGACCTGCCCTGCGGCAAGAAAACGAGCTGGATGAAACTTACGGGCTAACAGGGCTGCGGAAGATGAAATAGCACATATTGCAGTGGCCGCTTGCAAGAATAAACTCCATGAACTCTCGGCCAGCGATTTCTTGAGTCCCGGGGCGGAATTTTCAGCAAGGACGAAAACCAGCAAGGCGAGAACAGCACAGGCAAATTGAGCCGCCAGCGCACGCCTCTGGAAGTCGGTTTTCAATTCGTCCGTAGGGGCGTAAACCGTAGAATACACGGCTGCAAGAAAAGAGAATAAAACCAGAGCAAAGCCTCCCACGGCGAAACAAAATGGAGTGCACCACGGATCTAGATAGACCTGCGCAAAGGTTTTGCCTGTTATATCGGCTGAAACTTTTCCCTGTGAAATTGCTCCGACAACGATCCCCAGCAGCACTGGCGTGATTAGACTTGCTACAGCAAATATGCGCCCCCATCGGCGTTGTACGTGATCTTTGTGGCTGTCGTATTTGCGAAAAGTGAATGCGGTTCCTCTGGCGATGATACCTAGAAGCAAGAGTGTGAGCGGCACGTGCAGCGAAACTGACAAAACTGAAAAGGCCTGAGGAAAAGCGGAGAAGAGAATAACCACAACGAGAATGAGCCAGACATGATTGGCTTCCCAAATCGGGCCGATTGCACCGGCTATAAGCTCTCTTTGCTCTTTAGCTCGTTTTCCGATGGAAAGGAGGTCCCAGACTCCGCCGCCGTAATCGGCACCACCCATGAGGGCATAGAGATTGAGCGAAATCATCATGATGATAGCCAGGTAGAGGGCTGCGTCATTCATGCCGGACGTCCTTGCTCTTGCCTGCGGCGCTGGGGTCTTCGGGGTTTTGCGAATGCGAGTCTTGGGGCTGTGTGCTTGCGTCCTGGCTGCGGGAAAACTCTCGGATGAGCAGCATGACGACAATGACTGCAAGGACTATGTAGACAACCAAGAATGTGCTGAACGGCAGCCATAGCCCCGGCATCGGCGTGACCGCGTGGCTTGTTCTTATCACTCCATGGATCACCCACGGCTGGCGGCCCAATTCTGTAACCATCCATCCGGACTCGATTGCCAGAAGCCCGAGTGGGCTTATGCCTACCACTGCTTTGAGAAATGCCGGCGAATCCGGCAGTCGTTTCGTCTTCAAATACAGTGCCGCGCCCCAGAGTGAAACGAGCCCCATTATCACCCCGCACATCACCATCATTTGAAAGTTGAGATGTACGAGAAGCACAGGCGGCCATTCGTCGCGCGGAAAGTCTTTCAAACCCTTTACTGTCGCATCTAGATCGTGATATGCGAGCATGCTCAACATCTTGGGTATTTCAATTGAGTAGGGTGTTTGTTTCGCTTCTACATCGGGCCAGCCGCCGATGCGAAGAGGCGCACCGCGCATGGTGTCAAATTGACCCTCGAGCGCCGCCAGCTTGATTGGCTGGGTATGCGCGACCATTTGCGCCAGGATGTCTCCGCTCAGAGGTTCTGCAATTGCCATTGTGCAACCAAGGGCGAGGCAAATGCCGAGAGCACGCCTGTGAAAGACATTTGTTCTGTCTTTCAAGAGCAAGAAAGAATGAACGCCGGCCGCCAGTAACCCGATTGCAGCATAGGCAGCGATCAGCATGTGCAAGACCTGAGGGAACGCCGCCGGGCTGGTCATTGCTTTTATCGGGTCGATTTCAGTGGGAAGATTTCCGACCAGCTTGAATCCTACCGGCGCATTCATCCAGGCATTTGCAATAACGACAAAGACGGCCGACAATGCGCCGCTTAGCGCCACGATACAACCTGACAGCAAATGCATTGGGCGGCTGACTTTATCCCATCCATATAAGTAGATGCCGAGAAAAATTGCCTCAGTGAAAAATGCGTAGCCTTCAAGCGCAAAGGGCAGTCCGATTATCGAGCCTGCCCATTTCATGAATTCCGGCCAGAGAAGCCCCAGTTCAAATGAGAGCACTGTACCCGATACGGCACCTACGGCAAAAAGAACCGCTGTGCCTCGCGCCCAACGTTTCGTAATCGTTTTATATGTCTCGTCGCCAGTCTTCAACCAGAGCGCTTCGGCGATCACCATCATGAGGGGCAGGGCGATACCAGCCACGGCAAAGATGATGTGGAATGCCAAAGAGAAGCCCATCTGGGCTCGCGCAAAGATCAGGTCACTCACCCTTCATTACCTCCTCTTTTTCAAGGAGACCTCACTTAACCGGGTTCGCTCAGGTTCAATACTAGACCGATCGCGCGGCTCTTTGTTGAAAAGTTGCGAATGATGAATCAGTCTGAGCCGTCGATTGCTCGACGAATGGCGGCTAAAGGAGCTCTCTCGTCGAAAGTGACTGTTTCCCCTGATTTCACCACCCCCAGCTTGCGCAGGTATGCGGGGACATCGATGCTTATAGGCTGTTCGCCCATCTTCGTATACAACGGATGAAGTACATTCACTCCCAGCCCCTTATCTCCCGCGGCAACGGCGTCTTCTGCGTCCCAGTTGGAGGCTGCGGTTCCGCCTTGTTTTGCTATGGAGCGCAGAGCGTCTTCCAGTCCCACTCGGTTGTTTGTTCGTTGCCTGATCTCGACGTCAGCGAGCAAGCAGTAGAGCGCTCCGCCCCAGTAGATGCGATCGAAATTGCGCGCAGAACGCAAACCGCCGTCTCCCCTGCGCGGCAGACCTTTAGGCAGATTGTCCAACAAGTCTCCCCAGACTTCTTCAGAGGAGAGATTGCCGATGCGCATTCTTCCGATCGGCTCTACGTATGTGGCAATTCCTTCGGAAAGCCAACGTTTGTGGTGGCTCACTACGGGAAAGCCCAGGTGCATGAGCTCATGTGTGAGTGTCCAACTGTTTCTTAGATCGCGCCTGGTCGTGTTCTCTCCGATATTGATCGTGACCACACCATAGTCTTCGTCATCATCGTAAGTGGAGGTGCCCAGTCCGACTCCATCGTCGTCACTCGGGACGAAGTTTATCACCGCTTTGTGTACAGGAAATGTACCGTAGTATGCAGTCACTGCTCTTGCTGCATCTTTCACGTAAACTGCCAGATCCGCTCTGCTGACTGATAGCGGACCCTCCTGGACGCTGAAGAGAATTTTGGAATTCCCGACTGCTAATACTTGCTGCGACTCCCTGCCGATGCTTGATTGAGTTGGTTGAGAGACGAACTGCGAAACCACCAACGCTACAAATAGCATCAGCGTTTGCAGGTTTTGCGCTATCCTGGAGGTCTTCATGCAAGATCGAGGGACGAGCGATTTACTGCCGTGGTTCCTAATATTTTTACTATTGCATAAAAATAGCTTTCGCATGTCAGGGCTTTCACCACCTATATTTCTGGGAATCAATATCAGGGGTGCAACTAACCAGGACGGGCGCTAGCCAGAGCGTCGTTCGAGTATGCGATATGGAGTCTTGTCGCGTTCGCCGCGATTCTTCTCTTGCCTTTCGAAAAGGTAATGCGAAACGGTCCACTCCGTCCCGTTCTTATATCCCCACAGTTCTGCGCATGCAAGGAAAAAGAGCTTCCAATAGGACCACCATTTGACGGCTTCGGTCTCACCGTATGTTTTGGACATGATTTTCATCACTTCTATTCGCCTGTCTTTCATAGTCCGCAACCAGGCTTCCGCCGTTTTCTGATAGTGAGTGCCCGGTACCGACCACTGTTCGACAATGCGAACGTCTTCCTGAAAGTACAGAAGCAGATCTTCCGACGGCATCGTGCCGCCTTCGAAGAAATTTCGCGTCAGCCAGTCGGTTCCGTCTTTGTCTTCGTAGTGATAGGCGAAGTGCTTGTGCGTAAAAATGTGGATGAAGAGCTTTCCGTCGGGGCGAAGCCAGCGGCTTACTTTGGCGAGCATGGCACGGTAATTTTTTAGGTGCTCGAACATCTCGACGGAGACAATTCTGTCGAATTCCAATTCCGTATCGTAGTTTGCGATGTTCGCAGTGATTACAGTCACATTCTTGAGTCCGCGCAGTGAAGCTTGCGCGTCGATAAATTCTTTTTGCGTAGAGGAATTGGATATGGCGACAATTTTGGAATTTCGGTATTTCTCGGCCAGGTAGAGCGACAAAGAGCCCCAGCCACAGCCGAGATCCATTATTGATTGCCCGTCTGACAAATCGGCACGCTGGCAGTACAATTCCAGCATGTTGATTTCCGCCTGCCCGAGGTCGGCGGTATCTTCCAGCCAAAGGGCCGAGCTGTATTTGAGTCTAGGCCCGAGCACAAGCTCGAAGAAGCGGGCCGGCACTTCATAATGTTGGCGATTGGCTGCGTCCGTGTGAATGGCGATCGGGCTTGATTTCAATTCTTGGACGAAACTCATCAGAGCGCGTCGCTGCAATTCGGTTGTCGGTTTGGATTCGGTGCGCAATTTTTGCGCGAGCATTCTGCGGATTCCTGCGCGAATAATCCATTCCGGCACAAGGTCTGTAGCCAGTGCGTTGTAGATCCAGTCAGTAGCCATTGGCGTTATCTCCGTTCATGAGTTTCTTGCCGATTTTTTGACCCAGGGAAAGAATGCACTTGTTGTTTCCTGATAGCGCCGGTAGGCCTCGCCTCTAGATTTCAGAGACTGTTCTTCCGAAATCTTGATTCCTGTCATTTTTGTGAGAAAGAACAGCATCAGAAGCGGACAGTAGGCGGTGTATACACCCAAAGGGGCTGAAGCGGCAAGCAGAAATATTCCCAGCCAGACAACAAATTCGAAAAAGTAATTTGGATGACGACTGTAATTCCACAATCCGGTGGCGCAGACCTTTCCTCTATTATCCGGATTGTTCTTGAATTTGCGCAATTGATCGTCTGCAATCGACTCACCGATCGTGCCGATGGTGCAGATTGCCGCGCCAAGAATCTCGGCTGCACGGAGGCCGGCATGAGTGTCCGACGCAACGATTATGAAGGGTGGAGACAGTATGGTGATCAGTGCGCCCTGGAAGAGAAAGACTAAATACATCATTATGTCTGCCTTCTCGCCCCACTCCTTTCGCAATGCTGCGTAGCGACTGTCTTCGTGGGGATGGTCTTTGAGAAAGCGCTGCAGCAGATGCAATGTCAGACGAAAGCTCCAGGGCAGAACGGCGATGAGCAGTAGGATTTTTCGCTCCGGCAATCCGGAACATATTGCTGTAAAGGCGATGGATATGATTCCGAAACTGGCTGCCCAGAAAACATCGACGATACCAGCATTCTTTATTGCTTTGCTGTAAAGAAAAAGCGCGGTCAATGCAGCGGACACTGCGCCAAGCAGTATCAATTCCTTAGTGACTAGCTCTGAAATCAACATTGTTATTCGGCGATTGTAAGGTTGTTTGGTCTTGTATAGATCGCCTGCACCGCAGAGATGTTACGCATAGCAAAGGCAGCGCTGCAGTATTTGAAGTAATAATTCCACTTGCGGATAAAACGCTCGTCGAACCCGAGTGCGCGTACTTCATCCAGCCTGTTGTTGAAATTTTCGTGCCACATATCCAGGGTCTTTGCATAACTAAGACCGATGTCTTCCATCTCGAACAGGTTTAGCGAACCTGTTCGGTTGAGCGCTTCGGTAACGCGACCGACGGAAGGAAGCAATGAGCCCGGAAAAATGTACTTCTGGATGAAGTCGACATTGTCCCGCAGAATCTTATATCTGCTGTCCGGGCAGGTAATCATCTGTAGGCCCACTAAACCATGCGGTTTGAGCAAACGATTGATGGAGGCGAAATAGGTCTCCATAAATTTGTCGCCGACCGCTTCAATCATCTCTACCGATACGATTTTGTCGTAAATCCCTTCCAGATATCTGTAGTCGCACATGCGAATCTCGATTTGCGATGAGAGTCCGGCCTCTTCGATGCGTTTTTTCGCATACGCAAATTGCTGCTCGGAGATAGTCACTGTAGTGACCCGGCATCCATATTTCTTTGCTGCATGAATCGCGAGCGTGCCCCAGCCGCTGCCTATTTCCAGCAGATGATCGCTGGCTGACAGCATAAGCTTTCTGCAAATCGAGTCGACCTTTTCCATCTGTGCTTCTTCAAGCGACATATCCGGTCTTGTGAACTTTGCGCTCGAGTAAGTCATCGTCGGGTCGAGAAAGAGGGCGAACAATTCATTGCTCAGATCGTAATGCTCGCTGATATTCTTCTTGCTGCCGGAGATACTGTTGCTGCGCAGCAAGTGCGACGCTCGATTGAGCCAGCCTAGTGAATTCATGAACATCTTCTTGCCTGAAGAACCTTCGAAAACCGTCGAATCCTCGAGGTTTAGAACGAACCATGAGATTACGGACTTGATATCGGGCGTGTCCCAGTCCCCATCCATGTACGCCTCGGCAAATCCGATATGGCTGTACAGCAGGCACTTCTCGAAAAATTCATGCCTGTGGACGAAAATCTTTGCCGATACTCGGGCATTCTCCTGTCCTATGACTACTTGCATTCCATCGGCGCATTCTATCTCCATTCGCCCGAGACGCATTCCCTTCAGGGCTGAAAGTACCAGATCGCGGCTCAGTTTTTGTTTGCCCTGTGGCGGGGCAATAACTTTGTGCTCCGGCGCTGATTGGACCTTGAGAGCGGAAGTCATCGTGCTGCTCCTTTGTATGCGTGTACGCTCAGAATTTCATTCTCTCTTTCCAAGTTTTTCAACGAGCTATGTGGGTTGATCAATTCTCTTTGACTCTCGAGATTTTCCTCCTTCAGGAAGAAAGGCAATCTTTTCAGCCAGAGAAGTAATGCATGCGCATGAATCAGTCCAATTACACCAAGCGTTACGAATGGATAACGCAGCGTGCATCGAATAATGTTGCTGTCGCTAAGTTCTATGCGGCGGCCCCGCAGGCTGCTCACCAGCGTAGTCGGACCCGGAGGTGCACTCGGCGCATCGGGTCCGCTCTGGCTGCCTATTGCTTGCGGCACACCTGCCCTCGTATTGATATGAATTTCAAGAGAATCAGTCGGGCTATTGCAAATGAATTCGAAGGTATCATCAACCCTGCTGAACGGTGAAACGTAAAATTGCTTTGGGGCTGTGAGCTTGAATGTGGACTTCCCTGTCTGCTCGTCTTTGACCAGTGGCAGCAGAAATGGCTTTCTTTCCAGAAAAGTGTTGCCTACCTCAGCTACCGCGAGCAACGGCTCGCCTGATTTATCATGCACAAAATAGATCGAGACAGGATTGAAAACATATCCCAGAAATCGGAAATTAGTTAGCAGTAGAACACGCCCGAAGTCTCCACCGATGCCTTTGCTGGCTAGGTAAGCGGCGAGTTTCTCTCGCGTTGATACCGGTGTGAGAGCAAAATGGTCTTCATTGTCGAACTGATAGAGCGCGCGTCTATTTATTTTTGCAAGCTTTAGGCATTGATTGATTTGCTCCGCCTCGTCCAGATCTAGCATAAACATGAAGAGTCCGTACTCGAATCTGTGCTTCTTGGGCAGCAATCTTTGATGTACGACATTTACTCTGTAGATGCACGAGTTTAGCCGCTCTTGCGTTGCTTTCAACATAGTGGCACCACCTCTCTTTTCATCAGGCGGCACAAGTTAAGTGCTGACGTAAAGGCGTCTTCGTGAAAGCCGTAACGGAAATAACTGCCGCAGAATAGAACTTGCCGGCTGCCCTGTAAGTTAAGTTCGTGCAAACGTGCCTGAGCTGCAATCGAGTCTCTTGTGTAGGTCGGATGAGTGTATTTGATTTGTTTGATGATCTTGCTTGGATCGATAATCGCGTCTGAATTCAGCGAAACGAAGTAATCTCTGTTTTGAGAAACTCCTTGCAGCCTGTTCATCCAGTAGTGAGTCGTAGGGGGCGCGTCTTCATCAATGGTTTTTCCGAAACGATAATTCCACGCTGCCCAGCAACGCTTTGTTCTCGGCATTACGGTCGTGTCGGTATGCACAGTCGCGTCATTGAGCTGATATGAAAAATTTTGGAGCAGGGTTGCTTCGAGATCCGTCGGACTATCGAGCATTTTAAGCGATTCATCTGCATGAGATGCCAGAATTACGTGATCGAATCTCTCTTCGCCCGCAGCCGTCAAAACTGAGACAGAGCCAGAGTTGCGTATGATTCTTTTGACTGGAGAATTCAAACGAATACGATCGGAAAATGGAACAACCAGCTTTTTCACATATTCCCGCGCGCCGTTCACCACGGTGTACCATTTGAGGTGTCCGTCAAGACCGGCATTGAATCTATGGTTGTGGAAGAATCTGAGCAGGGTGGAGACAGGAAATGATTTGGTGGCCGATGGCGGCATTGACCAGATTGCCGATGCCATGGGCACCAGATAGAGATTTAACAGGTCTTCGCCGAAAGAGCGAAACTTGACGTATTCAGCGACAGTCATCGCCTGAACAGCTCTGTTATCCACATCGTTTTCGGCTTGTGAATTGAAGCGATTGAGGTCGAGCATCAATCTCCAGAAGCGGGCGGAAAGAATGTTCTTCCTCTGTCCAAAAACTTGATTCAAGCTCGAGCCGCACCATTCAATGTCGTGGGCAATGCTCTGAACGCTTATAGACATGTCGGTCGGCTTCGTTTCTACCCCCAACTCCTGGAACAGTTTCGTCAGATTCGGATAGGTTTCGTGATTGAAAACCATAAATCCGGTATCTATGGGAATGGTCTCTCCATTTTCGGGAACATCGATTGTGTTGGTGTGGCCTCCCACATAGTTGTTCTTTTCGAAGAGCACTATTTCGTATTCGTCGTGCAAAAGGTGTGCGCAACCGAGTCCGGCTATTCCCGATCCTACGATGGCGACTCTTTTCATGTCGCGATCTCCTGCTTCTCTCTGAGATCTTCGGTACGATCGCAAATTTTGCTCGAGGGTAATTTGGGATCGCCCGGATGTCGATGAATTTTGGACACCAAACCGAAAGTCTCCATCAAGCAGAGCACGTAATAGGTGACATCAATCTCCCACCAGTATATGCCTTGACGCGCTGTGCCCTGAAAACGGTGATGATTGTTGTGCCAGCCTTCTCCCAGCGTTATGACAGCCAGCGCGAAATTGTTTCTGCTTGCATCATTTGTTTCGTATCTCTGGCTGCCGAAAATATGTCCGACTGAATTGATACAGCAGGTGCCGTGGAAAAGAACCACCGTGCTTACGAAAAATCCCCATACGAGAAGTTGTAGCCCCGATGTGTGTAGTTCGGGTGCGATGACTTTCAGCAGGTCCCCGATGACGAGCAGTGAAACCGCCAGTAAGAATGGCGGCACCCAATCAAATCTGTTGACAAGGACAAGCTCCGGATATTTTGCTAAATCAGGGATGATGCCGTAGTCGGTGGGAATGTTTGCGCTCGATGTAATCCA